>CANSKT010000004.1 GCA_947647555.1 uncultured Peptococcaceae bacterium | reverse complement strand
GCCGGATATTCCAAAGCCAGCGTCTGACGCAACGCCGCCAGCAGCGCCGCCGCCCAGTCAGCCGGAAGCTGCCAGTCCGTTTGCGCCGGCAATTCCACACTCAATAAAAGCTTCATTCCTTATCCCGTTCCTTACTCTCCGATTTTTCTTTATTCTCTTTATTATTGTTTTCTTTATCTTCGGTTTTCTCTGGTTTTTCCGGTTTTTCTGATTTTTCTTCGGGTTTTTCCGCTTTTTCAGCCTGTTTGCGCATCTTCTCCAACTCTTTAGCCAACTGTTCCGGATAAGGCAAACGATAATGTTTAGCGCCGGCCAAAATTGTCGCAAAGGTTGAAGAGATTATGTCCAAATCGCGGAAAGTCAAATCACAGTTATTCAACTGCCCCTCATTATGCTTGCCCTTAACAATATCGCGCACCATACCCTCAATCTGTCCCGGCGTGGGCGCATTCATTGACTGCACCGCCGCCTGACAGCTATCAGCAAGCATCACCAAAGCCGCCTCCCTGGTTTGCGGAATTGGCCCCGGATAGCGGAAATCGTCCTCACGCACCGGCCCCAAGGCTGCTTCATTGGTTTTGGCCTGCTCCAGCGCCTTATTATAAAAACCTTTCAAAACGCCGGTGCCATGATGCTGCTCAATAATATCAATAATTTCCACCGGCAGCTTATATTTGCGCGCCATATCCGCGCCCTCTTTGGTATGCGAGGTAATGATAAAGGTGCTCAAACTGGGTTGCAGCTTATCATGCGGATTTTCACCCGGCTTCTGGTTCTCCACATAAAAATTGGGGCGTTTGGTTTTACCGATATCATGAAAATAAGAAGCCACGCGCACCAGCAAACCATTAGCGCCAATCTGGTCAGCCGCGGCCTCCGCTAAATTGCCCACCAAAATGCTGTGGTTATAAGTACCCGGCGCTTCAATCATCAATTTTTTCAGCAAGGGGTGATTAAGATTGGAAAGTTCCATCAAACGAATTTCAGTGGTGATAGAAAAAACTGTTTCCAAAAGCGGCAGCGCCCCCACCGTCAAAATCACCGAAATCAGACCGTTAATAAACGACATCAAAAAACCGATACCGATAGAACGCGCGCCATAATTCCACATAAAGCACCAGGCCAGCGTTACCAGCATATAGGAAGCGCAGATATAGGCCACGGCCACCGCGTAATGACTGCGAGAGTTCATATTGCCCACCTGCCATACGCCAATCAGTCCGCCCACCAGCGCCGCAAAGATATACAGCATATTAGCGCCGCACATAATGCCGACAAAAATGCTGACAATCAAAGTTGCAAAAATAGCCGTCCGCCGGTTAACCAGCGCCGTCACCAGCATGGCGAAAGCCGGCACCGGCACCGCCAGCCCCAGCATCCAGTCGGTAGCCAAATCGGACTCAAACTTCACCAATGTAATAACTCTGGCCATCAACAAAATACCAATAAACAGTATGGATATAAGACTAAGCTTCTGCATGCTTATTTCATTATCGCCGCTCATTTTGGTGCAATAAAGCCAAAGCAGCAGATAACAGATAATTACCAGCAACAGCAAGCCAAAATAAGCCTGTAAATCGCTGACCGGCTGCTGCAAACCAACGGCGCTCAGGGCTTCAACATCGGCAGCCGTAACCTCCTGACCGCGCTTTACAATCAGCTGGCCGGGATAAACCGTGCGAGAAATAGGCTGTACATTGCTGATAGCCTGCGTAATAGCGTCCATTGTAGCCACCTGGTCAAAAACGTGGGTCGGCTTAAAGGTAAGCATTTTCTGGGCTTGCAGCATAAAATTCTCAGCGTCAGAACTAACCGCGGCCGCCCGAATATTAGCGGCACACTGTTCAATAACCTCCGGCAAAGCCTCCTCGCCAAACTCGCCCCGGCTATAAGCAGCAGCCACGGCATTTTTCAGACTGTTGCGCAGCAGCCATTCACCAGCCTCGTCCAGCTGCACAAAATACTCCAAAAGAGCCTGCGCCGGCGGCTCCGCATCAGCTTCTTTGGGCGTTAAAATCTCGCTCAAAGCCGTCAACTGACCGCTAACGTCCGGCACCAACGCCTTGGTGCTTTGCAGACTGTCAAAAAGCTCATCAATCTGACGCTGTAAATCAGTTGGAACCGTTTCATCATATTTATAAATCTGCTCCACCGCACCGGCCGCCAAATTCTGGGCCTGCGCCGTATAAGCCTGACTCACATAGCTTTTGGCCGTGCCGAAATAATACACATTATCCGGCGCCATATCGCCCTCCTGCAAAGAAACGCGGTCGCTCAGGAAATCAGAGGCCAAAAGCAAAAAGGTCAGAATAATTAAAAGCACTAGCCAAAGATAACCAAAACGGCTAAGACGCACCTGCAAATGCGCTTTGGTTAATGCAAATCTGTTAGGCTTCATAATACACTCCCCGGCCTATTTTTCCGCTCTGGCATAGGCTTCAATAATTCTCTGCACCAGCGGGTGACGCACCACGTCCAAATCTGTCAGATAGCAAAAAGCCAGCCCCGGCACCGCGCCCAAAACCTGCTGCGCGTCGCGCAAACCCGATTTTTGTCCGGCCGGCAGGTCAATCTGCGTAATATCACCCGTAACCACGGCTTTGCTGGCCTGCCCCAAACGGGTTAAAAACATCTTCATCTGCGGCGGCGTAGTGTTCTGCGCTTCGTCCAAAATAATGAATGAAGCGTCCAGCGTGCGGCCGCGCATATAAGCCAACGGCACAACCTCAATCAAACCGCGCTCCATATACTTGGCCGCGGTTTCCGCGCCAAGCGTATCATCTAAAGCGTCATAAATCGGCCGCAGATAGGGATTAACCTTTTCCTGCAAATCGCCGGGCAGAAAACCCAGCTTTTCCCCGGCCTCCACAGCCGGACGCACCAGCACCACCTTGCTAACCCGACGACGCTTCAGCGCGTCAGCCGCCTTAACCACCGCCAGATAAGTTTTGCCGGTACCGGCCGGGCCAATGCCAAAGGTTATATCATGCCGGTCAATGGCCTGCAAATAGGCATACTGGCCATAGGTTTTAGGGCGAATTTGCCGCCCTTTGGGCGTAGTATAAATAACCTGATTAAGCAGATTAGCGTCCCATGCGTTTTGTGAAGCCGTTGCGCTTGATGTGCCCAGAGAATCCGGCGCATTATTATGCAAACGCTGCTCCCAAAGCGCCAGCTGATAATTAAGCGCCACTTCGTCAATTTCCGTCCCGGTGTCCGCCATCGCCAGCAGATGACGCAAAATTGCTGCCGCCCTCTCCACCTCGGCCTGTTCGCCCAAAAGCAGCAGACTACTTTCCTTAGGCACCAGCCGCACCTGCAAATTACGCTCCAAAAGCAGCAACAACGCCTCCTGCCGGCCCAAAAGCGCCTCCAAAGCGCGCTCCGTCAGCGGCAGGCGATATTTAACCTCTGCGGCCGGCTCGCGCATAATCTGTCCGGTTAAACTAACCGCCGGCTGTTCAGCATTCTCCCAGTCAGTCTGAATTCTTTCCTGTGTTACCAAGCGATTTTGTTGCTTCTGTTGAGCCGGCTGAACAGGCAACTCACCCGGCATTAAAATTCCATCATTAGTCAAGCTATTTCCCTCACTTGAAGTTTTTATAAAATGTTTTACTATGTTATATTATATCACATTATTTTAGCATATAAAATATTTTTTTCAATAATATAAATAATATTATTTTGATTATTATTGCTTTTTCCTGCTTAAAATGCTATATTAAAATTATGTTTTAGAAAAAATATTTATTTAAATAAGGAAAGGAGCGGTTAAAATGAACACAAACCTTGCATATCATGAATAATATATCAGCAGAGATTTAATCAATGGTCAAATTGTGCAGATGTCGCACAGCCCCTTTGCTAACCATTTTTATGCGGCAGGCAATATTTATTCAATTTTTCAGCATTACCTAAAAGGTAAAAGCTGTATACCATTTCAGGACGGTTTTGAATTATACCTGACGGATAAAGACCATTTTCGTCCTGATATGATGGTGGTCTGCAATCCGGGTATCATTAAAAACGACGGCGTGCATGGCGCGCCTGATTTGGTTGTGGAGGTACTCTCCCCCAGCACCATGAAAAGGGACAGAACCTATAAAAAAGATATTTATGCCCAATGCGGCGTTAAAGAATACTGGCTGGTTGATACTAACAATAAATCGGTTGAACAATATCTGTTACAGGACGGTCAACTGGTCTTGCAGGAAATTTACACCATCTACCCGGACTTTATGCTGAATAAAATGACCGAGGAAGAACGCGCCAGCCTGATTACAGAATTTAAGTGCAGCCTGTATGATGATTTGGTGATTACGCTGGAAGATATATTTGAACGCGTAAACTAAAATTTTATTGATAATTAAAGCCAAATGTGTATTAAAATTTGTATAAATATAAATTTTCCTTCATTAACTTATTGACAAAAAGCAGCCTTTTGGTCTATAATTTTTAGCAAAAGCATTTGCAGGCTCAAGTTTAAACTGGCAGACCTGTCAAAATGCAAAAAAATATCAGGAGGCTACAAAAATGAAAAAGTTCAACAAAATTATGGCGCTGTTTGCCGCCCTCTGCCTGACTTTGGCACTGGCTGGCTGTAATGACGCCAAAGACGCAGGCAACACCGACAACAAAACCGATGACGTGCAGTACAAAATTGGTATTATGCAGCTGATGGACCATGAAGCGCTTAACTTAGCGCAACAGGGTTTTATCGACAAGCTGGCGGAACGCGGCTATACCGATGGTGACAAGATTACCCTGCTGATTGAAAACGGCCAGGGCGACACAAATAATCTCTCCACGATTGCCGATAAATTCGTATCTGAACAGGTAGATTTGGCATTCACAATCGCCACTCCCTCCACCCAGGCTATGGCCAGCAAAACCACTACAATACCGATTGTAGCCACAGCTGTAACCAGCTTCACCGAGGCCGGTCTGGTGGCTTCTGACGAACAGCCCGGCGGCAATATCACCGGTACCAGCGATATGAACCCCATATCCGACCAGCTTGATTTAATGTTGCAGCTCTGCCCGGAAGTTAAAACCGTTGGTTTCCTCTATACTTCTTCCGAGGATAACTCCGCACTGCAATGCCGCATTGCCAAGGAATATCTGGAGTCCAAGGGCATTGAAACTGTGGAGCGCACTATCACCAACACCAATGACGTGCAGCAGGCCACAACGGCTATCGTCAGCGAATGTGACGCTATCTATATTCCCACTGACAACAACTTTGCTTCCGCCATGCCCACCGTTAATGATGTAACCATGGCGGCCGGTATTCCGGTAATCTGCGGCGAGTCCAACATGGTTAAAACCGGCGGCACCGCCACCGTGGGCATTACCTATTATGGTATTGGCGAAGCCGCGGCAGAAATGGCATTGGATATTCTGGAAAACGGCACAAACCCGGCCACTATGGCTATTCAGGGCTCCACCGAAAAAGAATACTGCATTAATGGTCAGGTTTGCGCCGGACTGGGTATTGAAATCCCGGCCGAATTGCAGGAGTTTGTCGTTAATCCGGCAGAATAAACAAAACACACAAATATGGTAGATAGGTAGGAGATAATTATGAAAACTTTGAAACGATTTACACTGTTAGCCGTTATTTTATGCCTGACATTCTGTTTGGCCGGCTGCGGCGAAAAAGCTGACACATCGCTTTACAAGATTGGTATTATGCAGTTGATGGAACATGACGCGCTCAATCTGGCCCAGCAGGGTTTTGTGGATAAGCTGGCCGAGCGCGGCTACACCGACGGCGATAAAGTTACCTTGCTGATTGAAAACGGCCAGGGCGACATGAACAACCTTTCCACGATTGCGGACAAGTTTGTATCTGAACAGGTGGATTTGGCGTTTACTATCGCCACGCCCTCCACGCAGGCCATGGCCAGCAAAACCAGCACAATACCGATTGTGGCGACAGCTGTAACCAGCTTTAGCAAATCCGGTCTGGTAGCCTCCGATGAACAGCCCGGCGGAAATATTACCGGCACCAGTGACATGAACCCGATTACGGACCAGATTGATTTAATGTTAAGGCTTTGCCCTGACGTTAAAACGGTAGGTTTCTTATACACCTCCGCTGAAGATAACTCCGTGCTGCAATGCCAGATTGCCAAAGATTATTTGGAAACACTGGGCATTGCCACTGTGGAACGCACCATTACTAACACTAATGATATTCAGCAGGCCACCACGGCTATCGTCAGCGAGTGCGACGCTATCTATATTCCCACAGACAACAACTTTGCTTCCGCCATACCCACAGTTAACGATATCACTATTACAGCTGGTATTCCGGTAATCTGCGGTGAGGCATTGCAGGTTAAAAACGGCGGCACGGCCACGGTTGGCATCACCTATTATGGTATCGGTCAGGCCGCCGCAGAAATGGCGCTGGATATTCTGGAAAACGGCGCTGACCCGGCAACTATGCCCATTCAGGGCTCATCTGAAAAAGAATACTGCATTAACGGCGCGGCCTGTGAAGCCCTGGGCATTGAAATTCCGGCTGATTTGCAGGAATTTGTAATTTAGAGGTTAGCAAACATGTTAAATATTATTTTAGGCGCTATCTCTTTGGGTCTGCTTTGGGCAGTTATGACCATGGGCGTCTACATCACCTATCGTTTACTTGATATTGCCGATTTGTCTGTGGAGGGAACGCTGGTAACCGGCGCCGCCATGGGCGCAGTCTGGATAACCGGCGGCGGCAATCCTTGGATTGGCACCTTTATGGCGCTGCTGGCCGGCTTACTCTGCGGTCTGGTTACCGGTCTGTTACACACCAAGCTGAAAATTCCGGCGCTACTTTCCGGTATTCTTACCATGATTGCGCTTTATTCCGTTAACCTGCGCATCATGGGCAAAGCTAATATTACCCTGCTGCAAGTGGAAACTGTATTTTCCCCCATCGAACGCCTGCCTTTTATGCAAGGTCTGGCCGAGCAGGGCATTATCACCAAAAACGTGGCTATTCTGTTGACCGGCCTACTGGTGGTAATCATTGTTTCCGTTTTCCTGTACTGGTTCTTCGGCACTGAATTGGGTTCGGCAATCCGCGCCACCGGCAACAACCAACAAATGGTACGAGCGCAGGGCGTAAACACCGACACCATGATTTTGCTGGGTCTAATGCTTTCCAACGGTCTGGTGGCCATGTCTGGCGCCCTGATTGCGCAAAATCAGTCATACTCTGATGTACAAATGGGCACCGGCTCCATTGTTATTGGTTTGGCCTCAGTTATCATCGGCGAGGTGCTTTTCGGCACCAAATCGTTCTGGCGCTGTCTGCTCTCCATGAGTTTGGGCGCGATAACTTACCGTATTATTATCGCATTGGTGCTCAAAGCCGGCATGAACGCTAATGACTTAAAACTGTTCACGGCCATTACCGTGGCAATCTGCCTGGCTCTGCCCCAGTTTAAGGCCTATTGGCAAACGCTGAAAAAGTCCATGCAGGCTCCGGCGAAAGGAGGCGACGGCAATGCTCCAACTGCATAATGTGCATAAAACCTTCAACGCCAACAGCGTCAATGAAAAGCATGCCTTAAACGGCCTGAATTTGCACCTGAACGCCGGCGATTTCGCCACAGTTATCGGCGGCAACGGCGCTGGCAAGTCCACCATGCTGAACGCTATCTCCGGAGTTTGGCCAATCGACCAGGGACAAATTTTAATTGACGGCGAGAATGTCACCAAACTACCGGAATATAAACGCGCCACCTATCTGGGACGTGTTTTCCAGGACCCCATGCTGGGTACGGCTACCAATATGGAAATTCAGGAAAATCTGGCGCTGGCGCTCCGGCGCGGCAAAAGACGCACCCTGCGCTGGCGTATCACTCATCAGGAGCGCGACCAATACCGGGAGTTGCTGAAAACACTGGATTTGGGTCTGGAAAACCGCCTGACTTCCAAGGTTGGCCTGCTCTCTGGCGGCCAGCGGCAGGCACTAACCCTGCTGATGGCAACACTGACTCGTCCCAAGCTGCTGCTGCTGGACGAACACACCGCCGCGCTTGACCCCAAAACAGCGGCCAAAGTGTTGGAAATTTCTGACCGCATTATTGCGGAAAACCAGCTGACAGCATTAATGGTTACGCAGAATTTGCGCGACGCTATCAAGCATGGCAATCGGTTGATTATGCTAAAGGACGGCCAAATTATTCTGGATATCTCCGGTGAGGAAAAAAAGAACCTGACCGTAGAAAATCTGCTGGCTAAATTTGCCGTGGTTGCCGGCGAGGAACTGGCTAATGACCGTATGCTTTTAAGCTAACAAGAATAATATTACAAGAATATCGGCGTTCATCAACAATGAGCGTCGATATTTTTTTATTTTACTCAAATTAAGTTGACTACACCAATATTTTCCATTACAATATATTATACAATGAAAAATATGAGTAAAAAGGAAAGAGGGATATGTCAAAATGAAGAAACAGGGGTTATTACTTTTAATGTTGCTTTTAATTTTAACCCTGCCCCAGGTCGCCTCAGCGGCGGAAAATCAAAAAATAATCGCGGTCACCTTTGACGACGGCCCCAGCAAATACACGGAAAATCTGCTGACAGAATTAGCCCAGCGTCAGGTGGTGGTAACCTTTTTCATGCAGGGACGCAACGCCGAACGCTACCCAGATATTGTTCAAAAGGCTTATGAGTCCGGCCACCAAATTGCCTCGCATACCTATAACCACCCCTATCTGCCCAAATTAACCAATGAGGAGTTGCAAAGCCAGCTAAACCGCACTATCAGTATTTTTAATAAAGCTATTGGTACAGATAGCAACTATATGCTGCGCCCACCTTATGGCAGTTATAACGCACAGGTGCTGGCGCAAATTGGCACGCCGGCCATACTCTGGTCAGTAGATACGCGCGACTGGCAATCGCGTAACGCCGACTCCGTTTACCAGAGTATCGTTAAAAACAGTCGTGACGGCAGCATTATCCTGATGCATGATTTATATCCCTCCACCATTACCGGCGCGTTGCGCGGCATTGATTATTTGCAGTCACAAGGCTATGAACTGGTTACCGTGCGCGAGTTATTACGCCGCCGCGGCATCAGCCCCAGCGCCAATCACACCTATTCCAGCGCCTACAACAAGGGACAAACTCTCCCCGGCCTAACACCGCCGCAAATCAGCTATGACGCCGCCAACAATTTACTGACCCTCTCCGCAGACCCCTCCGCCACCATTTACTATACATTGGACGGCACACCAGCCAATTCGCAAAGCTCTGTTTATACCGCGCCTTTAACTATTAACAACACCAGCTGGGAACTTTCCGCCTTTGCCGCTCTGGACTTAAACGGCGGCCGCAGCCAACGGGTTCATCTGCTGATTTCCACAATGGGCAACTGCTTTGCCGACGTTTATAAAGATAGCTGGTATTACGAAGATGTTGACCGTGTAGTAGCTGCCGGACTTTTAACCACAGATAATAACTATTTTTATCCCGAAGAAACGGCTACTGAACAAATGGCCGCTATACTTATCCAACGCCTGACTAACAACCAACCCCCAGAGGTTAACGCCAACCAACCGCTTACTCGCCAGCGTCTGGTGCAGCTGCTTTATCAGGCCATGCCCAATCTGGTCGCCAGCCACAATGAACTGGCTCAAAACATTCTTAAGCTGGAAGAAGATCAGGGAAGCGTCACGCGTGCCGAACTGGCTGCTATTATCATGCGTCTGCCCTAAAGCGCTTACGTATCAAGATAGTAAATATTTATTGTGGTCATTTCTGTGTCGTTTTCTCCAATACCAAACTCTGGCCGCCCATATTACACCAAATAAAATGGCAAAAAACTGCTGCTAAATGCAGCAGTTTTTCTGTTATGTCCTGCACATGGCCAAATGGCATTTTATTTATAGTATAACAAATCGTCATATAATCCTCAAGCAATATAAATATAAGACAAAGCAAGTTAAATTAACTGACAAACGACCAAAAATGTACTAAAAATATATATTATATTTGAAATATACAATTTTATAACAAGTCCCAACAATTATAAATAGTTTTTTTCACGCCATTCAATTATACTTATAAGTAGAAAAATAATGGTCCATAATTCAAGCTGAAAAGGAGCAACAAATTATGAAACTCAAGGAGAACTTGCAATCTGCTATTATCAAGCAGGCTTACGCTTATTTGGAAAAGGAGCCGGAGAAAAACCTGCCCAAGTTGCTGGATTTGGTGGAAAAACTGGACGCCGCCGGCACCTATCAGTCCCAGCTTGCCCAAGTGCGTCAGGTTTTGACCCAACCAAACAACAACTGGTATCAACTGGTACAAAGTCTTTGGACAGATATTGATGCAGGCGTACGCCAAAAACTTTTTGAAAATTTTATCATCAATGCCAATTTTCTTTGGGCACCCCGGCGTCAGGAAGCTGAAAAATTATATGGGTGTAATATCCCCTGGACAATTTTAATGGACCCAACCAGCGCCTGCAATTTACATTGTACCGGTTGTTGGGCAGCCAAATACGGTAATCTGATGAATATGGATTTAACAACGCTTGACTCTATTATTTTTCAGGCTAAAGAGCTTGGTATTCACATGTTTATTTATTCCGGCGGTGAGCCGCTAATGCGTAAAGCTGATATTATCACCCTTTGTGAAAGGCATAACGACTGCGTTTTTCTGGCCTTTACTAATGGCACAATGATTGACGAGCAGTTCGTCGAAGCAATGTTACGAGTTAAAAACTTTGTGCCGGCTATCAGTGTGGAGGGCTTTGCAGGCCACACCGACTCTCGTCGCGGCAAGGGAACTTTCCAGCGCATTTATGCTGCTATGCAGCTGTTAAAACAAAACAAACTGCCCTTTGGCGTTTCCTGCTGCTACACCTCACAAAATGTAGCGTCCATAGGCAGCGAGGAATATTTTGACTGGATAATTCAGATGGGCGCCAAATTTTGTTGGATATTCACTTATATGCCGGTGGGCAACGGAGCGCCAACGGATTTAATGGCCTCGGCAGAGCAGCGAGAATTTATGTATCATCAGGTACGCAAATTCCGGGAAACCAAGCCGCTGTTTACTATGGATTTCTGGAACGACGCTGAATATGTAGGCGGCTGTATTGCTGGCGGCCGCAATTATCTGCATATTAACGCCAACGGCGATATTGAACCCTGTGCATTTATTCACTATTCCGATTCCAACATAAATGACAAAACCCTAATTGAGGCTTTTCAATCACCACTTTTTATGGCTTATCGCAAAGGGCAGCCTTTTAATGAAAATATGCTGCGTCCATGCCCGCTTTTAGATAATCCTGGCCGCCTGACGGATATAGTGGAAAAATCCGGCGCTCATTCCACAGATATGCAAATGCCGGAAGACGTGCGCCAGCTTTCTGATAAATGTCGTGAAAAAGCCGAACTTTGGCAGCCCACAGCCAACCGCCTCTGGAATTGCCATGCTTGCGGCGGTTTCTGCCAGAAAGACCAAAAATAACTTGTCTATAAATAACAAAATGGTTATAATATATATAATTTTAATTAAGGCAGAGTGAAGCTATCATGACTCGATTTACAGAAAAAGCCATAATGGATACTTTTGTGGAAATGCTGGAGGAAATGCCTCTGGAAAAGATTACAATTCAAAAAATTATTAAACGTGTCAACATCAGCCGCACCACATTTTATTACCATTTTGGCGATATTTATGCACTGCTGGACGCGGTTCTGCAACGAAATTTAACACTGCTTTTTGTTAACAATGCTACTTCTGATGATGATTGGGCAGACAATTTACATTTGCTTTTTGATTATATGTATCAGAACCGTAAAATGCTGTATCATATATATCAATCAGTCACCCATTCGATGCTTGAGCAGTATCTTTATAAGGCAACAGAGAAATTCTTCCAAAGGCATATTGCCCTGGCAACGGAAGATATGGCTATTGATGAGAAGGATTTGCAGTTTTTATGCTTTGCTTATCAGTCAATGTTAGTAGGCATTATACTTGATTGGCTGCGCCATGGTATGAACCATAACCTTAACGATTTGCTAGAGCCAGCGGCCCGTTTGCTGAATATACGCCGCATGTTAGGTGGAGAGTCATTGTCACCACATTTAACACCAAACGTACTTAAAGGAGTTAGAAATTGAATGAAATAAAGCCTGTCCGGGAGCCAATCAATATGCTGGTAACCTTAAATAAAAATTATGTACCACAACTATTGGTTCTGCTTATTACAATTCTGGCGTTTTGCTGATGAACCTAAATCTTGGACGACAAGAAATTAAACCTGATGAAGTATTTCGTTTTGTTATCGAGCATGAAAACACCCTATTGCTGCCAGACCAAGATATTTTGAATGCTATGTATGGCCGTCGAATATTGCCTGTTGAAGATGTGCTTTGGAATTATGACGCCCGTAATTATGCTACTTACCTGTTGCGCAGTGAGGGGCTTTGCGATATAAATTGGGTAATTAAACATACTGCTATTTTGCATTTCTGTGGCAGAGCTAAACCTTGGAAACAACATTACATTTATCGCTTTGGCACTCTTTATAAGCATTATATGCAGTTAACGGAACGTATTTTAAGTTATTAATCACAGAACAAACATAAGTTTTAGATTTTCTGATACCTATATTTCTATTAGTCTTTTTCATCTTTTCAAATAAAAATAGAGAACCCGAACCTATTAACGATTTTTTAGGTTCGGATTCTCTATTTTTATGTTTCTCCAGCTGCTTATTTGTGTTCAATTCCTAATATTATTGGTATATAATTAAAAGCATCGCAATGCTTTGATATAACTGTTTTACCAAAACCTACTATAAATTCTAATTCCTATTTCTCTGTCCCGCAGATAGACAAGCTGACTGCCGACATTCACACTATTGCCAACCTCACAATGGATTTTCACCACCTGACCGGCTGCCAGAGCGGTAAATCTTAAATCAGCCATTTTCGACTCAGCTTCTTGCAAGTTAAGTTGAGCCAGATTATAGCTATTTTGCGCTCGGCCTGCGTCAATCTGATAAAGCAGCTGTCCGGCCTTGATAATATCACCCTCCTGATTTACATTTTTCCCATTCTTTAATTACTGTTTATTGCGTCAACAATTTCCATTTTGGCCGCCTGCCTGGCCGGTTTAATACCAAAAAAAATTCCTAAGCCAACCGCGATAGCAAAAGACACAATAGCAGAGGCAGGCACAAAAGCAAAACTAAAAACAACATGAATAATTTTGCAAGCCAACCACCCCAAAGGCAATCCCAATATCACGCCCAGCAAACCACCAACAACACTTATACAAGCCGCTTCACCAATAAACTGCCAAACAATATCCTTATATGCTGCCCCAAAGGCCTTGCGCACACCAATTTCCGGTGTACGTTTACTAACTGCTAACAGCATTACATTCATAATGCCGGATCCGCCTGTTAATATAATTATAATGGAAACAAATCCAAGCATTACGATTATTGGCGATAATGCTTTATGTATTTCATCAACAATACCGTCATAATTCATAATTCCTGCTATTGAATCCCGCTCCAGGTTTTCCTGGCAAACCTCACGAATAGTTGAATATGCTTCCTGCATATCCACAGTTTCAGTTACAGTGAAAAAAACAACATCAAAACCAACACTGTTCTGCTCATATACTGACTGAGTTCTATATATTGATAACTTTTGGGCATTGGTATACGGTATGAATATAAAATCATTAACACCCTGTAAATCACTATTAACATTTTGTAAAATACCTACCACAGTATAATTATCGCCTTGGATTTTTATACTTTTACCAATCGCATCTTCACCAAGAGTTTCTACAGCCAATCTATTGCCTATAACACAGACTTTTTGTTCGCGAGCAATATCCATAGGCAACAACCAGCGCCCTTGTGCAATATTAATTGTAGTCATTATCTGATTAAAAGAGTCGCTCACACCATAAACAGCAAATTCACCATCTAATAATTTATTTTCATATTTCAAACCTTCCGTTATGAGAATTGCAGGGCTGACGCTTGTAAATAAATCTGATTTATCGGAAACCATTTGCTGTAAATCATCTATTTTAAGCTTATATGAATCTTCAAGTTTGGTTTGTAAAATTAAACGTAAAACATTAGGATTAAATTCCCCAGCTGTCAATTTTGTCATGTATAAAACGCCCTGAGAAATTATTAAAACTATCATCAATGTCATTGCACCTAAAGTAATACCCAACATTGTTTGCCAAAAATATGTTTTATCACTGCGCATGTTTAATATTGCAATATTAAATGTCTGTTTTAAATGCATTTCCTTCCCCCTCCCAACCTTGTAAAAAATATATACAAATGTGAGCTATAAAATTTTTTATATTTACCTAGTCTGTACCACTTATATTAAAGGATATGTTTACTCTACCACCAGAATATGTTGCAATCTGAGCATAGCAATCATAAATATACTCACTTGATTTTACAGACGCATTAGTAACAGCTGCCATACTAAAAAATGCCATCAACAACAAACCAAAAAAAAATTTTTTGCGCATAATCCTCACTCCTCATATATTGAATTTATTATTTGTTTTGCTTCAGCTAAAGAAAAATCACCTTTAATGGAACCCTCAATCTTACCATTTCGCCAAGCAATAACTCTCTTATCTAAATTAGTCATAATATAGTGGCTAATATTATGGACTGAATACTCCTCAACCTCGTTAGTGTCTTTTTCGTAAAGCGATTTTTGGCCATTATCTGACAAAAATCTAAAATCTATACATAATTTATCAATTTTATCTGTATTTTCTCTATAAAAAACAGATTTAATACCTATATAAGAATTAAGCTCTGCCACCTCTGTTTCTATGGCTACATAACCAGCAGGCAACCACTTGGGAACCAGAAACTCCTCATCACTGTAAGCAGCAAGGGCTTCAATTAATTCTTGTGTTGGTACATCTCTTTCAAACCAAAAATCTTCGTCATTCCATCTGCCAATCACACCAATAGGGTTATACCCCAAAGCGTATGCTGTAACTGTACCAACAAACATAAACAAAACAAAAACTGCAACTGCACTGGCAAATCTGCGCCAGCCTTTTTGAACAAAAGATATAATGTTCTTTTCGGAACTCTCATTTTGAATATTATCGTTTTGCACTTTTGTATCCAAATCTAAATAATCAAAAGCATATAATTCTTCACACGGATAATAATATTCAAAAAATTCCCCCATTAAAGTTTCAGCATCTTTATGTTTTTTATTTTGACGTTTTGCTAACAGACTAGCAATATATAATGCATCTTCCGCTTCAATCTGTTCAGCCTCTGGGGCATCAAAATCAGCCTGCAGAATCGCCTCTAAAACAGCAGTATCAAGCGAGTCGAATTTATTATAATTTGGACGCCCTTTTTCTTCGACTGTTGCCATAGCTAAACCTCCCCTCTAATATATAAGCACCATAACAAGTGCAAAATGTAACGCTAAATTTTAGGTTTTTTTATAAAAATTTATTATGTTTTATGGTTGAATAACTTTCGCAATTTTTTTCTGGCTCTATATAATCGCTGTTCAACGGCTTTAACGCTTATTCCATACTCATCTGCCATATTTTTTAAAGATTTATCTTCAACAGAAAACTCTTTTATTAATTGAAAATCCTTATTTGAAACCAAATCAGAATATAACAAATCAACATCTTCATCAACAGGCCGCTCATCAGGAAAATCCTCGATACCAATTTCAATACCAAATTCAGTATCTGCTTGCAGTGGTGTATATACCATTAATTGAGCAAGACGCTTTTTACTTCTAATAATTTTACTAATAGAAAAACGTAAAGCCTTATAAAGCCAACCAACAGGCTCATCATATGCCATAACCTTTTCTATCTTATATTTTCCGTCATCATCTTTTTTCTCTTTTTTACAAAGGCTCAAAAAAACATTTTACAATGCTTCTTCGGCATTGTTTTCATCCAGAAACTGTGTAGCATAGTCTAACAACTCCTTAGAATATTTCCTATATAAATTCTCTATAAATTTCAACTCATCTTTAGTTAATTCGCATCGCCCAGATTGCAACTTCTCCATAATCTTCTCCCATCACATAAAGCAAGACTTTTATTTACACATTGATTATAGCACTCTCTCTCAATTTTTCTAAAGATTCCAACAAAGTTTTCATTATATCTTCTACTAGTTCTAAATCCATTTTGCCTTTTCCTTTTAGCAATGCCAAAATATTTTCCGTTATTGTATCAGTATTTTCTGCTTTAGCAAACAAGCTGGCCATACTTATATCAAGAATGCCAGTTATTTTAACCAATGTGTTAATGGTCATCTCTCTTGAGCCATTTTCTATTTTGTTATAGAAAAACCGAGTAATACCAATGCGTTCTGCCACAAAATCTTGTGAAAAATTTCTTTTTTGGATAAAGAGTTTAATTTCAAGATGACAGATAATATGACAAAGAAGACTACCGAGATGTGTAATCTTAGTCAAGCAATTTCCTAAACTCAAACATCTTAACTAAAGTAAGGGTGCTACTGTACCAGCAGCCGCAGTAATAGATGCACCGATATTGGTGGTTGTAACGAATTCAACCTTTTTTGCCGTTAGATTTTGTACTTTCAGTTTGGGAGGTGATAACGACCTTATTGCTGTCAGCCTTAGTGTCACCATCAAAAGTATTAGCAGCACCAGTCTGCGCCATTGTTAAAGTAAGTTTAGCAGGCGGCCCCCAGTACCAATATCAGTACCTTAAAATCCCCTGGCAATTATTGTAAACCCAGCTTTTTTGCCTTGCTCCAAACAAAAAACAAGCCGAAACATCTGCGACAAAGCGCAAACATTTCGGCTTGTTTTTATTTAATTATCAAACTATTTATTCAAAAAGCGCATCAGCATAGCCGCCACTTCTGCTCGGGTGGCCTGACCATGCGGTTTCAGAGTACCGTCATCATTGCCCTGCATCAAACCAGTTTCAACTGCCCACTGCATAGCAGAAAGAGCATATTCACCGATTTTGCCGTTATCCGCAAAGCCGGTCAAATCCGCCTTAGCGCCAACTTTCTGCCCCTTAAACTGAGCGTAACGGTACAGAATAGTTGCCAACTGCTCCCGGGTAACTTTATCCTCCGGCGCGAACTGCGTATCGCTGTAACCCCTAACAATACCATTCGCCGCCGCCCAGGCCACAGCCTTAGCATAATACTGGCCTGCGCCAACGTCCGCAAAGTTGGAGGTTGTAGCCGCCGGTTCGCCCTCGGCACGATACAGAATAGTTACAATCTGCGCGCGCGTGGTGCTGTCATTCGGGCCAAAACGTCCGTCCTCATAACCATTCATTAAACCTTTCGCCACAACATAGTCCACATACTGCGCATACCAGGCGCCATCTTTAACATCAGAGAATGTTTTGCCAGGCTGCGTGGTCTGCCCTGCCTCGGTTTTAACAAAGACAGGCGTAATTGTAACCTTGCCCTTAGGCATTACAAAGGTATACTTGTCATCATTTACTTTAGTCACCTCAACGGGCTTGCCGTCGCTGTCCTTAACAGTCAGTTTATCCAGTTTATAACCTTTATCAGGCTTTATAGTGACAGTAACTGTCTGGCCTGCTGTCGGTCTGGTTGGGGAAATTGTAACCTTGCCGCCCTCAACCTTGTTGGCAACGCTCACATTGCTGCCGCCGGCAGAACCACCGCCGCCGTGACCACTGCCGGAACCGCTGCCGCCGCCCAGACTATTGATATTAACCTTACCGCCTGCGGTAACGGTCTGGCTTGTAGTTTGACCGTCTTTAATAATGTTAATCGTGCCGCCGTTGGGGAATGTAATAATACCGTCCTTGCCCACGATTAACGGCGCGCCGTCAACAATCTGAACAATTACATCGTTCTTGGAAATTGTTGTACCGTCCACAACTGTGCTGTCGCCGTTTTTATCCGTTTTAACAGTTTCGTCCTCCGGTGCGGTAATAGTGATACCATTAATATCCACAACCGGAGCCGTGGTACTACCGTCAGTAGTGTTTACCTGACCGCCCTCAGGAGTTTTAATCTCAATACTGTTCTGACCGTCGGAAATTGTAGCCGAACCGTCAACCGGCAGGTTTACATTACCGTCTTTATTAACTGCGCCGCCGTTTTCGCCCACCACAACTGTGGGAGCATCTTCAGCGTCTTTCTTAATTTCCGTACCCTCCGGTACAGCCAGACCACCCTGGCCGTCGCCGGTAACCGCGCTGCCCTCCGGCAGTTTAATCGTGGTATCCGGCTGACCGTTCTCGCCCTTAACACTCAGCGAACCGTCGCCGCTGGGTTTAACGCTGCCGTCCGGGTTCAGTTCTGCACCGTCAGGCAGAGTGATGTTGACAGAATCGTCATCATTGCCGCCCTTAATGGTGCTGCCGCCGGGCAGGGTAACGCCGCCTTTATCGTCCGGAGTAATTTCTCCCTTGCCCTCTGGCAAAATGATTATCGTATCCGGAACGCCGTCGCCGTCCTTATCCTCGCCGGTCGCAATAATATTGTCGTTTGGTTTAATCGTGCCGTCCTCAGGCTTCACATTGCCGCCTGACGGCAGAGTAATCGGCGTACCGTCTTCGCCGTTCTGACCGCCAGTGGTAACTTTACCGCCCTCGCCTACGTCCACCGTGCCGTCGTCTTTAGGCGTAACAGTGGTGCTGCCGGGCTTGGTGATGTTGCCCTCGTCGTCAGTTTTGTTCTCCGGCGCAGTAATAGTAGTACCAGGCTTGCCGTTCTCACCGCCCACGGTTACTGTTGCACCGTCTTTAATCTCAACATTGCCGTCCGGTGTAACCGTGCCGCCTTTATCGTCCACTGTAACCACCGGTTTTTTGTTATCGCCGTCACTGCCGCCAGCCTGCACCTTGGTGCCGCTGCCGGAAACGTCTGCGCCGCCGTTTTCGTTCGGCTTCACATTACCGCCGTTCTCGCCGGCTGTAACTTCAGTCTTTTCGCCGCTGCCGTCGCCGCTTTCAATGCTGGCTGTGCCGCCGCCGGGCAAATCTACGCCGCCCTCTTTATCCAGACTGCCGCCTTTATCGCCAATGATAACCTTATCGCCATTGCTGTTCTCAGAACCGCTGCTGACTTCGGTATTCTTAGGCACGTCAACGCCACCTTTATCATTAGCCTGCAACTTATCGCCGTTCGGGTTGCTGCCATCAGCGCCGGGCAGTACAACTATGGTGTCAATCTTGCCGTCGCCGTCAGTATCCACGCCGGCAATCTGCTTGCCGTCCTCATCTGTACCAGGAGTGATTGTGCCGCCCTCGACAACCGTACCGCCGTTGGGCAGAGTAATTTCCGTACCGTTCTTATCCTCACCGGAGCCGTCGGTGGTTTCCGTTGTAACCTTACTGCCGTCGGGAACCTCCACATTGCCGCCAGTACCGGGCTTAATGGTGCCGCCGTTGCCGCCCACACCGCCAGTGCTGCCGCCCTCCGGCACAGTAATTTCAGTTTTCGGCTTGTCGTTGCCGTTTTCATCTTTACCGCCGCCGATAGTAGCGCTGCCGCCGCCGGGCAGAGTGATTTCGCCGTCCTTATTCAGGGTGCCGCCATTGCCGCCCGTGGGGTCGTCTTTATCGCCAACAGTAACCTCGGTGCCGTCCTCGCCGGTTTTAATAGTCGTGCCGCCGGAAACGTCCGTGGTGCCGTCCGGGTTGGGTTTAACCGTGCTGCCGCCCTCGCCGGCCGTAACTTCTGTCTTGGGTTTTTCCTGACCGTTCTCGTCTTTTCCGTTATCCACGGTCGCTTTGCCGCCCTCCGGCAAATCCACGCCGCCCTCATTGTTCAGAGTGCCGCCGTTTTCACCGTTCTCGCCGCCAACCGTGATTTCGCTGCCGTTTTCGCCGTTCTTAATGGTAGTGCCGCCGGGAACGTCCAAGCCGCCGTCGCCGTCGCCTTTAATTTCGCCGGTAGGTTTACCATTACTATCAGTCGGCAATTTAACCTCGGTATCCGGCTTGCCGTCGCCATTTTTATCCTCGCCGGTCAGGGCATTGCCGCCCTCCGGTTTAACGCCGCCGCCGGGGGTAATCTCGCCGCCCTCCGGCAGAGTGACGCTGGCTCCGCCCTCGCCGTTGCCGTTATCAGTTTCAGAACCGCCGCCTTTAATCTCCGTACCCTCAGGCACGTTAACGCCGCCGTTCTCATTCGGTTTAATCTTATCGCCGTCTGTTGCACCGCCACCAGTGCCAGGCAGTACAACTATGGTATCAACTTTGCCGTCGCCGTCAGTATCCACGCCGGCAATCTGTTTGCCGTCCTCATCTTTATCGGGAGTAATGTCGCCATTATCCGGGTTCACATTACCGCCGTTAGGCAGGGTAATTTCCGTACCGCCTTTATCGCCGCCTGTGCCGGGAGTTTCCGGGTCAGTTTTAACTTTGCCGCCCTCGCCAACGTCAACGGTGTTATCGTCCTTGGGGGTAACGGTAGTGCCACCCTCGCCGCCGGTAATGGTGGTGCCGCCGGTGGTGTTGCCATTGCCGTCAGTTGTGCCGCCAACATTGGCCGTGCCGCCCTCGGGGATTTTTACCTCGCCCTCGGGAGTAACCGTGCCGCCCTTGTCGCCGATTGTAACATCAGGCTTGCCGGTGCCAGTGCCAGAACCGGTGCCGTCGCCGTCTTTAACCGTACTGCCGCCGGGAACTGTAACATCACCGGTTCCCTTATCCACAGTAACCTCACCGTCTTTGTTATTATCCGGAAGGGTAATGGTGGTATCTGTGCTGCCGTCTTTGTCCTTATCTATGCTAACATTGCCGTCCTCATCACGTTTAACCTCAGTTTTGCCGTCATCAGTCGTCACGCTGCCGCCCGGCTCTAATGTTTCGCCTTTTTTCTCCGGAACTACAATCTTAACCGTGTTGGTTTTGGTTGTGCCGTTATCGTCGGTAATCTCACAATAGAAATAGTAAGTTCCCGGCTGCAAATCCGGTATCTTGCAGGTTGCCGTTTTGCCGCCGTTAGCGTCCGGCACATTCTCGCCGCCCTCGGTGCTGTCAGTTGTGTTATATTTCCATTGATAACGCAACTCACCGCTGCCGCTGGCCTCAACCGTCAAATCCTTGCCCACCGGACTTTCGCCCTCAGGCAGACTGGGAGCGCTCGGCTGGGTGTCAACAGTCGGATTATCGTCGTCGGGTATTTCCTGCCCCGGGCCAACCACCAGCTGCAATTCACCCTTTTCATTACGTTCCACATGGTATTTTTCATCGTCACTAACAATATATTTGCTGTAATCTTTATCAACTACACGGGAGAAAATTACCGGTTCGCCGTCCTGAGGCTTTTTGAAAGTGGTTATACCAAATTTACTCCCGCTGGTTTGAAAATCTGTACCAATAGCAATTTTGCTATGTTGGGATTCACTCAATTCAATATTATTGTTAGTATTATCAGTTTTATGATTATTGAAAATTTCGCCACCATGCAAATTTAGTTTTGCAGATGATGAGGTCAAGCTAGTATTATCGTAATATACGCCGCCGCCCTGCGCAGCAGTATTGCCGCTAATCTTGCCGCCATATATATTACTCTCACCGCCACTAACACTACAATATATGCCGCCGCCTTTGCCGGTGGCCTGATTGCCGCTGATTTCACCGCCATATATATTGAACCTGCCAGCGCCGCCAATAGCAATGCCGCCGCCATCGCCGGTAATAGTATGACCGCTAATCTTGCCGCCATACATATTGAACATGCCATTTTTAACATCAATTCTGGGGAAACTGCCCTCCCAGGACGTTTGTGATGAACAATCGCACAAATTCAATGTTATAACATTCATGCCTATCGGTACAGTAATTAAACTGCTGGCCGAATCGGTAATCTTATGCCCATTCAGGCAAATTGTAGTATCAGCTGCAAGGGTAATATCTCCAAAAGCCATATCTGCATCTAAAACGAAATAACCGCCTGATGCAAATTCGCTTAAATCGTTGCTTGTCGCTAAATGCGTCCAGCCGAAGTGCGCCGCGTCATGAACATTGCTGACCGGTATTTCAACTTTCAGCGTTTGGGTAGTTAACTCTTTACCCTCTGCATCTGTAATTTTACAAAAGATATAGTATGTCCCCGGCGGCAAAGCAATTTCATAGTTTGCTTCAGTCGCCCCTTCAATCGGAAAACCGCCGTCGTTACTATTATCTTTGTTATAAAGCCATTGATATTTATAAGGTTCCTCGCCGCCTTCAACCTCCACGGTTACGGTCTGCCCTGCTGCTGGTGCGTCCGGATTTGGCAGTGTCAGCTTGTCCTTACCGGTCGGGAACTCAAAAGGAGGAGCAGCCATAGTACCAGCCACCAGCTGCAATTCACCGCTTTCACTACGTTCCACATGATAAGGCAGGCTCCTTTGGCAGGTAAAGTATTTGGCAGCCTCTTCGCTGACGTTGCTGGCAATCGTTATCGGTTTGCCTTCTGTAACCGTACCCGAATAATAAATATAAATTTTTTCGGTTTCAGGCTTGTTTGTCCAACCCTCATCAGTAATCGTTATTGGAATAACTTTGCTGTCATAAAAAATATCTGCTGGAATACCGCCTTTTTTATTGCCGGTCAGTTTCAGATTGCCGTTGATTGTCAGGTCTCCGCCCAGAATAAACAGACCGCCGTACGTCGTATTGCCGCTGATTTCACCGCCGGTTAATTCGACCGTGCCGCCCTCCTCGGCAATAAACACAGACATACCGCTGATTTTGCCGCCGGTCATCTTATATGTGCCGCCTTTAACCCATACGGAATAGCCCTTTGAAGTAGTTATTTCACCGCTGTGCATATTAAAGGTTCCGCCAGTATTAACAACAACACCACTGCCATTGGTATTGCTAATTTTGCCGGTGTTCGCTTCTGTATCAGAATATTTGCAGTCATACAAATCAAAGGTTACACCGTCGTTAATTTCAATCATGATTCCAGTATCAGAACTCGAATCATTTTTGTGTACATATCCATTAAGGCAAAGCGTTGTTCCGTTCTTTGGAGTCCATCTTCTAGTCGAAAACGCTTGTCCCGGCTGCGCCATTCTAATGTAATACTCGCCAGCACTCAAATCATTTATTGTTTTTTCATTTGCTCCACTTATTCTTGTAAATTGCGTATTGTCTGAATGTATATGCGAGTTACTGCTACGCAGTACCAAACTATGTTTACCGTTATCTTCTATATCGGCAACAATATAATCGATATCTTTGCTGATAAAAAATGAACTGTAATCTTTATCAAGATCAGTTTTAATTACCGTGTCCGGATCGTTATCTCCGGGCCTTGTATAACCGGTAAAATCAATTTTAATTTTTGTGTTACTTCCTGTCCAATTATCATTTTCAGCAAAGGTTAGTTTGGACTCCGGACTAATCAAAAGGCCGGTGTGAGCAATATCAAAAACTTCGATGCCCGGGTGTATAATAAACTCACCGCCGGAGCTCATATCAAGGTTTATTCTACTGCCGCTGAGTTTGCCGCCAAACATCTCAAATTTGGCGGTTTTCGCCATACTAACGCCGTATGCGTTGCCGTTGATTTCGCCGCCATACATAGTAAACGCACCGCCAACACTAAAAACGCCACTGCGATACTCAAAGTTATTAATAATTTTGCCATTAGTCCCATCAGTTTCACAGTCGCAAAGGCTAAGAGCGGTATTTTCCGCCACGCCGAAATAAGCACCGGTAGTTTTGAACTCAAGCTGTTGGCCATTCAAACAGAAATGCATATCTTTCAATCTATGCTCGTCTGTCCAAAACATTGGTACTGATGTTCTTCCGTCTTCCGCATAATAATATTTACCATTATCCCACTCATCATTTGTAGTTGTTTTTGGCCATGGCTCCCAAACAACGTCTTCATGTTTGGGGCTATGCGTGCAAACTGCGCCGCAAACCGGGTGCTTGTGTTCGCCTGCCCGTGAAAGCTCAAACAAAGCCGGCTGTTCCTCTGGCTTCGGCACTGTATCCGGATTATTGGTATAAACAGGGTTATCAGGCGTCTGCCCAGCATTAGCCTCATCGGCCTGCGCCAGCATAGGCAGACACATCAGCCCCAAACACAAGCAAAGCGCCGCCAGCAGCCAGGGGCTTTTTCCTTTCATAAATTTCTCACTTTTCAACATTAAAAAACTCTCCTTTTCAAAATAAATTCTTCAATGCTCCAATGTTTACAAGGTTATTAATCTTTATTCCTTTAGGAATAAAGATTAAGGGGATATCCCCTTAATAATTTTTTTTAACCTTTGGCTTTAAAAACGTGGCACCTACCCGCATATTACGTACATGTAATAACCAGGTAGCGCCAAAGTTTTTTAGCCGTAACCCCAGCTTCCAAACATAAAAAAACACTCCTCCCCTTATGCAGCACAATAAAAATGGTTATAGAACCGCTATTTTCATTATGCCACAAAAGAAAAGGAAATGTTTTGTCTTTGCGCCAATCGGCAATTTGGTTGTATGAATACCCTAAACAGGTAAAATAATCTGCGTAAAGAAAATATCCCCATGCTGGGCACATTGCAGCATGCCCCCATGCATCTCCAACACCTGCACCACATTTTTAAGACCCAGCCCACCGCCGTTCTTATTCGTCTGCGGCAGTCCATCTCGGAATTTAACCTCGCCAGAAACGCCGTTTTCCACCTCAATCAGCAGCAGGCCGTTATTGTTATAGGCTCTAAACGCCAGCTTCGGAACAAGCGCCCGGCTGTTTGCCTCCCAGGCGTTTTCCAGAATATTGCCCAAAACGGTGGACAATTCCAAACCGCTCAACGCTATTTTTTCCGGGATATTCGCCTTAATTTCACAAGCCACGCCCTCCGCCTGGCACCGATTTTGATACAAACGCAGTAGCGCATTGGCCACTGTGTTCTCACAATAAACCATCAACTGCTCATTATCCAGCAAAGCCTGATGTTCCGCCAGATACGCTCTGACCCCGGCCAAATCTTCCTGCTCAATATAGCCGCTAATAGCCACCATATAATGCCGCATATCATGCCGGTGGGCTCGCGCCTGCTCAACATAAGCCCTCTCCGCGGCCAGTTGGCTTTCCAGCAGCTTGCGCTGCGCCTCCTCGGCGCGAGCGTTTTGCTGCTTCCCCAGTAAAATCACAATCCAAACCAAAGCGCCATACTCCACCGCCAACAGCCCAAGTTCTGTCATCAAAACCGCCAACCAGGGCACAGGATCATAAGGAAACAGAACAACCCAGGACAATGTTGCCGCATACACCACCACATTGGTTGCCAGACCAAAGAACGCCAGTATATTCCACTTTCCGCCAATATTGGCCTCCAGCGTGTTCATAATCCGCCGCCAACACCAAAACATCAGCAAAATCACCAGACAAAAAAACATCGTCCGCAAAGTATACGACGCCCAAAGGCTGTCCGGGAACCAAATCAACGACACCACATAGGCCGTTTGCTGCACCACATAATAAACTGTCGCATATATCGAAAACAAAAACATTTTTTTCTGCCAGGGTCCCCTGGATACATACACAAAACAAACAACATAAGCTGACATTGTTAAGGCCGAAAGCCCGACATATAACCAGCCGCGGTAAACTGAATTAAAAAGAGTAACCGCTATTGAGATAGCCGTGCTGCCCACAGCAAGCAGCACCCAAACCCAGCGAGTCGCCTGGCACGAGAAGCGACAATCCGTCATTATATAAAATATCAGCGACTGGCAGACAAACAAGCTGAAATATCGTCCAAATTCCAACCAGAAAGCATTCATTTAACTCCCCCTCCACCCTTGTTTTCCGGAAACAGCCAGGCAAAAAAAGCTTCTCTCGTCCGTCGAAAATCGCCCTCTTTCAGCGGAATAACCGCCCCACTGCGCATAACAATCCCCTGCGTGGTAATCGTGCGGATTTCATTCTGGTTAACCACATACCCCCGATAAGGCGCAATAAACTGCCCCGGCGACATCTTACAAAGCTGCTCATACAAGGCGGAAAGGCTCTGGCGCTGTTCCGTCAACTCCCCGGCGGCGGTATGCACCACCCGGCAGCGCTCAATGCTCTCAATATATTCAATCTCGCCCAGCCGCACAATACAGGGCGCGCCGTTTCCCAAATGCAAAACCAACCGCTGACCGCCCGCCTCGGTATAGCTGGCCAAAGCCCTGTCCAGCGCCCCGGCCAGCTGCTGCGCCGTAAAAGGCTTAACCAGATAATGCACCGCCCCAAGCGCAAAAGCCTCCACCGCAAAATCCTGCGAATTTGTAAGAAAGATTATCTCCACCTGCTTTAAACGCTGACTAAGCTCTCCGGCGGCCTCCGTCCCCAAAATTCCCGGCAGGTATATGTCCAGCAGCGCAATATCCCAAACCGCGCCCTGCTCCAAAGCGTCCAACATCTGCGATGAATTAGCAAACCCCTCCACCCGGAAACTATGCTCCACATGCGCGGCACAATACTCGTCCACAATCTGCTTAATATAAGCCAGGTCTTTCGCATCGTCCTCACAAATTACTATACGCAGCATACAAACGGCTCACTTTCCATAAAATTGTTTAATAATATATCATAAATTAAATCTTTTTGCAAGAGGTCATTTTTACAATTTCTCCATATTTCCCCAATCAGGAATTTTATGACCGCCCGGCTCACCAAACGCGATAACCCCAAGCTTAATAAAGGTCTTGCTTAAAATTTCCGGATAAATTCGCCAAAATATTTCACCAAAAATTTTTTCGTAAATACCTTAAATATAAAAGCAGAAACATAATTTCTAAATTATATTTCTGCTTAAAAGCTAATATTTAGTTTTTAACATTGCCGGCATTTTTTGCGGATATACTAAACGCCAATACCGACAATGCTATCTTTGCTATCAATGAAGATGAATTTGTTAATAACACCAAAAAGAATTGCTATATTAAGCAGCAACGGCATTGGCTCCAGCGCAACCAATTTGCAGGGCTTAACTGAGGCGGCCACGTAGTTGGCCGGCCAGCGTTTCGCCGGCAACGTCAGCTAGGCAGAGGTGGCAAATTGGCTGAACAGCTTAAATCTGCCGGCTCTGCCGGCGGCTGACGCTCAACAGTGATGTAACTTCAGGCTGCAATTTGTTACCAAATTGCCGGGCGCTTTTCCGGTGCTTGATACATACCGTCGTCAGGTTGGACGTTAAAGGTTGTATAAAATTCATCAATGGCGGAAAGCACAGCGTTCACCCGGATTTTGTAAGGGGAATGTTCATCGGTTGTCACCAGGATATTCAAAAATTCCGGGCGCATTTTGCCAGCCCAAATGTTGGCGTAGGCTTTGTAAAGCGCTTGCAGGTCAAGGTTATTTTCCTTGGCGATTTGCGTAATGCAGGCCACGGCCCCTAAATCGGCAATATTTTCACCAACTGTCAGGTTTCCGTTAACCTGGTAGCCGTCAATCTCCATTCCGTCGTAGTATTCCACCACTTTGGCGGCCAGGGCTTGAAAACTCTGCAAGTCTTCATCTGTCCACCAGTTGCGGAGGTTGCCCTGTTCGTCATATTGCGAGCCGGCGGTGTCAAAGGCGTGCGTCAGTTCGTGGGCAATAACCATCCCGATGCCGCCCAACTTTTCTTCCTCGCTGGCGTTGGGGCTGTAAAATGGTTCCTGCAAAATGCCGGCCAAAATAGTGATGGAATTGGTGCTGGGCAGATAGTAGGCGTTAACCTCATGAGGGGCGGAAAACCATTCGTCGCGCTTTAAGGGTTCGTCTTTGCTGGCAAAATTGTAGTCTGCTTGGGCGTTACGTATTTTAAAGTAGTTGTCAATGTAAAGCCCGCCTTGTTCAGGGCTTTGCAGCTCCAGCGAGTAATTGTTTTGGGGCCATTCGTTGGGGTAGCCCACATTGTAAGTCAGGTTGGCTAGTTTAAGCTTGGCGGCTTCTTTGGTACTTTCACTCATCCAGGTTAAAGTATCAATGCGTTTTGCATAGGCGGCCACAATATCTTCAATCATTGCCTCCACATCCTGTTTGGCGGCTTCGGAAAAATATTTGTCACAAAACAGCTTACTGCATTGAAAACTCAAAGTATCCCGCACGGATAGGGAAGTTTTTCGCTCAAAATCATCCGGTTCTTTGCCGTAAATTTGGGCGTCATAGGCCTGTTTTATTTCCAGGGCGGCAATTTCGCGGAAATTTGCCGTGTCTGCGTAAAACGTCAATTTAATATAAGCTTTCAGCAGGGGCAGATTTTCCTCTGTCAGCCAGTTGGCCAGGCGTTTCTGGGCTCCCACATCAATAATATTCAGATTTTCCTCAGCTGAGGTGCCGCAGATCTCGATAATTTGCTGCTCTGTCAGCAGGCCGTTAAACAGAAAATCAGGCAGTTCGTTTATGGGGTAGGGGTTATATATTTTTTGAGGGTTAAATGAATCTGAGTTGCTCAGAGAGTCCTGGGCAATATCTTTCATCATCTCCGTTACCTGGGCCACGGTTTGCTCGGCAGTGCTCTCCGGGTTGCCGGCCTGAACCCAAAGTTTTTTTAACATATCGCAATAGGCAGCAACAATTTCCTGGTTGTCCGTGTCCTCGGCCAGCCAGGTTTCTTTTTCCAGACCAATATCCGGTTTGTTCAGGCATAAGATTTTTCGTTTGGAGTCCATAAAATCGGGTTCGTAAATGAAAGAGCCCAAATAGGTTAAATTGTAATTCCTGCCAAAACGCAGCGTTGTTTCCAACAGCTCCGGCACGCTTGCAGCTTGGTCAACTTCCGCTAAAAACTGACCGGCAATTTCTCCAAAGCCGCCGTTATCGCGCTGTTGCTTATCCAGGCCGGTCAGATAAAAGGCGGCCACATTCCATTCATCGCTGCCTGGCGTCAGGTTTGGCATCTCGGCGGCCGCAGCCTTAATTTCTGCATTAATTTTGTTATAAATAGTTTCTACATTTTGCACAAAATAGGTCATACTGGCCCGGTTAGCTGGAATTTCCCAGTTGGCCATCACTTCATAGTTAACGGCTTCATAAAAATCATCCTGCGGACGCGGCTGGCCCGCATTTTGGCCGGAATTATTGGCGCAACCAGCCAGTAAACCGGCTAACAAAAGGACGGTTAACAAGCATAAAAATTTTCTTTTCATTAAATTAATCCTCCTCGCTTTAATGGTTCAGAGAACCGTTTTTTTCATTATAGCATATCTTTACCAGCTAACAAAGCAATTTGGTAAAACAAAAAAGCGTTATGCTCGTTTTTTTAGAAGCTGGTGCAAATGGCCGAGGCGGGCAGGGCATATTGTGAAAAGATAGTCCGCCACATCACTTGGGCGGAGGATACCGCGATGGCTATGTTTTCGGCGGAGGAGCAACAGAAGTTAATTGACCTTTCGCGGAAGTTTACTGTTGAAAACAAAGTTCATTGGAATAAATGGTAAATCATGAACAATGAAAGAACCGTTAGTCATTTCCTGGTTGGAATGAATAGCGGTTCTTTTGTTTTTTTACAATATTTTTGGGCAATGCAGAAGCAACACTATCCACAGTAAAATGGCTCAACCTTGTCACACATTGCCATAAGCGAGGAAAAATCCTCGCCAATATAAGAAGATAATGCCCCATAAAGGTCTGAAAGCAGTTCAATGCGTTTAGATGGCACAACTCCTGCCTCGCCAAACATATTAAGTTTAGTTATAGCTATCTTAAGTGACTGCGCGTCCTGCGCATACAGGTTTAGAAACAATATTTTAAAAATCCTTTTTTCACACACTGTTTCCAGCATGTCATACTCATACACCAGCATATCGGTGTATATATTAAAATCAACGTCTGATTTAGCGCAGACTGCTTCTTTGAAATCTGACAGAATAAATTCAATCTTATATTTTTTCCAGTCAATTTCATATTTTTCCTGAACAATTTCATACGCTATATTTTCAATTTCATTGGCTCGTTCACACAAATCAATCAGCCAGGATAAATCCTCGCCCAAATATAAAGATAACGTCCCATAAAGGCGGCCAAGCAGGAGTGCACGTTGCGGAAACCGGGCTTTGGCCTTATCGGCCGCTTTAATTTTATCTAAAACTTTCTGCGGCTCCAGCTGACATAAATCTCTCCTGAGCGACCGAACGTCCTGAGCATACAAATTTAAAAACAAGGTGTTAATAATCTCTTTTTCACGCGCTTTATGCCATTTTCTAAATTCAGCCGCAAGCATTTGCGTGTATGGAGTAACATCTGTGTATGGATTACAGCAGATTTCTTCTTTGAATTTTGATAGAAATACTTCACATTTTTGACAAGTCCGTATCAGCGCCACAAACTCTTACCTCCTTTTCTACCGGCATACTCCGCCAGCTCACTGCTCCATACCAAGGTAAACCATGGAATACCTGGCCGCCATATCTCCCTCAATGGTAATTCGATTAGTTGTGGAAACAAGAACTGCGTCGTCCAGTTCCAAGTGTTCCAAAAACGCTCTTGCGGTGTCAATCCGGTCAAACGTCCGTAAGCATATCCAGGATACAACCCGGCCGCTGCCGGCGTCGCGCAAATGTGGGCGGCAGATGCAGACCCTCCCCGGGTGTTCACGTTTCAGGACTTTAAATGTCATGTTTTCATCACCTCTCCCTGCAAAAACAATCAGAATAAAATACTCATTTCATGGCTGCTTTTGTTCGCTTCGATTAAAAATTACATTAGTTATTCGCCAACTAAGCACTCAACTGAGTATGAATGCCAACTGAAGAATTATAGCGATATCTTACGAAAAAATCAAAAACGGCACGGCATAATGAAAAACCCACCGGAACAGAATACGAAAAAAATCGCACTCTCCTGTGCCAGTGGGCTTATTAAATTATCCCCTACGCCTGCAAGGGCTTATAGTCCTGTATAGCCGGAAAGAACACGATTGCATCTGAGCCAAACTCAGCCATATCGGCACCATCTAACTCCAGCAATTTGTCGTCAAAACCCTTGGCCTCCAGATAGCTGGTTAACTGTACCAGTATATCCACACAAGAAGCGTCTTGTGGTACGATTATCCCCAGAGTGGTAATCTTCTCGCCAAACTCCACAGGTACTGAATAATTTTCATATACCTCATAATTGTTTTCAGGTTCATTACAGAACTCACGAATTAAATCTGCCAACATCAGAATTGCCCTCCCCTAAAAAAGAAAAATACTGTAAAAGCGCCGGTTTTACTCTTAATCAGCAGCCAGACCAGTATGCTTGACGCAGCTTATAAAAAGTAAAATGTATTTTAACTTATATATAACAATACTACTACAAAAATCTGGATATTTCAATAGCTTTTACAAATATTTTAACCCTGCTTTGGTATTACAATATAAGTTTGCAAAGTTTTTAATCTAAATTACGGCACTTTATTTTACAGCATTTTTGGAAAACCGAACTGTTATAACGCTCCCCTGCCCTAAAACGCTTTGCACATTTACGTTGGCATTATGCAATCTGGCGGCGTGCTTCACAATGGATAACCCCAGACCTGTGCCGCCGACTGCCTGGGAGCGGCTTTTGTCCACCCGGTAAAAGCGTTCAAAAATACGTTCCTGACATTCCGGCGGAATACCAATACCCGTATCGGTTACAGTCAGGGTTACATTCGTTTCGTCGTTAATTATTGCCACCTTAACCGAACCATTCGGCCGGTTGTATTTTATAGCGTTATCGCAAAGATTAAAAATAATGCTTGACAAAAGCTGCGGAGCGCCAAACAGATTGGCCGGCTGACCTTGCAGCGTCAACTCCACGCCGGCAGCTTCTGCGACCGGCAGCAAAAGCTTAAGCGTGTTTTCCGCCAGCGCATATAAATCTACGTTTTCGCATCGCATATCCCCGCCGGCTTCGTCTAAATGCGACAACTTGATAATATCCTCCACCAGATTTATCATACGCTGGGCTTCTCCATAAATCTGCCGGGCAAACTTGGTTGTATCCTCCGGCTTAACCAAACCGTTAACCAGCAATTCTGAACAGCCGGCAATGGTATGCAGCGGCGTTTTCAACTCATGGGATACGTTGGCAGTAAATTCCCGGCGCAGCTGCTCGGCTTTCATTTTTTCCCTAACGTCAAACAGCAGCAAAACCATGCCGGAAACTGTGCCATCAGTCAAAACGGGACTGGCGTTCAGCTGATATTCGCCGCCGTTCAGCTTCAACACTTTTTCCGCATATTCACCGGCCGCCGCCTTATCAAGCAAAGCGGACAGCTCTAAACTGCGGTTGACGGTCAATATATCCCTGCCGACAGCCGCCTCTTCTGCGCCCAGCAAACGGGCAGCGGCAGAATTAACGCTCAAAATCAGCCCCTGGCGGTTCAGCAGCACAAGCCCCTCCTGCATATTTGAAGTTACGGTTTCAAACTCCAGCTGTTTGCGCTGTAAATCGTTCTCCTGCCGCCTGATTTGTTTTTGCTGCAAGTCAAGGCGGTTAAGCAGGGGCGCAAGTTCATCATAATCATCGTTGCTTAACGGCTCGTCCAAATTCAGATTGTTAAGCGGCTCCACAATTTTTTTGGCCTGCCTGGAAGCCAGCAGCAAAGCCAGACCAAAGGCTATAAAAAAAATAACGCACATCGGCTCCAGCATACCCAAAAGCAGTGTCAGCATAGTGTTCTGCGCCACTGAAAGACGCAGCACCGTGCCGTTCGGTAAAAGCCGCGCGCAGTAAATGGAACGCTGCAAAAGAGTATCAGAATAACGGCGGCTTTCGCCAATGCCCACTGCCAGCGCCTGTTGAATTTCCTGCCGCTCCAGATGATTTTCCATTGCCGCCGTGGCTAACTGGTTGTCATACAAAACAACTCCGTCAGCGTCTATCCAGCTAATTCGATAATCGTCAGCAGGCAAATTGGTAAAATAATCGCTGCCCAAACCGGCCACGCCCTGCGCCGCCAAATCTGTCTGCATACGTAGCTGCCTGCATTGTACGTCGGAAAAATAATCGTAAAGAACACCCATGAACAGCGCAGCCGAAGCCAGAAACACACAAACTGCCGCCAAAAAAACAGCGGAAAAAATTCGTTTGGTCATAAGCAGTTCTCCATTCGGTAACCCACTCCCCGCACTGTTTTAATATATTCGCCACATTCGCCCAGCTTAGTGCGCAGGGTACCGATATGCACGTCTACGGTACGGGTTTCGCCCGCAAAATCGCTGCTCCAAACCGCTGCCAAAAGCTGCTCCCGACTGAAAACGCGGCCGGGATTTTCCATAAAATTCCGCAATAGTTCATATTCCTTTAGCGTAAGCTGAATATGCCGTCCATTGATTGTTATGGTGTGTTCGCCAATATTCAGGCGCAGATTGCCAATTTGCAAAACAGGCGGCTCCGCCTGCGGATTGGTGCGGCGCAAAACAGCTTTAATGTGAGATACCATTTCCAGCATGCCAAAGGGCTTAACCAGATAATCGTCAGCCCCCATGTCAAGCCCAATAACCTTGTCATACTCCGTGCCCCGGGCGGTAGCCATAATAATCGGCACTTCCGCCGTAGCCGGACTGCTGCGCAGCCGCTTCAGAATACTCAGGCCGTCCTCGCCGGGCAGCATAATATCCAGCAAAATCAGGGTTGGCTTAACCGTCTGCAAAGCGGCAAAAAGTGCCGTCCCGTCAGCCAGCCCCCTGGCCATAAAGCCGGTGGAGGTCAAGGTATAAATCATCAAATCCCGAATAGCGTCATCGTCCTCTACACAAAAAATCATGCAACACGCTTCTTTCCTTTGTTTCTTTCTTTTGCTTTTTTCTTTGTTGAGTGTTTATTTTATCATATTATATGCTTTTTGGCAATATTTAGCCTTTAACCGTCTTTCTGACCGGTTATGGCAAACAGCACCCATTTGGCAATTTCCACGGCATGGTCGCCCATTCGCTCAAAATATTTGGCAATCATCAAAAGGTCCATAGCGTATTCACCATTGACGGCATTTTGCTGCAAAAGTTCAAGCAACAGCCCTTTGGCCCGGTCAAAATGCTCGTCCACCACGTCGTCATAGGCAATAACTGCCTTGGCCAGTTCCGTATCCAACTTAACAAAGGCGTCAATGCTTTGTGTTACCATTTTTATAGCCGCCTGCGCCATATCCTGAATATTCAGAGTATCGTCCGCCGCCGTGATATGCCTCATCAGCAAAATTTCCGCAATATCACCCGAATTTACGCCAATTCGCTCCATATCCGTAACCATTTTCAGGGCGGAAGATATTAGCCGTAAATCCTTAGCCACCGGCTGCTGCTGCAAAAGCAGGCGCATGCAGCGACTCTCTATCTCCCTCTCCTTTTGCCGAACCTGCAAGGTTAAATCAAAAATCTGCTCCGCAGTCTGCAAATTTCCCTCTGTCAATGCCTGCGCCGCCATTGCAATGCTTTCCTCACAAAGCGCCCCCATTGTAATAAGTTCCTTATGCAGCTGCGTTAACTGCTCATCAAACTTTGAACGCATCAACCAAACCTCCCCGTTATATAATCCTCCGTCCGCTTATCCACAGGCTGTGAGAACAAACGCTCCGTCTGCCCGTATTCCACCAGCTCTCCCAACAGGAAAAACGCCGTCCGGTCAGAAATACGAACCGCCTGCTGCATATTATGCGTTACGATAATAATTGTATATTTTTCTTTCAAATTAATCGCCAGTTCCTCAATTTTAGAGGTTGAAATTGGGTCTAAAGCGCTGGTGGGCTCGTCCATCAAAAGCACCTCCGGCTCAACCGCCAGCGAGCGGGCGATGCAAAGCCTTTGCTGCTGGCCGCCGGAAAGCCCCAGGGCATTCTTCTTCAGTCTGTCCTTAACCTCGTCCCAAATGGCGGCCCTGCGCAGGGATTGCTCCACAATTTCGTCCAGCTTGATTTTGGCTTTTATGCCATGGGTGCGCGGACCATAGGCAACATTGTCATAAATGCTCATGGGAAAAGGATTAGGCTTTTGGAACACCATGCCCACCTCCCGCCGCAGCATATTTACGTCAACCTCCGGCGCAAAAATATTTTGACCCTTATAGCAGATTTCGCCGCTGGTTTTCACCCCCGGAATTAAATCGTTCATACGGTTTAAGGATTTCAAAAATGTGGATTTCCCACAACCTGAGGGGCCGATTAAAGCCGTTATGCTCTTTTCAGGAATATCCAGGCTGATATTGTGCAACGCCTGCGCACTGCCATACCATAGGCACATATTCTGCACCGTAATAATATTGCTCATAAACTTCTCCTTTGTTTGAAATAGCGGCCGACCAAAGCGGCCAGCAGATTGATAAACAGCGTCAGCAGCAGCAAAATAGCGGCAATGGCAAAGGCTGTTTCAAATTTGCCCTGCTCCTTGGCATAAAAATATAAAGCTACTGTCAGCGTGGCTCCGGCGCTGTTCAGGCTTGCCCAAAAGCCGTTTAAGGCGTGCGCCAGGCCGGCCGTGAATAACAATGCCGCCGATTCGCCAACAATCCGCCCCACAGTAAGAATACAACCGGTAATAACACCGTCCACGCAGCCGGGCAGCACCACAGTGCGGATAACTCGCCATTTGCCGGCCCCCAGACCAAACGCTCCCTCCCGGTAGCTTTGAGGAACTGTTTTCAGACTTTCCTGCGTGGTGCGCATAACTGTGGGCAAATTCATAATCACCAGCGTCAGCGCGCCAGCCAGCAAAGATGTTTTCATATCCAAAAACTGGCAGAAGAACAACATGCCAACCAGACCGTAAATAATGGAGGGAATGCCGGATAGGGTTTCCGCCGCATATTCAATCAGGCCCACCAGTCTTTTATTTTGAGCATATTCCGTCAGATATATAGCTGCGCCAACGCCCAAAGGAATAACGATAAGCAGGGTGGCGAAAATAATATACAGGGTGTTCAAAATATCCGGCAGAATACCAATCGTGTCAGTTAAATAGCTGGGTTTGCCGCTTAAAAGCTGCCAGGTAACGCCCGGCAAACCCTTAACCAGCACATAAGCCAGCAAAAAAAGAAGCAAAGCGCAGGTAATCCCAACAGAAAACAGCATTAAACTGCGCATAAGCAGGATATATCCCCGGCGCCGCAGGGTAAGCTGATTTTTCTTCATAGCCACACCTCCTTATGAGCGTTCCGCTTTTTGCTTTAACAGCAGGTTAAGCATAGCGTTAATCAACATGATAAACAGAAACAGCACCAAAGCAATGGAGAACAAAGCCTGCCTTTGCAGGCTGCCCTCGCTGGCGTAAGCCATTTCACTGGAAACGGCAGTGGTCAGAAAACGCACGCTTTGGAAAAGCGAGGGCATATTCGCCACGTTGCCGGAAACCATCATCACCGCCATTGTTTCGCCAATGGCCCGGCCAACCCCCAGCGCAACCGCCGCCGCAATGCCGCTTCTGGCCGTCGGAACAGAAATACGGAAATAAGTTTCAACCGCCGTGGCCCCCAATGCCAACGAAGCGTCCTCGTATTCTTTGGGCACGGCCTCCAGGGCTGTAATCGACACCTTGATAATGGAGGGTAAAATCATCACCGCCAAAACCAGAATTGCCGCCAGCAGGCTGGCTCCGTCCGGCACCTTAAACCATATTCTGATACCCGGCACCAGCACCAGCATACCAACCAGACCATAAACCACCGAGGGAATGCCGGCCAGCAAACTGACGGCGGCGGATACTGAGCTTTTAACTGTTGGCGGAGCCAGCTTGGCCAGATAAATTGCTGTGAAAAAGCCAATGGGCACTCCCAGCAAAACAGCGCCGGCTGTGCCGTAAATGCTGGTCATGATAAATGGTAGTATGCCGTAGGCTGGCTGGGCGGCGGTTGATGCCCAGGTTTGGCCGCCCAAAAACTCAAACAGGCCAATCTCCCGGATTGCCGGAATACCGGACGCAACCAGATATACCGTAATCAACAGCACACAGCCTACTGTTATCAGACCCAACGCCAGAAAAACGCCATGAACAATATTTTCAAAAAGTTGCCTGCGATTTTTCATTTTGTCTGCGCCGCCACAACCCCGGCCATAGAAATTAGCTCAACTGCCTCGGCAGAGGTGGCAAAATCAAAGAATTTTTGCGCCGCAGGGGCAAGTTCTTCACCTTGCCGGGTGATTAAAATAAATGGACGCTGCATCAGATAGCTGCCGTTTTTGATATTATCCTCGCTGGGGGCTACTCCGTTCACCGTAACAACCTTTACCTTATCGTTTATTGAAGCAAGAGAAGCATAGCCAATGGCGTTGGGATTGCTGGCAACGGTGGTAATAACATCGCCGGTGGAGGTCAGTTCCTGGCGGTATTGGCAAATATCCGCCGTATCGGTAATGGATTCAAAGCCGTCCCGGGTGCCGCTGCCAGCCTCCCGACCGATAAGAACAATTTCCCCGGCGCTGCCGCCCAGCTCCTGCCAACTGCTTATTTCTCCCTTATATATGGCTGCAATATCCTCCAGCGTTAAATCGCTTACGCCGTTTTCCGGATTGACAATAATTGCAATACCGTCATAGGCCAAAATTGTTTCGCTCAGGCCGACGCCTTTTTCCTCATCTTTCAGATTACGGCTGGCCAGACCAATATCACAGCGTTTGTCCCGCACGGCCTGTATACCTGAGCCGGAACCGGTGGGATTGTAAGTGAAAGTTACGTCGGAATTATTCGCCATAAAGGCCTCGCCTAAAACACCAATAACCTTTTCCATAGATGTGGAGCCGTCAGTCGCCACAGTTCCGGTAATATTGGTCAGGCCGGTTTGTTCGCCACCTTTATTATCCGAAGTCTTTTGTGTGCAGCCACACAATGCAATAAGCAAAGCCGCCGTCAATACCAATAACATTTTTCTTTTTAATCTTTTCATTTTTTAATTCCCCTTTATAAATTTATTTTGAATACAATTATATTATAGTACGACAATATCAAATCCATTATCAGAATATTGTAAAATGATTGTAAAGAAAAGAGTCTTGTTCTAATGAACAAAACTCTTTGTCGTTTTTGTAGAATTGATAGTTTTAGCATAACGCCGCCATAATCAGCGTTGTTAATGTCATCAAAATCAAGCCGTAGCGCCACCACCTGCGCTCTGGTTGCTTCGGCAGAGTCACCCTCGGCTGCGGCGGCTTTGAAAGTATTCACTTGTTAATAACTTTTTCATTGTTAAAACCCCTTTTTTCCATTAAAAATATTAAATATAAAAAGATTTAAGCTGAAAAAGCTGTCGGCTGAGTTATAATTTCACAGGTATTTTCGGCGTATTCACAAATAACCTCACCAATGCTTCCCGCCTTAATGCAGCCCTTTAAGGGGTTCTTTACACTATCAATATGACTTAGTACATTGGCTGTAACCTCGCTGTTTTCAAAGGCCAGGTCGCAGTCCTGCATCGTGCAGTCCTCCAGCACCAGCCCCTTAGCATAGCAAAGTGGCTGCGTGCCGATAATCTTGCAGCGCACCAAGCGCAAATTTTCCGAATACCAGCCCAGATACTCGCCTTTAATCACACTATCATAAACTGTAACATTGCAGCTGTGCCAAAAAGCGTCCTTAGTATCCAGCATTGAATTGCGGATTACCGCATTTTGCACATATTGAAATGAATACTTGGCGGTCATACGCAGTCCCTGAATTGTCAGTTCTGAAGATTGTAAAAATGGATATTCCGATTGTAGCTGACAGTTTTTCAGCTCCAGATTATGGCAGAACCAGCCAAATTCAGATGAACTAATATGACAATCCACCAAGCGCATATTCTGACATTCACGTATAGCCTTAATGCCGTTCATATTAGAGTTCAGAATTTGCACATCTTTATCATACCAGAGGGCGGCACGACAGCTTTCTGTCATACGGCAGTTGGCCATCTCTACCCTACTAGCATGCCAAAGCGGATAACGTAAGTGAAAATCGCAGTTATCCATTATCAAATCTGTCGTTTCTTTCAATGCCGATTCACCGTCTGCCAAACCGGCAAAAACACAGTTTTGCAGCTGCGCACAGTGCAAACCGTAAAAGGCACGCTCTTCATCGTGAGTTTCATTTTTAAATTGTTGCATATAATCAATCCCCTTTAATATCAAATTCCTTTCTGCCATTATTATATAACATCAAATTTTTAATAGCAAATACTTATATTGTATAAGATAATATAACTAATAAGCATAACAAGAAACGCAAAAAACTGCCACATTCAGCAGCAGTTTTATAATTTTATTCCAGAACAGAAGTAAATTCCTCTTTTAAGTACTGCAAAAACAAATCTGCCGCTTTAGAAAACACCTGATATTTTTTCCAGACAATATCCAAACGGGAGGGTTCGCCGTTTGCCAACGGTCGCTGGCAAAGTAAACCGTCCACTGGAGTTTGCACCAACTTTTCCAGACACAGCACATAACCAAAGCCCTCCTCCACCATCAGCTTGGCGTTGTAAATCAGGTTGTAGGTGGCGACAATATTCAGCTCATCGACGTCTTTTTTAATCCAATCCGCCAAATCCTGTTTTTCCCAAAACACCTGCTGGGAACAGATTAGCGGTTTATCCCACAAATCAACTGGCAAAATTTGCTCTTTGGCGGCCAGAGGACTGTCCTTGCGCATCAACACGCACCAGGTATCTTTAGTTGGCAGTTGCAGGTTTTCATATTTACTTAAATTGTAGTAGTCTATCAGCAAGCCAAAATCTAGCAGACCCTTGTCCAATTTTTCTGTCACATCTTGCGCATTGCCGCTGAAAATGTGGTAATGAATATCCGGATAATCCTGCTGTAATTTGTGCGCCACTTGTAGCAGCAGACGCATATTATCCGTTTCCGCCGCGCCGATATAAATGTCGCCACTGACAAATTCATTAGAAGAAATGATTTCCGCCTCTGTTTTATCCACTAAATCAACTATTTCCTCCGCCCGTTTACGCAGAAACATACCCTCCTCGGTAAGGGTAATACGACGATTACCCCGAATAAACAGCTGCTTACCTAATGCTTGTTCCATATCCATCAGTTGCCGGGATAAGGTAGGTTGGGAAATATGCAAAAATTCGGCCGCTCCAGAAATGGATTGCTCTCTGGCCACCGCCAAAAAATATCTTAAAACGCGCAGTTCCATATTAACCTCCAGTAAAATGTTATTTTTTGTATTATAACAAATCATCATATAACCGTCAAGCATAGATGAGTATTTAATATAAGTATTAGACAAAGCAAAAGGGCTGGTGTATAATCAAATCAAAAACAGAAAGGACGGAGAAAATGAAAAACATCAAAAAGGTACTGGCGGCTGGTTTGCTGGTTATCACAACCCTTGGCCTGACGGCTTGCAGCAATCAACCGGCCAACCAGACAAACCAGGCCAATCAGGAGGAGGTAAATAACATGACAACTATGCAAAGTGCTTTAAGCATTCACCCAACTGACGATTACTTCATTTTTGAGCTGGCGGAAAACGTCAACCGAACTGCGGTAAGCTATACCAATCGCTATGGTATAGAAATTGCCGCCGACCTCTACACCGCTAAGGATTTGGACGAAAATCAGCAGTACCCAGCGTTAGTAATAGGCCCACCTTACGGCGGCGTTAAGGAACAGGGGCCTGGCGTTTATGCCAATCAGCTGGCGCAGCGCGGTTTTGTGGTAATCGCCTTTGACCCCTCATATAACGGTGAAAGCGGCGGAGAACCGCGGCATTTGTCCTCACCGGAGATTTTTTCGGAGGATTTCAGCGCCGGTGTGGATTATCTGGGTAATCTGCCCTATGTTGACCGGGAACAGATTGGCGCTATCGGTATTTGCGGCAGCGGCGGCTTTGCCCTTTCCGCAGCAGCAATGGATACCAGAATTAAAGCGGTGGCAACTGCGGCTATGTATGACATCAGCGCAATGGGCAATTCTATGGATAATGAAACGCGTAACAATATGATTTCCGGTATGGCAGAACAGCGCTGGGCGGATTTTGCCAATGGCGAGCCGGCTTATAGTCGGAATTTTCCGGCAGATGCGCCGCTGGAGGAATTGCCGGATAATATCACCGGCCTTAATGTTGAATGGTGGACTTTCTACGGCTTGCAACGCGGTTGGCACCCCAATGCTGGCGGTTCTTTTACCAACACCAGTATGTTGCCCTTTGCCAATTATCCGCTGCTTAATCACATTGACAGTATATCTCCCCGGCCGATTTTGTTCGTTACCGGTGATATAGCCCATTCCAAAGCTTTCAGCGAGGACGCTTATGCCGCCGCAGCCGAGCCGAAAGAGATTTATGTTGTACCGGGGGCTATGCACATTGACCTTTACGATGATGTAAACAAGATCCCCTTTGATAAGCTGGAAAGTTTTTTCAAAGAAGCTTTTGCTGAATAATATCATAATAAAGAAGATGATTTTATATGGATAGCCAAATTGATATTCGTCAGAATTTGCAGGACGCCGGCTGTGATAAGCAGTTCATTCAAAACTTTTTGCAGCAAACAACTGGTTGTTCAGGTCAAATGCGTTTGTTATCTCAACATCGCACTTGCTTGCTGGAACAGTTGCATAAATGCCAAAAGGAAATAGATTGCCTGGATTTTCTGGTTTATTCTTTGAAAAAGCAACAGCCTTAAACAATGTTAAAAGCCGCTCCCACTTGTACAGGAGCGGCTTTTGTGTAATAATTTAACACTGATTATAGATTAAAAAGTTCACTACACTATTTAGCAGAGTGAACTAATATATTTTGGGGTTTATCTACTTAACAGGTGGCGCTTCAAATCCTCAGTCTTTGAAAATCATTTTTAATATTATATGGACTTTTAAAATAACCTGCCATATTGCCCATCGTCTACTGGCTCCAGCCATTCATTGGTGCAATTTTCACCTGGGGCTTCAAAGGCAACGTGAGAGAACCAGCTGTTTTTAGCTGCTCCGTGCCAATGCTTAACCCCACCAGGAATATAAACCACATCGCCGGGGTGCAACTCTTGAGCCTCCTTGCCCCATTCCTGATACCAGCCTCGGCCATCAGTGCAAAGCAAAATTTGTCCGCCGCCGCTTTTAGCATGGTGAATATGCCAGTTGTTGCGGCAGCCTGGTTCAAAGGTAACATTAGCCAGGAAAATGGTTTCCTGAGGATTGGTAAGAGGCTTCAGATAGCTGTTGCCTGTGAAATATTGAGCATAAGCGTCGTTGGGTGCGCCTAAACCGAACATGCCGCCGTCCACGCCTGCGTCATCTTTGTATACCTCCACAGCTGCTCGAAAGGCAGCCCATGCGTTAGGCCAGCCGGCATAGAAAGCCACATGTGTCAAAATCTCCGCCATTTCAGTTTTGGTAACGCCATTGTTTTTAGCGTTCTGCATATGATATTGAAAAGAACTGTCCACTAATCCTTTGCTCACCAGAACGGTAACGGTGAGTATGGAGCGCAGCTTGGGCGATAGCTCATTGCGATTCCATATGTCGCCAAAAAGAACGTCGTCATTTAATTCAGCAAATTTAGGAGCAAAATCTCCCAGTTGGTTTCTGCCTGCGGTTTGTTTAATCATCGTTCATACCTCCTTAAAATAAATCAATTTTGATACTGTTTTTAACTGGACTATAATCAAATGTTTAAAAGCTGTTTAGAGCAGGCGTATACCATTTCATAAACAGAATGATAGGTAAAATTTATCCCGGCCTCCTGCATAGCCAGTTGTTGTTTTTCTGTTACCGTGGTATAGGGATAAACGCCGTAAATAAAAGGAAAGAAAGCATAAATAAACCGCTGCCGTTCTGTTTCATTCATTTGTGGGCAGAATTTTTCCAGCAAATGCGCCACCGCTTTGATGGAATTGCCATAAGCTTTTTTGAACAAAACCAAACGCTCAATACGACTGTTATCTTCCATATCGTACAGGTTCATAGATAACAGCTTCAGCAGCATACTGCGCTTTTCCAGCGAGAGAGCCAGCGCCTTGGCTAACTCATCGTTGGTTAGCGCATCATTTTCCGCCGCCACCTGCGTTAACTCAGCCGTCCATTTTTCATATTCCTGTTGAAAGAGCGCCAGAAAAATCTCCTCCTTAGTCTGGAAATAATTATAAATGGAGGTGCGAGTAAATGAGGTAACGGCGCCAATTTCTTTAATGGTAATATCCTTAAAGCTCATAGTTTCGTATAGCGAGGCACAAGCCCGGATTATTTCCTCTCTGCGAGCGTTGGTTAATTCTTGAGAACTCCTTGGCATAGTTTAATTCCTTTCTTTTAATACAACTGACACCATGTCAACAGCTTGATTTTAACATATCTCTAACACAGTGTCAATATAGATAATAAATTTTCTTATGATTATTTGTCAAAATCAAAACAATGCCTTTTAAATATACATAACCATACAAAATAAGTATTTGACATAGTAAAAACCGATGTTTATAATTTAGGCATAGTTGACATTACAGATGCCAAAATAATTGATTACTAGAAAGATTTTTGTTAGCAGGAGGTGAAATCACTTATAATATTTGCTGTTCTAAAAATTTTGCAGTTCCAAGGAGAGTATACAGGTATGAAAAAAGTAATTTTTTTAGCGTTGACTTTAATTTTGCTGCTGGCTTTGGCAGGCTGCGCCGACACAGACTCTAACAACGGCGCACAGTCAAACAATCAAGGGAACGCCAATAATATGCAGAATAATGTACAGGCGGAAAATCCACCGCCTACGGCACCAGGAAATGACAACACTGATGAAAACGGCCAGACTAAGGTGCTGGTGGCCTATTTTTCCGCCACTAACAACACTGCCGGCGTAGCTACGGCAATTGCCGAAAGTCTGGGAGCGGATTTGTACGTCATTACACCGGAGGAACCCTACACGGCGGCTGATTTGGATTATGGCAATGATAACAGCCGTACCAGCCTGGAGATGAACGATCCTGATTCCCGTCCGGCCATTGCTGGCAGCGACGTGGAAAATATGGCGGATTATGACATCGTTTTTCTGGGTTATCCGATTTGGTGGGGACAGGCTCCAAAGATTATCAGCACATTTTTGGAAGGCTATGACTTTAACGGCAAAACCATCGTGCCTTTCTGCACCTCCGGCAGCAGTGGCATAGGCTCCAGCGCCACCAATTTGCAAGGTCTGACCGACAACGCCATTTGGTTGGCAGGAGAGCGTTTCAGTAGCAATGTGACTCAAAATTCGATTGCGGAATGGTTGAACAGCTTGGAACTGGAACTCAACGCAGAATAAAAAAGGAGCATGATTAAAATGTTGAAAAATTTACAAATGCAAAGAACCAAATTAAGCCTTATTCTTTTTTTAGCCCTAATCCTGACAATGATGTTAGCCGCTGGCGTTTTGGCGGCAGACACCACCATTACTTTGCAATTAAATAACCCTAATATGACTATTAATGGCACGAGCCGCCCCATTGACGAAGCGGGCACAACGCCAACCACTATTAACGGACGCACTATGCTGCCGCTGCGAGCCATTGCCGAAAGCCTTGGTCTGACGGTGGATTGGGACGCTGAAAGTCAAACCATCACCTTGCGCAGCGCTGACGCCAATTCTGATAATATCCAGCCCGGCGAGCCGACGACTGATGAACCGGTAAATGGCGGCAAAATTCTGGTGGCTTATTTCTCTGCTACCAATAACACCGAGGGTATAGCCAACCATATTGCGGCGGCCCTTGGAGCAGATACATACGAAATCATACCGGAAACGCCCTATACCTCCGAGGATTTGAATTATGGCAACTCCAGCAGTCGCACCAGTATAGAGATGAACGACCCGGCCGCTCGTCCGGCTATTTCTGGCAGTCTGGCTAATATGGCGGATTATGATGTGGTGTTCTTGGGTTATCCAATCTGGTGGGGACAGGCTCCGAAAATCATCTGCACGTTTTTGGAAAGCTATGACCTAAATGGCAAAATTATCGTGCCTTTCTGTACCTCCAGCAGCAGCGATATCGGCTCCAGCGCCACCAATTTGCATAGTCTGGCTGACGAGGCTACCTGGCTTGAGGGACATAGATTTTCTGGAGGTACAACTCAAACTGAGGTGGCAAATTGGGCAAACAGCCTGAATTTGATGTTAACCGCCGACAGGTAATAAAAGTATAGCACGGATTACAGTAACTTGGACATTATCCGAAATATGAGCTTTTATTCTCATACGCCGTTCGTACCCCAGAAAATGCTGGAGGTTAGCAGCTTTAGACAGGATATAGTTTTGTAAAACTTGCTGCATCTAAAAAACAGTGGCTTTGAGAAATCAAGGCTACTGTTTTTATGTCCGCACGGGGTATCGAACACTCCACAATACATAGTAGGCGAATACCTATAAAAACAAAAAGCCGAAACAAGATTTTGCAAAAATCTGTTCCGACTCTTTGTTTTTTATGAAATCTCTATGTTCTTACTGTACCCTAAAGCGGTGAAGCATAGCCACAATCTGGGCACGGTTGGCGGTTTCCTGCGGGGAAAGAAGATTATCCCCAGTGCCGTTCACAATGCCAGAGCTAACCGCCCAGATAAGGGGCTGCTTCGCCCACTCTGAAACCTTGTCTTTGTCGGTGAAGAGGTCAATGCTTCTTGTTGCCGCAACATCATAGCCCTTGTACTGCGCATAGCGGTAGAAGATTGCCACAAGCTGTTCACGGGTAATCGCATCGCCAGAGCCAAATTTGCCGTTTTCGTAACCGTTCATCAGGCCGCTTTGTTCCGCCCATGTTACTGCGTCATAATACCAGCCCTGCTCCACATCGCCAAAGCTGTTTTTGCCCTCCACTTTAGGACTGCCCTCCATACGGTAGAAAATCACTGCAAGCTGGGCGCGGGTGGCGTTGCTGTTGGGGTCAAAGGCGTCCGCACTCGTACCCGTCATCAGGCCGTTTTCGTAGACGAACATCACAGACTTATAAAACCAGTCCGTTTCCTTTATGTCGCTAAAGGTGTTGCCTGTTACCGTGCCAGGCTTTTCCACGCCTGTGCCTGTGCCTGTATCAGGGTTTGTTTTGCGTTCCGTCCACGCAGCATAAACAGTTTTATTGCTGTTCAGCTCGATTTCCGTAATTTTGCGCGTCAGCCCTTTATCCAAATACCAGCCGTTAAAATCGTAACCCTCGCGGGTCGGAAGATAGCAGGAGAGGTCAACAGTATTGCCGGATTTTTCCGTTACTTTCTCAATCTTGCTACCGCCGTTGCTTTCAAATGTCAGCGAGTAATAAGTCGTTAAAATGCTACTGCCGCCTTCACCAGAGGGGACTCTGTCTTTTTCAAAAATGGCTTTGACTGTCACGTTTCCGGCTGGCATGGTAAAGCTGTTACCGCTGATTGTCGCGTTGCCAGATACAACCTGCCACTCCTTGAAGTGATAGCCGCTGTTTGCTTTGGCGGTCAGAGTGATTTTCTCTCCCTCTGTTGCAGAGGTCGGGGAAGCGGAAGCCGTCCCGTTGCCGTTGGTCTGTACTGTTACGATGTATTCGGTAGGCAGCGTACTTTCCTGTTCCCAGCTTGCCGTAATCGTCGTATTGGCTGCGGGCATGGTAAAGATGGTGCTTGCGCTGGAAGCGTTGGCAAAACTGCCGCCGTTTGAGGTCGTCCACCCGTTAAAGCGGTAATTGCTGCGGCTTCCCGCGTCGATACTGATAACTGCGCCCTCGGCATACTTGCCGCCTACTGTGCTGCCGCTGCCGCCGTTTAACTCAACCGTAAGGATATAAGTAGCTGGGGCAACACCTCGCACATAGTCGCAAGTATTACAGGTGGTGTCCTGCCCACCGTCATACACATGGGCGGCTTCGTCCGTTTTCGCGCCGCAGGAACATTCGCGCCAATGGCTCGTTTCAGTGTGTACCCAATCCGCACTGTATTCGTGGACGTGGGCTTTTTCTGTTACGGCAAAGGAAAGGGAAACACTTGCGTTTACGCCGTCGCTGCCAGAAATGGAGAGAGTGTCATTGTGACTTCCTACGGCAAGCCCGGTTTTAGGCTGGACGGTGAGTGTCGCCGTACCGCCAGCTGCAAGTTCGGTTGCGGACAGACTGCTGATAGTAAAATCAGTTGCCGTAGGCTGATTGAGGGTAATTGTCTGATTGCCTGTATTTTCAATGGTTACGGTCTGTTCTGTGGGTGCGGTTGTATAGCCCTCCGTTTTGCTGCCAAAGTTCAGCGTGGACGGGGTTGCAGAAATGCCGTAGCTGGGCGCGACATAGGCGGGTATCGTCATTTTCAGCGCGGGACTGCTTACATTTCCCGCAGGGTCTTTTACGACAATGTAAATATCCTTTGCGTCTGCCCCTGTAAGGTTGTCAAGGAAAATGGTCTGCTCGGTTATATCACAGGAAAAACCCGCCCCAGTCGTATCAATAGTTGGTGCGGAATCACCGTTGTTTACAACAGCATAATAATAGCTGCCCGCCTCGTCGCTAGTAAACTTGACTGTTGCGTTGGCTTCGCTGTCACGGGTGGCTGTGCCGCCGGTCAGCGTTGGCGCGGTGGCGTCAGTTACGGTAAGGGAAATATTCGCAAACGCGCTTGCATAGTCGGTTTTCTTATCCCCGTTGTACTGTTCGCTGAACACTTTAAGGGTATAGCTGCCCGGTTGAAGATTGGCGGGTATGGTGACGCTTGCCGTACCGCTTGCGCTGTTTTGTGCGACACGTCCATAGCAAAGGATTGTGCCTCTGTCGTCCGCAATCATAGCGGAAACATATTCATTGTCCCCTGTCTGTGCGCCGGAATAGGAAACCGCCACTGTCCAGCCCGAATAGCCATCCTCTTTTGTTGTGTCGCTGCTTGTAGAAGCGGTAAAACCATTTCGGTTGTTGTCCTTTAATGTCAGTTTCCATTCTCCTGTGCCTGTTCCTATTGTGGTCAAGTCGGCGTCAGTTGTATCGTCTTTGCCGCCTTAGGCGGCAGATGTGAAGAGGACAGAGTTCCGATTTAAATTAAAAGCGGGACGCGCCGCATAGGGTACATTATAAAGACTGTAGAGCAGATCACCCCATTTGTGGATCATGCCCACGGAGTCAGGGCGACAGTCCTGCGCGTAAATGCTAGGAGAACGAAGCCACCACCCGCAATCCTCATTGCCATACTTGGCAATACGCGCCTTCTGCTCCGCAAAGCCGTAGTTTCCGTTTGACGCTTCCGCCGCCGAGAGAAAAAATACACGATCCCTATTTAGGATATCGTCAGAAGCGGCAAACACCATGTTTAGTAATTCATACTTGTCATCACTTTTCGTGGTTTCCAAAACTGCGCTTTGTTCTGTACTGCTGAAATTATTAGTGTAAAAGTCTTCACACCACTTTTGCGCATTACTATTTTGCCATACGTTGCTCTCATTTTTGAGTTCGTTAAAAGGCACGTCTCCCTGTTTGCCCGTCCCAAGCAGCACATCAGAGAGCAGGAACAGACCTGTGCCTTGGGTGTTGGTCTGATTGTCCAGCACTCGCCATTTTATGGGGCTACTCTCCCATTCGCCGTAATAGATATAGTCATATTTTTTATTTACTTTGTCATAGCCGCTGATATTGTCTGTGCCGTTCATGATTGCGAGACCGTTATAGTCGGTCAGCGGCATAACCGCATTAGAGGGCGTAGCCGCCCCGTATAATAGCTGTTCCAGTGCGGCGGCAGCTTCTATGTAGCGGGCAAAATCCAGCACGTCTATTTCCTCATCGGAAAGCTGCGCCTTTGCCTCGTCAATAGCTTCAAGCTGCTCTTTTACTTCCTCTGTGTTGGACGGGGTAGCCGTTTCGCCGTCGCCCTCTGCATTGCAAATCTCGCAGACATAGCCGCAAGGCGTCCCCTCGGTTGCCGGAACATAGCCGCATTCGCCGTCATGCTCATGCTGGCAGTTTAATTCTTTCGTGATACAACCGCTTTCCACGTTACAAACGTGGTCGCATTTCTCTGGCTCCCGTTCCTCCGCGTTGGACGGGGTGGCGTTGTTGCCGGATACGCTGCTCTCGGTTTCTTCCGGGTAGCAGTCCGCCGTATGCATGTGGACGCACTCGGTCACTTCGGTATAGCAGTCCTCCACGTGTTCGTGGATACAGGGCGTTTCCGGTTCTCCCTCGGTGTAGCCGCAGTCCGACGTATGCTCGATGTGGTGTTCGCACAAGCTGCCCGCGTTTACTGTAATCTGCCCACTGTCCTGTATCGTCTGCGCTTCGGCAAAGGCAGTCGGGGAACAGAGGGAAAACAGCAACGCACTACAAAGCAGCAGACTCAATAATCTTATTTTTGTTCTCATATCGCTTGTTTCCTTTCTGTAAAATTTGTTTGTAAAAGTATGAAAAAGCAAAAAGGGCGCATCACGCCCACGGAAAAACCGTGGACGCAATACGCCCTTTGCTATATTTTGATACCAGAAAAGGACAGACTTACTCTGTCTGTCTGTCTGTCTGTCGCAAGTATATTACAGCTGAATGCAGCTTGTCAAGCCCTTTTCTCATATTTTTTCCTCCCTGCAACTCTTTTTTCTATCAATGCAGTTAGTTCATCTCGTATCTGGGTATAACGCATTTTGAGAACAGGAACAGCGGCTCCATGTTCAGACGTTAATATCCCTGAACAAATCCCAGCATATTTTCACAAATAGTTTCCTTTTTCAGCTAAAATTCTATCCAATACAGTATAGCACAACAAATTTCCGGTGTCTATATTTTCGGGTTAATAGTGCGCTTAGCGTTGTGAATAGTGCATTGTTTTCGTGCTGTGCTGCCCTGCCCGTTCCCATTATTTGGTAGTATCCACCACATTCTTGACACAGCGTTAGTATATTGAAAAATGGGCTTCAGCAGGTCGGCAGAGTGGTCGTCCCCAGCAATACGGCTAACCTTTCTTGCGCAGCATACCGTTTCCAGCATAAGGTCAATGATTTCATCAAGGCGACATTTGACTATCTGGCTGTTCTGGAGCAGAAAATCCTATTCGATATATTCCAAGATAATCTCACGATAAATCTCTACTGCTGGCAATGTTACCGAACCTTTAAAAACGAAACAGGAATGCAATTTCTCAATCACATTCCTGTTCAGATTCGATTTGTGTAGAATAAGGAAGTCCGTCCTCATTTTGCGTATATTAAAAGCTCTTACAGTTTGAACTGTAAGAGCTTTAGTTGGTGGAGATAAGCGGGATCGAACCGCTGACCTCTTGAATGCCATTCAAGCGCTCTCCCAAGCAACCGCTTATGCACCCCTAATTCTCACCATACATTAAGGACTTCCTCAGCTGATTGAGCCGTACCCCCCCCTTGTTTATAAAAGCTCTTATAGTTTTATTCAGTTTTTATTGGACTATCGGCAAATCTTCACTTTCATTTTCAGTTACTGAATCTATACCGTTTAAGAACTGCTCAATATTGATGTTGAATTTAACCTCAAGCTGATAATCTCTATGCACTGTAACCCTCTCTATGATATAGCTGCAAATCATTTTCCTAATTGCCACATCGCTTTGGTCAAATATTTCCGACCAAGAGGCAATGCGGTCATATTCAGCTTTCATATCTGCTATTATACCATGTTTTTGCTCTAATTGCAAGTTTAGTTCAGTTACCCTTTTACTGCTGTCTAAAACCTTATTTCGAGCTTCTTCCAGCATTTCGGATAACACATCTTTCGGCAATTCGCTTTTGCCTTGAATTGCTTTTAATAACTCCGATTTCAAGGCCTCATATTCCTTATTAGCCTTGGCATTTTCAGTTTTGGCTTTATGCAAATTTGCCTGCAAGTCATTCATCTGCTGCTGTAATGCTAATCCTACAACCTGCTCACCTGGTACTACTTTCATTTTGTCGAATACCTGATGTAATATTTCCGTAATCATACCGTCAAGTATGTGCATAGTGTAGCTTGTTTGGCCGCTGCACTCCTGCCTGCGACGAGTTTTGTTATAGCAAACATATCTAATACGCTTTCTCTGTATTGGCGTGCCATCTGCTTTTCTGCTTACGGTACCGTTAGTGGTCAGCACCAGCCTGCCGCCGCAGTGTCCGCAGAACACATTACCTGAGAGTAGGGATTGACCAGTTGTGTTCAAGGGCACTGTTCTATGCTCCTTGCGTTCATTGCTGCGCTCCAGCATTAGGCGCTGAGCCATATCGAACAGCTCTGGCCTGATTATCTGTAATGCCTCAAAGGGTTCGGAATAGGTTTCACCACTCCTTAAAATACCTTTATACATTGGGTTGTGCAGGATTCCGCCAATACTGGCGTCGTGCCAATTCTGACCATTGCGGTTTTTGATACCTTGCTCGTTTAGGAAATTAGCTAATCTCCAGCGGCCAAATCCAGATGATACGCACAGGTCAAACATCATTCTAACTATTCTGGCTTCGTTCTCATCTATAACTAACTTGTAAACCTCGTGCTTACGTTTGTTGAGAATACCGCTTTTCTCTAAGTGATAGCCATATGGAGCATTGCCACCCCGGAATCGTCCTTCCTCAACCATTTGCCCTAGTGCGGTTTTAGTGCGGATTGAAGTCTTTTGGCTTTCACCGTCGGCCTGCCAGAAGCGTATGTAATTGGTGAGCCTGTCGGTGTGGGATTCAAACCGCTGCTCGCCCTCATTAACGCTCCAGACTCGAATACCTTTCTTGACAAACCATTCTACTACGAATGGGGTTTCATCAGATTTGCGGCCAAGCCTATCGAACATAAATACCAGCAGTATATCGAACTTGCCTTGTTCGGCATATTTCTTGATGAGCTGCAATTTATCTCTATCATTGGCGCTGATTTTGTAGCCGGAAACGCCGGTTTCCTGTTCCTCACCAACAATTTCCCATCCCATTCTTGCTGCGAACTCGTGGCAGGCTTTGCGTTGCATAGGAATATCTGCGTTGTTTTTATCGTCGTGGTCTACCTGTTTGGCAGTAGAAACTCTGTATAAACAATATACTCTTTCAGCCATTTTATCCGTCCTCTCTTGATTAAATTTAGCTTAAATGAAAGGGCGGACTTCCATATTCACTTGTCAAAGATCCCGACTTTCAAGGTCAGTACAAGAATATCACATCGTCCTCTCAAAAGCTATTATAATTCCCAAACACTTTGCTGTTTAAGCTACTTTTATTGGTTTTGTGTATGTGTTTAACAGAGTTTGTTTAATCTGTTCTGCCACGTCAATATTGGCTTTATCTTCAAAGATAAGTACAACCTTATGGCCTTGGATTGTTGTGATAATTTTCTGTGTTTTCTCTTTCTCCATTGGCACCTCCTTAATTTATTTCAATACACTCAAGCAAAGCTATAGTCCAGAGTTTTTGCCGGTTTACCCTAAATCAGTTCCTGCCCCTCGAAGATATTTCAGCGGCGTTTTCTTATTCTTGGCAGGCTCGTCCAGATATTCTGGGGTCTTGGCCTACTTCCCCAAAAAAGAAAGTATCACTTTAGGCCGGTCATTAAATTGTCAAAGAGCAAGAGAGGGAGAGTTTTCAAAAAATGCTTATACCCCTCCTATATCCCCTCCCGGATAAAAGCGGAGTGGTTAACATATTTTGAAATGTTTTTTTGTATTTCTTTAAATACATTCACATTCTAAAAATGTGTATATCCCTCCTGTAACTTACTCCCAAATATTTAGCAAGTGAATACCAAAAAGGCGCAAAAAAATACAGACAAAAATGCCTGCATAATGATTTTATATTTATTTGCATACTTTAGCTTGTAAAACGCATACGATAGTGTTATAATATAATCGAAAATAATATTTTGACAGGAGTGGATAGTATGGCATTATCTACTATAACAGCAAGAGTTGACGAACACGATAAGGTTGCCTTTGATAGTTTTTGCTCTAATGTTGGGCTTAATACTTCTACGGCTATCAATCTTTTTGTGAAAGCAGTTCTGAGAGAGAAGCGTATTCCCTTTGAGATTGTACAAAACCCGGATCCGTTTTACAGCGAGGCCAATCAGGCTTATATTATGAAGTCTATCAATGAATTGAAAGCAGGCAAGGGAACAGCGCATGAACTGATTGAGGTTGAAGATGAGTGAGAAGATTTGGTCTGATGATGCGTGGCGTGATTATTTGTATTGGCAAATGCAGGATAAAAAGACTCTGAAACGGATAAACCTTTTGCTGAAAGATATTGAGCGCAATGGCTGTTTAAAGGGAATTGGCGAGCCGGAGGCTTTGCGTGGCAATTTGCAGGGTGAATATAGCCGCCGTATCAATGATAAAGACAGACTGGTTTATCATATGGAGAATGGCAGGATTTATATTGTTCATTGCAAGGGTCATTATGATGATAAATAACGCTGACAGATGCCAGAGCTGCATACTTGCAGGTTAGTTCTGCCTTTTGTTTTTATTCAATAGGAAAATGCAATTATATTGCTTATTTAAATATTTTTTAGTATAATATATAAAAAATATTAGAAAGAAATACTATTTAAGAAATATTATTGAACTGATAATATAATAATTAAATTCTTTGCATAAAAAAACCTGTATTGTATCCACAATAATAAATCAAAATTTTTGTCTTAATATATTTAACTCGTTCAAGTTATAATTATCTACAAGTACATATAAAGTAATAAATTTATGTCATATGATAAGCAGCGAATGATGCTGCGAAAAGAATGATTGGATGATTTGCACAAAAATATTCACAAAATGTCATTCCAAACATCTTGCCGAATGTAGAAAAATCATAAACTTCACTCATTTATGGAATTATGAAATGAATGACTAGCTACATGCGCAGCTTGTATATTAAATATCTTGTTAATTTTACGAAAAAAAAGAGGACAAACAACAGACAATAAGTAAATACTGTTACTTCTATGTTGATAGTTGTATAATCTCGGTGGTACAAAAAAATTACTATTGGTACAATTAACATATTTTTCTGCATCAGCTTACAAAAAGCATATGAAGAAAATATAAGCAAATGATAAACAATTTAAGGAGAAAAGAAATGGCTGATAAAATAATTGATTATATTTCTGGAATAGAGATTTCTGGCACTCCAGAAGAAATAGAGGCAACGCAAGTTTTCTCGAAACTACTTGTAGAGGATTATGGATACCCTAAGGACCATATTCAGACAAGGCCTCAGTTCAGAGTTAAGGCACGCCCATCTGATACCAAAAAGGAGTATCCTGTTGACATTGCAATATTTTCTGAGGAATATAAAACTGATGATAGTATCTATATCATAGTTGAATGCAAAAAGAAAAATCGAAAAGATGGAAAAAGTCAGTTGGAAGATTATTTGCGTTTATCCAAGGCCTCTTTAGGGGTTTGGTTTAATGGCGACGAGGTTCTGTATTTACGAAAATATGAAACAGATGGTAGAGTTCTATTTGAGGAAATCCCTAATATCCCTCTTTTTGGTCAGCGTGTAGAGGATATTGGTTTGTTCAAAAGATGCGAACTCAAAAAAACGCACAATTTAAAATCTATCTTTAAAAGTATTAGAAACTATTTAGCTGCTAATAATACAGGACAAACCTTAGATACGGAATTTGTTCCTCAGATTATTAACATTATTTTTTGTAAAATTTATGATGAGAGATTTACTCGGAAGGAAGATACAGTAAATTTTCGGGCTGGCATTGCTGAGAAACATAGCCGTATTTCTGAGCGTATTCAGACACTGTTTTCTCTTGTAAAGGACAAATATCCCGATGTATTTGATGAAAACGATAAAATAACACTGTCTAACAACTCTATTGCTTATATCGTGGGTGAATTACAGCAGTATTGCTTGATTGAAAGTGAGCGAGATGTAATAGCTGATGCTTTTGAAACTTTTATCGGTCCTTCCTTGCGTGGAGGACAAGGACAATTTTTCACACCCCGAAATGTGGTTAAACTGCTATTGTCGCTGGTTGACCCACTCCAAAAGATAAGATAATTGATCCTGCCTGTGGCTCTGGGGGTTTTTTAGTTGAGGCACTACGGTATATATGGAGAAAAATTGAAGTTCAGGGCGAAGAATTGGGATGGCCTAATGCAGAAATTGTAGCAGAAAAGCAAGAAGTTGCTATTAAAAACTTTCGTGGAATTGACAAAGAAAGTTTTTTAAGCAAAACTACGAAAGCATATATGGCACTTTTAGGTGATGGACGAGGTGGGATTTATTGCGAGAATAGCCTTGAAAATCCAAACAGTTGGTCTACGGAAGCACAGAACGCAATTCGTGATGCTGGCTTTAGAGTTATCCTAACAAATCCTCCATATGGATCAAAACTCAAAATTAATGACACAACCATTTTGTCGCACTTTGCTCTTGGACATAAATGGAAAAAAATAAAGAGTAAAGATGAGCTTGAAAAAACAAATAATTTGCTTGATTCGCAAACACCTCAGGTACTATTTATCGAAAAATGTTTAGCTTTACTTGAGCCAGATGGTAGACTTGGCATTGTTGCACCAGAAAGTATGTTTTGCAACCCAAGCCATAAGTATATTATGGATTATGTTGAAAATCATGCAAGAATAGATGCTGTTGTATCTATGCCGGAAGAGCTTTTCCAGCCTAACACACATGCTAAAACTTGTATAGCAGTGTTGACCAAATATGGTAAGAAATGCAAACACAACGAAAATCACACTATTTTTATGGCTGTTGCTAAATGGTGTGGGCATGACTCACGTGGTCTGGAAATTCCCTATGATGATATTCCTTTGATTGAAGAACGCTATCAGAAATATAAATCGGGCGAGGTGCTTCCATATGACCACTTAGGCTTCACAATTCAAAAGTCTGAGATTGTCGAAAATATTTACTTGCCAATTTATTATAATCCAGAAATTACTGAACAATTGGCTGGGTTACGATCTGATTATGAGCTTATTAGATTTGGTGACTTAGTGCAGGCCGGAATTGTTTCTGTTTCTACTGGTGATGAAGTAGGAAAGCTTGCATATGGAACGGGTCAAATTCCATTTGTTCGTACATCTGATATTGCAAATTGGGAAATAAAACTTGATCCCAAACAAGGATTAAGCGAAGAATTGTATAATGCGATGAAAGAAAAACAAGATGTACAAGCTCATGATATTTTGATGGTTAAAGATGGAACTTATCTTGTGGGAACTTGCGCCATGATATCTGAGAACGACACAAAAATAGTATACCAAAGTCATCTATATAAGATCCGCAGCAATGATTGGGAAAAAGTTAATCCGTGGCTTTTGCTGGCCTTACTATCTTCTCCAATTGTTAAACAACAGATTAGATCAAAGCAGTTTACACAAGATATTATTGATACTTTAGGGAGAAGAATTTATGAACTTGTCTTGCCATTCCCAAAAGATGTAGCAAAAAAAACGGGGATAATCCATAGCGTGCAGCAGGTTTTCAATAAACGCAATGAAGCAAAGGAGCTTATGCGAAGCACATTGCTAAATGTTACTCCGGTTCATGGTTTCAATGAAGATGGCAATTTTTTAACTTTAGTTTAGATTAAACTTGCATTATGGAAGGAATTGGCATTATGGAAATTAAAAGAGGATCTGAGTGGCGACGATGGGATTTACATTTACATACTCCATTCACAAAAAAGGAAGATCAGTATTCGGGAAACACAGTTGATGAAAAATGGAATAATTTTTACGCTTCCATCGCTAATTATATTGGTGATGGACGTGACCCTTTGCATTCAATTTGTGCAATTGCTATTACGGATTACCTCTCTATAGATAATTATCTTAAGGTTTGTGAGGATAATAGGCTTCCTGATAGCGTTAAGCTTGTTTTGCCTAATGTAGAATTAAGAATGAAGCCAGTTGCAAAAGATTCCCCAATAAACATACACTGTTTATTTGAGCCAAGCATTGTAGGAGAACTGGAGAGCAGCTTTTTTGCAAACCTGAAATTTGAATACAATAACAATCGGTACGGTGCGACAAAATCTGAGTTGATTCGATTAGGTAGAGATTTTCTGAACAAATCTGCTTCGAGTGAATTTGAAGCTTTTAAGGCTGGATTAGCTCAATATGTAATTTCCTTAGAAGCGTTATCTGATGTTTTTAAAAATAATCCTCAATTAAAAGAAAAAACCATTATAGTCGTATCAAATAGTAGTACGGATGGTGCTTCTGGTCTGCGAGCTCACAGTGATTATTTCGAAGGACAAGTTTCGCAATTAGAGGCAACTCGCAGAGCAATTTATCAACTTTCAGATATGATTTTTTCTTCTAACCCTAAAGATATTGCATATTTTCTGGGAGAAGGAACTGATGGGGCAGATCTTGTAAAAGAGAAATGCGGTTCCTTAATGCCATGTATTCACGGTTCTGATGCTCATGATAATGCAAGGATATTCGCACCTGTTGATGATAGATTTTGCTGGATCAAAGCAGATCCAACTTTCGAGGGATTAAAGCAAGTTCTTTACGAACCAAAAGAACGGGTACGAATTAGTAGTACAGTACCTGATTTAAAACCAAGTTACTATGTAATTGATAGAGTAGAAATTAGTGACAATTCTGATTTTTCTTCCGAACCAATATATTTTAATGATAAGCTTACATGCATTATAGGAGGAAAATCGACCGGAAAATCATTGCTTCTTCATAATATGGCAATGGCAATAGATGAGAAGCAAGTAGAAGAAAAACAGGAAACTGCTGAAACAAATGTTAAACCCATTACTGAGCTAAAAGTTTTTTGGCGTGACGGTGTTTGTAGCAGCGATAAGACTAGACAAAGAAAGATTGTTTACATACCACAAACATATTTAAACCGACTAAGCGATGAAGAACAGGAAACAACCGAGATCGATACTATAATCCAAGATATCGTTCTACAAGATGCAAAATGTTATGAAGCTCGTCGCACAATGGATAAAAAAATCGCTGAACAAAAGCAGGCAATAGCGAAATCAATTGTAGACTTCTTGAAAATTGTATCTGACCATAAGGAAATTTACGATCAATGTAAAGCAATTGGTGATGAAAATTCAATTGCTGCTGAAGTGAAAAAGCTAAACGAACAATTAGAACAATTAAGTTCGGAGTATGATGTTACAGAAGAAGAAATAGCAACATACCAAAATTCCGTAGAAAAAATTCAGACTCAACAAGGAACCTTTTTAGCAATATCAAAGGAAATTGAATTCATAAAAGAGATTTCCTCTGTTGTTGAAATTAAATCTTGGACAAACAGTGATATTACATTTTTTGGAGAATCAATAGATAAATCTATTGCTGAAGTAAAAAGAATTGCTGATGAGGCTTGGGTTGAGAAGCAGAAAAATATTTTAAGAGAAGCTTGTGATCAACAAGAATTGCTTAAGTTATCTATACAAGAACTTAACAATGTAGTTGATTCATTAAAACCTAAAGTGGATGGTAATGAAAGAATTAGTAAGCTCTCTGCTGCTATTGTAGATGAACGAGAGAAGTTATCAAAACTTGCTGAATATAAAACTCAGCTAAAAACAATACAAGAGCAGTATGATCAGAAATTGAGTGCGCTAAGTCAATCATTTTCAGATTTTAGTCAAATATACCTTGAGTATACAAATAAAATTAACAGTGAATTTGTTTCTTCAACAAATGATTTGGAATTTTCAGTAAGAAAAGTTTTACGTGTAGAGCAATTTTCAAGGAAAATTTCAGATGTGTTAGATAATAGATCTCTAGGAAAATTTACTATATTTGACCTTCGAAATATAACAGAAAACATGTTATCCTCAAAAAATATTGCAGCACTTATAGAATCTATTATCGCCAATTCAAACGAATCATTAAAACTAAAAAGTGGCCACAATGCGGAATCTGCTCTCCGGGAAATACTGACTGATTGGTATAATATAGACTATGTTGTTAAAATGGATAACGATAACATTCAAGATATGTCACCTGGTAAAAAGGCGCTGGTTTTGCTTCGACTTCTTATCAGTCTTGCAGAAAGCAAATGCCCTATTCTTATAGACCAACCGGAGGATGATCTTGATAACAGATCAATTTTTGATGAACTTATATGTTTTATAAAAGAGAAAAAAGTTGATAGACAGATAATTACTGTCACACATAATGCTAATATTGTACTTGGTGGTGATGCTGAATTAGTTATAGTTGCAAATCAAGATGGGAAAAATGCTCCGAATAAACATTATCGCTTTGAATATCGTGGTGGTGCTATCGAAGATAACTCTCCTGTTTTGAATATAAATGGGGGTGTTCCTGGCTTACTGAATAGCAAAGGCATTCAGAAACATATATGCGAAATCCTTGAAGGTGGAGAGCAAGCTTTTGCGTTAAGACAACATAAGTATCATTTTATCAAGAGCTAGAGTGTAATTATATACCTGTTAAAACGACAAACTGGTATAACTTTATACACTAGTCTGCCGAAGATTATGTATCGCAGAGGTATATTTTGAAATTCATAGTATATTATTTTTTTTCTTGTGTCGCTTAATTCAAAGATTAAAAGGACACTCTTGAACCGTCTGATATAAAATATAAAAGTTATATCAAATTTAAGAGAATACTCCTTGATTCACTTTTGATTTAGATTTTTGACACGGATACCTCAATATAATAAATTTGATGTAATTTGGCTCATATTACTCATGTTATAACAATTTTTTTCTTCATTGCAAACATCACAATTCTTTTATAGAGCACTGAACTGTTTTATTGTCAGGTGAAAACATTATCTGCATAATTCTCTAACTATGCTGTTTGATATCTACATTAGATAATTAAAATATATAAGAAAATTTTTGTCAATCAACTTTTTTGCATTCATTTTTCTCCGCTCTTTCTTCGCCTAACTAAGCCGCAGGCACAGCTCATACCTTTCCGTATCTTTCATTTCCACCTCCGTTTCAAAAAAATTATTCCCTCGCCACAAACGAGGGACATCTGGGGATTGGGGCGTGAGCCCCAAACAAGCGGCCTGAAGATATCTTCAGGCTATGCTTGCGATACCTTGGCAGGCCTAAACCCAAGCTAGAAGTATAAATTTACTCTTTCAAATTACTTTCGCTATCGGGTTAAACCACACATATAGTGGTTCCCCAAACAAACTAACATCAATATACGACCGTAATACTGTGCAAAAACTCTTCAAAAAGCCTGTTCCCAAACAGAACTTTCAGAATTGTTTGGGGGTTCAATGAACCCCTAAACCTTTTTTTCAGCCAAACAACGGGTTCATTGAACCCCTAATCGACAATAAATTGTTTAATTAATCTTCTTCTGAACAGCAAGGGTGAATGATTGCGCATTGACTTGCTTAATTAGCGAAATGTATGCGTATTCATTCACCCAATTTGCATAGAAAACACCGGCTAAGCATAGCAATTTTTGCTGTTTGATTTTTCGGCAATATTACTAAATGTTTATTAATTTGTCATATAA
>CANSKT010000003.1 GCA_947647555.1 uncultured Peptococcaceae bacterium | reverse complement strand
GCCGATGGTACTTGGGTTTTCCCTGGGAGAGTAGGACGTCGCCAGAATTTTTTTTACCCTTTTTACCCCACCCAACTCGGTGGGCCTTTTTTGGAGAGATGCCAGAGTGGTTATTGGAATGATTTGATAAATCATCGCACAGTAATGTGTCATGGGTTCGAATCCCATTCTCTTCGCACAGGAAGAAGTTTTTATTGTAACTTCTTCCTGTTTTTTATTTGTCTTTTTGAAATAAATGATATATAATATAAAAAAGGGGGTATGGGCATGCCGTTCACAGAGATATCTATATATCAGGTTAAACCAGAAAAGGTTGAGGAATTTGAGGCATTAATGTTGGAAGCCAAAAGTTTTTTAGAAAAACAGGAGGGTCTGCTTTTACTGCGCCTTGTTAAAAGGGGTTATCGAATAGATATGGCGCAAATTAAAGAGGGTTTGCCACCGTTAGAACTTACGCGTATTGTGAAAAGTGTTAAATATTTGCTTTATTGGGAGTTTGATACGAAAGAAAACTATGGATTGGCGCAAAAAAATCTTTATAACAGCTATTGGAAGTCGATTGAAAAGTGTTTAATTATGCCCCATGATAAATATTTGGGCGAGCGTTTGTTTTGAAAGGAAGAATTTCTTACCAATTTTTTTATGATAAAGAGATAAATAGATTTTGTATTATTAGTGTGGTGGTATAGTTATGTGTAAAAAACAGAAATATTTATTGGCATTGTTTATTATTTGCTTATTATTATTGGCTTTATGTTCTTGTGGCAAGCCGCCGAAAACGTATACTGTGCAGCTTGAAGGACGAACTTTTACTGTTGATACGGAGCAATCAACAATTACCTGTGGCATAGATACCTATAAATATGATTTAAGCAAGTATGGTTTCCCTTATAAATTACGGATATATTATCCCAATGGTGCAACTTATTGGTGGGAACAAAATAAAAACTCCGGATTTGGCGGTTGGAGTGATGATTATATTGAAGGTGCATATGTTGGCGGTGATGTTTTGACTAGGGTATTGGAGTATGGCTTTCCGGAAGATAATTCTGAGCGTCTTATTCCCTGTTTTTTCCTGTTGCTTTTGGGCTGTGTTCATATTTTAGCGCCGATTGGGGTTTGGGCCTGTTATTTTGGTATGTATCGGGAGGGCGAACCCCCGGACGGTGAATTGATTGGTATTCGTATTTTGGGTGGATTAATAATTTTGGGGACAGCGGCCTGGTTTTGGGGATACCTTTGAGAAAAGTTGATTAATAAACTGGCCTGGGGGTGCGCATTATTTTCCGGAGTATTGTCTTATTAATCGTTTATGCGCAAACTCAATATTATTACCGGCTTTATCAATGTTATTTTGCATATGTGGATATTGATAGGCAACAGGATTTTTATTTGCTTTGTAAGCAGACAGGTATTACCTGGCGTGCAGTGCCTGTCTATTATTACAATAAATAAATTTTTAGGAGGGTTTTATTATGAGATGGTGTATGATGAGAAAAATTGTTTTGTGTATGGTTGTTATTTGTTGCTTGCCGTTTACTTCAGCGCAGGCGGCGGCCAAGATTGACCTGGCGATTGACGGAGTGATTGTGCCGACGGAGCGCACAGAAGAAAATAACACTCCATTTTATCTGGAGGCGCGGCCGCAAATGCGCAGTAACAGTGTTTTTGTGCCGGTGCGTGTGGTTTCGGAAATTTTGGGTGGCGATGTGAGTTGGGAAAATCCGAATATTAATATTAAGTATGAAGATTTGACAATAAATTTGACGGTTGGCAGTCGCACCGCATACAGGGGCGAGCAGAAAATTACTTTGCCGGCAGCGCCTTATGTGCGCGGTGGTTATACATATGTGCCAATTCGGTTTGTGGCCGAGGCCTTTGATTGTGATGTGGAATGGCAGGCTAAAAAGAATTTGGTTAATATTAAAATCCGGCCTTGGGTGTTTGATGATTATGATATTAGCGGCGCGGTTTGGTTGGAAAATATGACTGGCTATTCTATGACTTATGAACTTAATTCTCCATATTTTGCTCAACGATTTTATCAAATAATATTGGCCGGTTTAGGTGATGAAGTGGTGGCGCCGACTGATTTTGGTGATTTAATGGCGGAGCAATTTGCTGACGACACATATAACACAACGCATTATAGGCTTGATAAAACAATTTTATTTATGGCTGATGAATATAACTATGTTTTTGCAATGAGATATTATTATTTAGACCGCGGTCAGACAGAGCATAAAAGCTTGATATGTATAAACAATAAATGGTATACTCTTAAGCCAAACTTGATAAACGATTTGATTACCTGGTTTCAAGTAACAGAAACTGCGCGATTAGATGGTTATAAGGAATATAAGGCGTTAAATTAAAGGCCAAGCAGGAGTGGAATAAAATGAAAAAAACATTTACGTTGATAGCTGTAATGCTGCTGATTTTATTGGTTATGCCGGCACCGGCGCAGGCGGCCAATATACCGGCTAATGAGGCGGCAATTTATTATAATGGCGAACGTCAGGGGGTTAATGCCTGGCTGAAAGACGGGACTGCTTTGCTGCCGTTGCGTGATGTTTGTAATTTGTTTGATATTGCTGTTGATTACAGTGCACAGGAAAGAAAAGTGCGCTTGTATAATGATAAAAATTTTTATGTGTTTGATTTGAAAACGGGACAGGTTCTTTTGAATGGGGAGCAGGCCACACCCCTGCCGACCACGCCGCAGATGCGTAATGATAAGTTATACCTGCCGCTACGTTATGTGGGCGAGCTTTTGGACATTCAAGTAATCTGGCATGAAGTTGACCGGAGGATTGAATTGCTGGAGCAGCCGACGACGATTGTGGTAGATGAAAATGGCGTGTTGACTGGCGTAAAGGCAAATTGGGGTAATGTTAAGGAGCCTTTGGCGCTGGCTATACCGGGCGGAGTGGTGGAAATTGGCGAAATGGCTTTTTCCGGCGCAAAAATTGATGAGATAGAAATGGCGGCCGCTGCTGGTACGCTGAAAAAGATTGGTTTTGGGGCATTTTATTCTACCAAGCTACAAAGCGTAATCATTCCCGACAGTGTGCAGGAGATTGACGGCTGGGCTTTTAACGCCTGTTGGGATTTGGCGGAAATCAAACTGCCGGCGGAACTTAAAGTGCTGCGGCAGGAGGTTTTTGCGGAAACCAATCTGCGTCGTCTGGTTGTGCCGCAAAAGGTGGAGGTTATTGAAGCTAATATTTTTAATTTGTACCCCAGGCATATGTCGCCGCATTATACGCCGATTGAACTGGTGGTTTTGCCACCCAGTGTGAAACAGATTAATGACGATGCGTTTGCTTATTGCTATGATTTGGTGTTGGAGGGGTTGGCCGGCTCCTATGCGGAGGAATATGCCAAAGCCTGTGGTCTGACTTTTAAGGTTATCAGCGAGCAGGAGTTGGCGGCTTATTATAAGTAAAATTTTGAGGAGTGTGTATAGGTGATGAAAAAATTTATGATTATAATGTTGGCGCTGCTAATGTTTATTGCACCGGTACAGGCGCAGGCAGCGGCCAAGATTGACCTGGCGATTGACGGAGTGGTGGTGCCGACGGAGCGCGTAGAGGGAAATAACACGCCGTTTTATCTGGAGGCGCGGCCGCAAATGCGCAGTAACAGTGTTTTTGTGCCGGTGCGTGTGGTTTCGGAAATTTTGGGTGGCGATGTGAGTTGGGAAAATCCGAATATTAATATTAAGTATGAAGATTTGACAATAAATTTGACGGTTGGCAGTCGCACCGCATACAGGGGCGAGCAGAAAATTACTTTGCCGGCAGCGCCTTATGTGCGCGGTGGTTATACGTATGTGCCAATTCGCTTTGTGGCCGAAGCCTTTAATTGTGATGTGGAGTGGCAGGCTAAAAAGAATTTGGTTAATATTCAAACCAGACCCTGGGAGTTGAATGGCCAGCCGGTTGTGGGCGCTGTGTTTTTTGTTAACGCCAACACGCATGCGCTGATTTATCCCATGAATTCACCATATATGGCCGGGCAGATGTATCAGAAAATTCTGGCTTTGCGTGGCGAGGAGGTGGCAGCGCCGGAGAATTATGGTACAACGCTCCATAAATATGTTGAGGGAACAGAAGCCCCTAATTTTTATTACCAAAGTAATGTTTATTATTTTTTGATTGATGAGGATAATGCGGTTTCGGCTCCGGAGGTTTATCATTTACTGTCAGACAGTAATGAAATTCCAAACCCGGATATATATCTGCTGCATATGGACGGCAAATGGTATGATGTTGCTCCGGATATTATTGAACAGCTATATGGTTGGGTTGTGGTTAACGATTATGAGCAGTTGGATTATTATCGTACCTATAATGTATTGGAGTGAAATTTATGTACGTTTGCAAACCGGGGCTTTTGATGCGCGGCATATGCTGGCTGCTAATGCTGGCGCTGCTGCCGGAGGTGGTCTTTTGTCTGCATATGCTGACTTTGTGTCCGGTGGAGGAAAGAACGGTTTATTTGGGCGGAGCCCTGATGTTTGGCGCGCTTTTTCTGGCGTTGATTTGGCGGCTGGTGCGTCTGGGGGCGGCCTGGTTGGAATATGATGATGCAAAGCTGGTTTTCCATTTGCGTCGTGATGATGAATTTGCCGTGCCCTGGGCGGAGATACCGTCAAGCGCAGTAATGGTGCAGCCGGAGGGGCGCAATTTGCTGTTTCGCTTTGGCACGGAGTTGGGTTTTGACCGGGAGCAAAAGCTGTTGCTTACGCCGATGTTCAGTGGATATCGGGATTTTAAGCAGGAATGTGAGCGCCGGGGGCTTATCGTACGGCCGCTTACCGCCAAACAGGCCTACGAGCAAATGGAGCCGTATTTGGCGCGTCTTTTTAATGAAGTGGAAAAGAAAAAGCAAAAATAATTGGGGTGGTGTATGATGAAAAAAATATTTTCAGTTTTATGGCTGGCCGTGTTGCTGGGCATGTTCCCGGGGCTGGCCGGGGCGACGGACAGCATTGATTTGGATAGGCAGCAGCGTGATAAGATTGTGTCGGCATTGAAAAATATTCCGAATATGCGTGGAATGTTGGGTGAGAGCGAGGAAGAACAGACTGTCAACCTGGCCAAGCTGGTTTTGGCAGAGCCAATTCAGGTTTATTATTACTCTGAGGCCGGCTTTGAGCCTTTGCATTTGGTTTATCCTCTGATTTATGAGGGCGAAGTAAAATATTTGCTTTCCGCGGTGAAGCGAGATGATTTGGCCGGAAACAGTGATACATTTTATAATTTTAATGAAAACAGATTTGTGCCGCAGGTGCGTGAAGCTGCCTGGCAGAAACATAGTGTGGCGCTGGTTTATGATTGTAACTGTTTGTATCTTTTTGACGGCCAGAATTGGCAGTTGCTGCGCGAGACTACTGATGTACATAAGCGAGATTTGACCGGAGTTGTGCTTGACCCAACGGCCAAAATTGATACATCATCTTTACGGTTGACAAATATACAGGGCTTTTGGTTGCTGGAAGATGCTTATCTGGGGCGGTTACCAAGAGTTGCGCCGCCGGCCGATGAAGATATTGCGATTTATCTGGACGGCGAAAAGCTGGCGGCGGAGGGCTGGCTGCGCAAGGGGCGCGTATTGCTGCCGTTGCGTGATATTTGCGATTTGTTTGAGTTGCCGCTGGAATACAAGGACGCTACACAGCGGATTACTCTGCGCTCGGGGCGGCATACGTATTCTTTGCGCCTGAATGAGAGCGCAGTTTTGCAGGACGGGCAGCAGTATTGCATTTTGGACGTACCGGCGCAGGAGCGAGAGGGCAGAACCTATTTGCCGCTGCGCTTTGTGGCGCGGTTGTTTGATTTGGATTTGCAATGGGACGAGAATAGTTTGCGTGTGGATATCGCGCGGCCGGAGCAGTCGGTGACTAAGGTGGTGCGCCATGTGCGCATGACTAATGAAATTTTTAGTATGCAGCTGGACAGGCCGCATTTGGCGCAACAAATGTATGCTGAAATTTTTGCGGCCTGCTTTGAGGAGACAGACGCGCCGGCGGAGGAGAATTTGGGTGTGTTCCCTGATTTGGATAATCCGGATTGTTATTATCTGCTGACGGGTTATGATTTTTTACGGCAGGACGGCAGTGTTTATGCCGACTTTGAGTTATATGTGCATGTTCCCGGTCAGCCGGTGCCGGAGGAATATACGGAATATCTGATTTGCAGCGACGGCAAATGGTATCTGACGCTTGATGAGTTGCCGGAGATACTGAAAGAATGGGATAACATAGAGGGCTGGCAGCGTTTGTATTAAAAAAGCAACGACTACTTTTTTAGTAGTCGTTGCTTTTTTGCGCTATTGTATAAATTTTACGTTTTAGTAAAGTTTAGCGCCGGCAGGAATGTGGTTGTCCACCATCAGAAGATGGAGTTTTTCTGCGCCTTCTTCATTATGAACGGCACTAATCAGCATACCGCAGGAGTCAATCCCCATCATTTTTCTTGGCGGCAGGTTGGTGATGGCAATGCAAGTTTTGCCAAGCAATTCTTCCGGTTCATAATATTCGTGAATACCGCTTAAAATTATTCTGTTCTCAGCCGTACCGTCATCTAAGGTGAATTTCAACAGCTTTTTGGATTTGGGTACTGCTTCACAGGCCAGAACCTTTACGGCTCGAAAATCTGACTTGCTGAATGTTTCAAAATCAACGAAATCCTTAAATAAAGGCTCAATCTCTACCTTTGAAAAATCAATCTTTTCCGGCTCGGCTTCTGCAACAGCTTCAGAAATTACATTGTTTTCTTCTTTAGCGCCGTTTAAGGGCCGCATGGCCGGGAAAAGGAGAACATCGCGAATTGATGAAGCGTTAGTCAGCAACATGACCAGCCGATCCATGCCAATGCCCAAGCCACCGGTGGGCGGCATACCATATTCCAGGGCGTTTACATAATCTTCGTCCAGCATGTTGGCTTCTTCGTCGCCGCGCTCGCGCTCCAGCATTTGCTGCATAAAGCGCTCACGCTGGTCAATGGGGTCGTTTAACTCTGAGAAAGCGTTGGCTAACTCGCGGCCATAAACAAAGGCTTCAAAACGATAAACCATGTTGGGGTCGTCCGTATGCTTTTTAGCCAGTGGTGAAATTTCAATCGGATAATCGGTGATGAAAGTAGGCTGGATTAAATGCTCCTCCACGTAAGCGTCAAAGAATAGAGAGAGGATTTTGCCTTTGGTGAAATGCGGCTCAATAACGATATGATGCTCTTTGGCCAGCGCCTGGGCGGCTGCATCGTCCGGCACCTGGGCAAAATCTACGCCGCTGAATTTCAACACAGCCTCCTGCATTGTCATGCGGTTCCAGGGCGGAGTTAAATCAATTTGCGTATCCTCATAAGTAATTTGCATGGTACCCAAAACTTTTTGCGCTACCTGCGCCACCATGTTTTCGGTCAGCTCCATCATGCCCTGATAATCGCTGTACGCCTGATAGAGTTCCAGCAGGGTAAATTCCGGATTATGCTTGTAATCCAGACCCTCGTTGCGGTATACGCGGCCAATCTCATAAACTTTTTCCAGACCGCCGACAATCAGACGCTTGAGGTATAACTCCAGGGCTATGCGCATGTAGAGGTCAATATTCAGCGCGTTGTGGTGAGTGATGAACGGGCGTGCCGCCGCGCCGCCGGGAATGTTGTGCATGGTGGGCGTTTCCACTTCCAAAAAGCCCTGTCCGTTCAGATAATCGCGCACAGCGCTGATAATCAGGCTGCGTTTGATGAAAGTATCCTTAACTTCCGGGTTGACAATTAAATCAACATAGCGCTGACGATAGCGCAGTTCCACGTCCTTTAAGCCGTGCCATTTTTCCGGCAGGGGGTGCAGGCTTTTGCTGAGTACGGTTAACTGCTGCGCGCGGACGGAAATCTCGCCGCGTTGGGTGCGGAAAACCGGGCCGGCAACGCCGATAATATCGCCAACGTCCAGCAGCTTCAGCAAGGAGAATTGCTCTTCGCCGACTTCGTCAATTTTTACGTAAATTTGCATCTTGCCGGACTGGTCATGCAGGTCTAAAAAGGAAACCTTGCCCTGACCGCGTTTAGACATAATGCGGCCGGCAATTTTTACGGTTTTTTCAGGCTGTTCATCGTCAAATTCGGCCAACGCCTGGCTGGTGGTATGGCTGGCGTTAAAAGCCGCACCAAAAGGGTCTATGCCGCGCTCACGCAGGGCGTCCAGCTTTTGGCGGCGCACTTCAATTTCTTTAACCTGAACTTGCTCCTGTTCCTCGGTGGCCGGTGTATTTTGCTGTTCTTTTGCCAAGATAAATCACTTCCAGTTTTATATTTATGAAAAATAAGGAATATTTGCGGTTCTTTTAGCTGATTTCCAAAATTTTGTATTGCAATGCGCCTTTGGGAGCCGCAACCTGTACAACATCGCCTTTTTTGTGGCCAATAATGGCCTCGCCAACCGGGCTTTCGTTGGAAATGCGGCGTTTGGCCGGGTCTGACTCCGTGGAGCCGACGATAGTATATTCCATTTCCATGTTGCGCGCCATGTGCAGCAGACGCACGGTGGAGCCAATGTTGACTGTGTTGGAGTTGGCCTGGGTTTCAATCACGCGCGCATTGCGGATTTTGTTTTCCAACTCCACAATCTGGCCTTCAACCATCGCCTGTTCATTTTTGGCATCCTCATATTCAGAGTTCTCGCTAAGGTCACCAAAACCAATCGCGATTTTAATGCGCTGGGCAACCTCAATACGTTTTACGTTTTTCAGGTTATCAAGCTCGGCCTCCAGCTTTTCCAAGCCCTCTTTGGTGAGTAAAACCTCTTTTTCTGCCATTTAAAATACCTCCATATTTGTATAAAATAACAAACAACAAGCATCTTACCCAGATGCTTGTATATTATTTCTATTCTTACTATTATAATATTGCCGCTGCTATTTGTCAAGAGTTATATGCTGAAACAGGGCGGCGGCCTGTCCGGCCGGGAAACTGCCGAAGCTGAAACGGCCCCGAAAACTGCCCGGCACGCTGACATGCGGCTCCCGAAAATAAAAGACGCTTTTGCTGCTGTTATTAACCGCTGCGGTTTGGGGACGGCCTTTTAAGACCAGAATAATCTGGCTGCTGCGGATTGCCTTGCGCGCGCCGAAAACAGGTATGGCAATGCCATATTTTTGATAATAATGCTCGGCCAGTCCCAGCGCGTGACTGCCATATAAAATGGGACGGCTGCCTGCGGCCAACAGTGCTTCGCAAATATGCTGCTCAGCCAGGCTGGCGGCCTCCACGCCCAAAATCGCTATCTGTTTAGCTTGCAGACCGCCTGACTCTGCTGCCATTTGGCGAATAAATTCCCGGGCGGCCAGCTGCCAGCCGTCGGCCAGATTGGTGGGGCGCTCGGCGGCAGGCAAGAGAGTTTGCAGGTTTAAGGGCATGCCGATTTGCAGAATGCCGCCCGTCTGTTTGTTGGGCGAGGTTAGCCAGTACAGCGCGTGCTGTAACTGCTGGCGGCGTTGTAATAAGGGCAGGTAGCGAAACTCCTCTTTGGTATAGGGCAGTTCCAGCAGATTGACCGGCGTGTCGTCGGGCAGTCGGCCGATGTTTTGCGTTAATCTCTGCGGCCAGATGCGGCTTAACCAGCGGTGCAGCCATTGGCGAAATCTGTCCAGCCGCTTGGGGCGTTTTGGTGTTGCGGCGGCAGGGCGCAGGCCTAACAGCCAGACGGCTGGCTGGTCTGTGGCCGGAGGGTATGGCGATTTTTTTATCCGCATCAGGGAGCACCTCTTTGAGAGTTTTTAGCATATATATGCGCCCGGACGGATAATTATGCTTATTGATGCAGCTTGCTGCGGCAGTTGCGCCAGACGCTTAAGCAGATAATCAGCCAGGCGCCCCAGCAGAAAACGAAAAGGCCAATGCCGGCCCAGCCAACATAATAATGAGAGATAATTGGAGCCAAAACCTGACCGCCGGTGGAAAGCGCGCTATATAGCAGACCCAACGCCAGCTGGGCAATCGGCCAGATGTTCCAGCACCAGAAGCCGCGCCAAAGCCGGCGGCGTTCCTGCGCCTCTGGTGCGGTGTTTAAACCAACGGCCAGCACGGCCGCGCCAATCATCGTCATGGCAACGCTGAACAGGGAGCAAATGGAAAGCTGCCAGTAATCCCAAAGTCCCCAGCCTAAAAGCAGGCCGATGTAATTAAAAAGGGTGGCGTTAATTACAAACAGCTGTCGGCTGCGGCCTGGGGCGCTGGGTCTGGCGACGGGCGTTATGCTCGGCGGCTCCGGCGCTGTCGGCTCTCCTTTTAACAAATAATCGGTGCTGACCTGAAAAAAATCGCTCAAAGCCAGCAGCTTTTCCAACTCTGGCTGGGTCTGGGCGCTCTCCCATTTGGAAACGGCCTGTCGGGATACATTAACGGCTCCGGCCAGTTCCTCCTGCGAGATACCGCGCTGGCGGCGCAGCTGTTGAATACGCCCGGCCAGTGTTGTTTCCGGCGTTCGGGTTTTGTTTTCCCTGCTTGTGTCCATTGTTATAGGGTTCATGGTGTGACCTCCTGAATGATAAGTTTTTGTTTTCGCTCTGGTTTAATTATATATTTTTCGTTGGTTGCAGGCAACCAACCAGGCCGGACAAGCTGTCAACCGCTGGTTGCAGGCTGAAAAAAATGCCTAAAAAGGTATGTCGCTGTATATTTAAGCCGGCTGGCAGGATTTTCCCTTTTGGGTATAGAATTGTTTTGCTTGTGATATTGTTTTTGCGCTGCTGTTTATTGATTGGAAAAACGGAGGATAAATATGGAAACCAAAAAGGACGCGGTCACACCCCCGGCCTGGCGTCGTAGATTATCTTATTTTTTTTATGCTTTAATTTATCTGCTGATTGGAGCGGGCGTTTTTTGGCTGGCTTTTAGATTTTCCGATGGTATGGAATCGTTTGAGCGTGGTCTGGCTATTTTTGTAACCACATTTTTGGGCGTGATGATTGCGGCCTTTTTACTGCCGCCGCTGTTCAATGTTATTTCTGGTATTTTTGCCAAATTTGTCAATCATATTTTTAAAATGCCGGTGTTGGATATCTGTTGTGTGGTATTGGGTTTGATTATCGGCCTGATTATTGCCAGCCTTTTAAACACTGTGGTTGGCAAGATACAGGTAATCGGCCCCTATATTTCCATGACTTCGCTGCTGTTTTTTGCTTATCTGGGCATTTTGGTGGCCTATCGTAAGCGTACAGAACTGGCCAGTCTGCTGAACTGGCGCAATACTGGTGCTTTGGGCAAAAATATGCATGTTACGGGCAGTCAGGCGGCGGGGGCCAAAGTTGTAGATACCAGCGCTATAATTGACGGCCGCATGGCGGATATTTGTCGGCTGGGTTTTCTGGAGGGGCAGTTGGTTGTGCCGAATTTTGTCTTAGATGAGTTGCGCCATATTGCCGATTTACAGGACGTTTTGAAGCGCAACCGCGGCCGCCGTGGTCTGGATATTTTGAACCGCCTGCAAAAGGAGTTGCCTGGTCGTGTGGTAATTATGGACGTGGATTATCCAGATATCAATGAGGTTGACAATAAGCTGCTGCGTTTGGCGCAGGACTTAAAGGGTTCGGTGCTGACCAATGATTTTAATCTGGCCAAGGTGGCGCAGGTGCAGGGCGTGCATATTCTGAATGTTAATGAGTTGGCCAACGCCCTGAAAGCGGTTTGGCTGCCGGGCGAGGTTATTTCAGTGGAAATTGTGCATCAGGGTAAGGAGCCTAATCAGGGGCTGGCTTATCTGCCAGACGGCACAATGATTGTGGTGGAGAACGGCCGGCAGCATATCGGCCGCAAAATCAAGGCGGAGGTCAGCAGTGTTTTACAAACAGCCACTGGCCGCATGATTTTTGCCCGTCCCAAATGACTTTAAATCTTTGGCATGCCAGAGGTAGGTTGAGGGGGACTGGGGTTAGTGCTGTATAGTTAAATAGTTATATAAGCATCTAGTAAAAAAGATAAAGTAAATAAAAAAATAATAATAAAAGATATATATAAAAATATAAAAAATATATAAAAGAATGGTGTTCATATGCAGGTTACGGTTATATTACTGGCGGCTGGGCAGGGTCAGCGCATGGGGGCGGCGATTAATAAAATCTGGCTGTCTTTAAATGGCAAGCCGCTGCTGCAATATTCTTTGGCGTTTTTTGAGCAGGCGCCGCAGGTTAATCAGGTTATTGTGGTGGCGCAGGCGGCGGAGATTGCTCAGACGGAGCAGCTGATTGCACAACTGCGCTTACAAAAGGCCGGTTTGGTGGTGGCTGGCGGCAGTACTCGTCTGCGTTCAGTGGCGGCGGCTCTGCCTTATATCAGCTGCACGGCGGAGTTGGTGGCGGTGCATGACGCTGCGCGGCCGCTGCTGCAAATGGCTGATTGGCAGGCGGTTTTACAGGCGGCCAGTCTGCCGGATTATGTGGGCGCTGTTTTGGCTGCGCCGGTTACCGATACTATTAAATTGCTGGCGGCAAATGAAGCAGCGCCGGATAAATCGGCCGGCGCTGTGGTGGGAGCGATTGAAGCTACGCCGCCTCGCGATTTGCTTTGGCGTGCGCTGACGCCGCAGGTTTTTGCGATTGAGCCTTTTATTGAAGCCTATTCCACCATGGATAAGGATTTTACTGATGATGCGGCGCTGCTGGCGGCTAACGGCGGCGGCCGTGTGGCTTTGGTGCGCGGCAGTGCGGATAATATTAAAATTACCACGCCGCGTGATTTGCAGCTGGCACAGCTGATTTTGACCGAGGAGGGTTAAAATGCGGATTGGTATTGGTTATGATGTGCATAGGTTGGCGGCGGACAGAGCGTTGATTTTGGGCGGCGTGAAAATACCGCATACGCTGGGGCTGTTGGGCCATTCTGATGCGGACGTGCTTTGTCATGCTTTGATGGACGCGCTTTTGGGCGCGGCGGCTCTGCCGGATATTGGCCGGCTGTTTCCGGATAATGACCCCAAATACGCCGGCGCAGACAGCTTGCAGCTGCTGCGGCAGGTGGCGGATATGCTGCACCGTGAGGGCTGGCAGGTTGGCAATGTGGACGTGGTAATCATGGCGGAGCGCCCCAAGCTGGCGCCGCATATTGAGCAAATGCGAGAGAATATTGCCGGCGTGTTGGGTTTGGAGATTGGTGCGGTTGGCTTGAAAGCCACTACCACCGAGAAATTGGGCTTTGTGGGCCATGAAGAGGGAATTGCGGCGCAGGCCGTGGTGTTATTAAACTAATTTTTCCGGGTTCAGACACTCTAATTCTGGTATCACAAAGCGGCCGTCCTTGCGCACCAGCTGGCCGTCGAACCAGATTTCACCGCCGCCCATTTCCGGGGTTTGCACGTTGACTAAATCCCAGTGAATACTGCTGCTGTTGCCGTTGGGCGCGTCGTCGTAGCAGTCGCCGGGGGTGAAATGGAAACTGCCGCTGATTTTTTCATCAAACAGAATGTCATAAATCGGCACGGTGACATTGGGATTGAGTCCCAGCGCAAATTCACCGATATAGCGCGCGCCCTCGTCGGTATCTAAAATACGGTTCAGTTTTTCTGTGTGGCGGCCGGCGTCGGCGGCCACAATTTTGCCCTCTGCGAAGCGAAAATGGATTTGGTCAAAAACCGTTCCCTGATAAAGCGAGGGGGTATTGTAAGTTATTTCACCGTTGACAGAATTGCGCACAGGCGCGGAATAGACCTCGCCGTCTGGGATATTGCAATCGCCGGCGCATTTGATAGCCGGGATATCCTTAATGCTGAAATGCAGGTCAACCTGGGGGCCTTTAATATCCACCCGGTCGGTGCGGTTCATCAGTTCCACCAGTGCGTCCATAGCGCGGCTTAATTTGCTGTAATCCAGGTTGCAGACGCTGAAGAAGTAATCTTCAAAGCGGCTGGTTGGCATTTGCGCCAGCTGCGCCATGCTGTGATTGGGCCAGCGCAGAATTACCCATTTGGTATGCGGCACGCGGATATCCATATGCACCGGTTTTTGCCAGAATTTGTTATACATTTCTACTTTTTCCGGCGGCAGTGCGGCCATGGCGAAGCTGTTATCGCCGGCGCGCACGCCAATATAAGCCTGCATGTCCTGCATGCGTGCGGCTTCATATTTGGCAATTAATTCCAGCTGTTGCTGCGTACAGTTTTGCAGCAATGTTTCTTTGATTTCCTCCTGCTTTTGGCTGACGAACGGCAGACCTCCGGCGCGGTAAACTTCTTCTACCAGCGCGCAGGCCAGCTCTGTGGCCTCGCCGTTAATTTCAATGAGCACTTTTTCGCCGGGCTGTACGCGCGTGGAATAATTTACCAGATTATGCGCCAGCTGTTGAATACGTGGGTCCTGCATGTTTTTTTCCTCCTGTTTTTGGCTATATATTTTTTTGAGAATATTTATTATTAATAAAAAACTTGCATGAATACATTATAAATATAAATAATCGCTTCACTGGTCTTGCATTTTATCAATAATAATGCTAAAATAAGGCTAAACTTATTTTAGCCAATAAGACACAAAAAAACAATTAATATTTTCAAAAAACTTAAAAATTGTTGGGAGAAGGAGGGCTTTTTTTGCGCAGAGATGGTTATATAGACAATCGGGGCAATTATGTGCGTCCGGGACCGGATTATCAGCGGCTTCTGATTGTGGCGATGATGAATGCGCTGGCTATGCTGCTGGCGGAGCGGCTGGTGGGCGGCTTGAATTTTGGCAGCCTGCTTTCCCTGCTTTTAGCGGCGGTTTTATTCACTTTGCTTAATTTGAGCGTTAAGCCTGTTTTACAGCTGGCGGCCTTGCCGCTGACGATACTCACCTTTGGTGTGTTTGCGCTGGTGCTTAACGGTTTTATGCTTTGGCTGGTGGTATGGTTAATTCCTGGCTGCTCGGTGGCCGGTTTTGGCTCGGCAATCGTGGCCAGCGTTGTTATTTCTTTGGCTAATACTCTGATTACCTGGATTATTGGCCGCCTGTAATATAATATTGTTTGTCAGTAACTTTTAAATAAAAAAATTTTGAGGAGGCATCTTTTAAGATGGGAAAGATTTTTTATCAAGAGGATTGTGAGTTATCTTTATTGCAAGGTAAGACGATTGCGATTATCGGTTATGGCTCTCAGGGTCATGCTCATGCTAAAAACCTGAAAGATTCTGGCTGTGAGGTTATTATTGGTCTTTATGCCGGCAGCAAATCATGGGCTAAGGCAGAAGCGGAGGGCTTTGCCGTTTATGAGTCGGCTGAGGCTGCTAAAAAAGCCGATATTATCATGATTTTGATTAATGATGAAAAGCAGGCTAAGATGTATAAAGAAAACATTGCGCCGAATTTGCAGGCTGGCAATATGCTGATGTTTGCACACGGCTTTAACATCAACTTTGGCCTGATTAAGCCGCCGGCGGACGTTGACGTTACCATGATTGCGCCGAAAGGCCCTGGGCATACTGTGCGTAGCGAATATCTGGCTGGCAAGGGCGTTCCCTGCCTGATTGCCGTTGAGCAGGACGCTACCGGTCAGGCGCAGCAGTTGGCTCTGGCTTATGCCTTGGGTATTGGCGGTGCGCGTGCCGGCGTTTTGGAAACTACCTTTAAAACAGAAACCGAAACTGACCTGTTTGGCGAGCAGGCTGTGCTTTGTGGCGGCGTTTGTGCTTTGATGCAGGCTGGTTTTGAAACGCTGGTTGAGGCCGGTTATGACCCCAAGAATGCTTATTTTGAATGTATTCATGAGATGAAGCTGATTGTGGATTTGATTTATCAGAGTGGTTTTGCCGGCATGCGCTATTCTGTTTCTAACACTGCGGAATACGGCGACTATGTAACTGGCCCCAAGATTATCACCGAGGATACTAAAAAGGCCATGAAGCAGATTTTGGCTGATATTCAGGACGGTACTTTTGCCAAAGACTTTTTGGCTGATATGTCGGAGTCCGGCGGTCAGGTACATTTCAATGCTATGCGCCGCAAAGCAGCTGCTCACCCGGCCGAGGTTATTGGCGAGGAAATTCGTCAGCTGTATAGCTGGAACGGCGATGACAAGCTGATTAATAACTAATTACGCTTGCTATGTGATAAATTATAATGTCATTCATGAACAATCGCTGCACCTTTATTGAAAAGGGGCAGCGATTGTTTTGCTGTTTTTATAAAGATAATAATTTATAATAATTAGTTGAAAATAAACAATACCTGTGGTATAGTATGAATTACACAAAGAGTTGAAATGCAAATTGGCGGTTAGCCCTCATGAGTACACAATTACATCTTGTGAAAGGTGGAAAGTTGTAAGAATGAGGGATTGGGTCCCTCCTCATAATGTACGGCGAGGAGGTGATGCAATGCTTTGGTTAAACATAGCGGTCATAGTTATGCAAGCCATTCAGCTTGGCATACAGGTTGCCGAGTTTATATTAAATCATGGCAAACAAAAATAGCCGCCCAGTCAGCAATGGTCGCGGCTATTTTTAGCTAAACTTTGGGGGGCTGACCCGATTTGGGGGTCAGCTCTTTGTGCTTTTATTATAGCACAATTATTCTGCGATTGTCAATATTTTTTAAAGCCTTGGCAATCCTGAGTGAGGTTAAACTATTATGCAGGAAAGCAATTCTATTCTATAAAGAAAAAATCAAATAGCAGTACTACCTAACATAGTTTGTCAATATCTTAAACAAACCAGGATTTCATGGTATCGAAAATTTTGATTAATTCATCGTCTTTGATGATGTAGGGCACCATGGAATACATATAGCGCAGGAAGGGGCGGCAGAAAACGCCGCGTTCATAGGCGAACTGCTGGAAGCCCTCCAGGGTGGCGCTGTCATAGACTTCGATGCAGGCGCAGCCGCCCATTACGCGCACATCTTTAATGCGTGGGTCGCTCAGACCGGCCAGTTCGCGCCGGGATACTTCCTCGATGTGTTGGATTTTGCTCATATAATCTTCGCGTTCAAAAATTTCTATGCCTTTCAGGGCGACGGCACAGGCCAGGGCATTGCCCATGAAAGTGGGGCCGTGCATTAGGGCGTGGCGGTCGTTATCGCTGTAAAAGGCGTTGAAAACTTTATGGTTGGCAACGGTTGCGGCATGGCCGATATAACCGCCGGTAAGCGCTTTGCCCAGTACCAGAATGTCCGGCAGAACAAGGTCGGCTACAAAGCGGTTGCCAGTGCGGCCAAAGCCAGTGGCTACCTCATCGAAAATCAGTAACACATCATATTCGTCGCAAAGCTGCCGGGCGCGTTGTAAAAAGTCGATGTTATACATCAGCATGCCGCCGGCTCCCTGCAATAGCGGTTCTACAATAAAGCAGTTCAGCTGGTCATGATATTGCTCAAAAGCGGCCTCCAGAGCCGGGATTTGTGTGGGGATATGCACTACGCCGCTTTTTTCTTCAAAAGCAAAATGATAGTCTTCATCATCGCCGACTTCCATGGCTTTGAATGTATCGCCATGATAGGCATGTTCCAGCGCCAGCACCAGCGGCCTTTTGCGTCCCTGATTGGTGTTGTATTGCAGCGCCATTTTGAGCGAAACCTCTACCGCGACGCTGCCGGAGTCTGAGAAAAAGCAATAATCCAAATCACCGGGCAGAAACTCCTGTAATTTGGCGGAAAGCTGCTGTACGGGTTCATGTGTTAAGCCGCCCAGCATTACGTGACAAAAATTGTCCGCCTGTTTTTTTAGCGCCGCGGTTAACTCTGGGTGTTTATAGCCATGAATCATGCACCACCAGGAACTGACAGAGTCAATCAGTTTTTGGTCGTGGGTGTAAAGATAAACGCCGTTGGCGTCCAGAATTTTGTAGGGCTGGCGCATGGTTTTCATTTGTTCATAGGGATACCAAATCATTTTATAATCACCTCATTTTGTTTGTAAACAAGTTTGTTGCTATATTGTTTACAATTATAGCATTGACGCGAGGGTTTGTCAACTGATTATTTGATTTTAGTTTACAATTTGCGCTGTTGTTTAGGTAATATTATTATGGTAAGCCGTAAAAGGGCCAATAAAATACATAAAAAAATTAGCCGAACCTTTTTTATTGAGGGTTCGGCTAATTTTTCTTTAGGCTTCAGAATGTGGGTGTGCAGCCTTAATTAGCGCCCTGGCTGCAACAGAATTTTTGTTTTACAGAATTTATTTTATTTTGTTCGGCCTGTTCCGGGGCGTACCAGCCTTTGGCCGACATTTTACTGTAAATGCTGTCTTGAATGGCGAGGGAATTGTTCAGGGCGCTGTTAAAGGTTTGATGGACGTTGGCTGTGGAGGACTCTATGGCGCCGTGCATATAGAGGTCGCACACGCCTTTTTCCAGCAGCAGCATATTTTCCATCAGGTTTTTATCATTATTGTTAGTCATGGGCGGCCTCCTATAATAAACTGAAAAAGCTTTGATAAATTTGCTGGTTTTTCTGTGCCATTTGCTGTACGCAGGTTTTTAAATCGGCATCTTGCAGCTGGCCAAGTGTTTCCTGGCATTTGCTTTGGAAATACTGCGCATGGCCGAGGGCGTCTTCAATATAGAGCAGTTCTTTGGTCGTCATGATTTTACCTCCTGAATATCTATTTTGTAAAGATAGTTTGTCCGGCGCTGGTGTTTTTATGCGTGAAAAAAAATTTTGTTGACGTCCTGTTTTGTCCGATTGATGTGTGCTAGAATAATAGCATCAAAAATTGTTTAAAAATTTTGGCAGGGAAAGGAGATTTTTATGGTTGAGAAAAAGCGGCGAGCGGTGGCCTGTAAAACCGAAATTATGCAGTTTTTAACCGAGGTGATGCGCGGCGAGGTGCATGACCGGCATGAAACGCAAAAGGGCGGCGAAGTTCAGGTTCGGTTGGACGGGCCGAAAGTTAGCGAGCGCACTAAGGCGGCGGAACTTTTGGGGCGCAGCCAACACCTTTTTTCTGATAAGGCGCAGAATACGGGCAAGACTTTGGCGGTGCGGATTTGGGGCGAGGACGATTTGACGGATTGAGAGATGCCTGGGAAAGGAGGGGTTGGAGATTTGCAGGATATTTATTTACCGCATTTGGTGGGCGGTGGTTATCGGGATTTTTGGCATTTTACCGGACGCTATCGGGTTGTTAAGGGGGGCAGGGCCAGTAAAAAATCGAAAACAACGGCTTTGAATTTTATCTGGCGTTTGGTACATATACCGCAGACCAATTTGTTGGTGGTGCGCAGGACGTATCGTTCTTTGCGCAATTCCTGTTATGCGGAACTTGTCTGGGCGGTGCAGCAGTTGGGTTTGAGCACTGTTTGGCAGCTGCGGGAGGATCCTTTGGAGATGACTTATCTGCCGACGGGGCAGAAGATTTTTTTTCGGGGTTTGGACGACCCACACAAAATTACATCTATTGTGGCGCCGCAGGGGCAGCTTTGTTTTCTTTGGCTGGAGGAGGCTTTTGAAGTAAGCCGGGAAGAAGATTTTGCAATTTTGGACGAAAGTATTCGTGGGCCAGCTCCTTTTAAGCAGCTGACGCTGACCTTTAATCCCTGGAATGAGCGACACTGGCTGAAGCGGCGTTTTTTTGACGGCCCGGCCTGCCCGGATATTCTGGCTAAGACGGTGGATTATCGCTGCAATGAGTTTTTGGACGAGGCTGATCGGCAGGTTTTTGTTAACATGGCGCGCCAGAACCCCCGGCGTTATCGGGTGGCCGGTTTGGGGGAATGGGGCGTGGCGGAAGGGCTGATTTTTGAGAACTGGCGCGAGGTGGATTTTGATTTGTCTGCTTTGCGTGCTCAACCGCAGATGTGCAGTATTTTTGGTTTGGATTTTGGTTATGTGAATGATGAAACGGCGCTGTTTTGCGGTCTGGTGGATTTGGCTGCGCGGCGTATTTTTGTTTTTGATGAAATTTATCAGCGTGGGCTTAGTAATGAGCAGATTTATGCGGAAATTGAGCGCAGGGGGTATGCCAAGGAGCGAATTTGCGCGGATAGCGCCGAGCCGAAGAGCATTGACCGGCTGCGCGAGCTTGGTATTGAGCGGATTAAACCGGCGCGTAAGGGGCCGGACAGCGTGCGGCATGGTATTGATTTTTTACAGGATTTTGAAATTCTGGTGGCTCCGCGCTGCCGGAATTTTTTGGCGGAAATCAGCGCTTATAACTGGCAGGCAGATAAAAATGGCCGGTTGCTGAATGTGCCGGCGGATTGTAATAATCATTTGATGGACGCGATGCGTTATGCGGCGGAAGATTTGTTGCTGCGAGATAGTTTTAGCTTTAGTTAGGCGTTGGGGAAAAGATGTCATGGAATGTCCGGTTGTTGTGTGTTAGAATAGTATCGTCAAGAAAGCTAAACAGGGGGGAAAGAAAAAATAAATGAAAAAGATTAGCGAGATTTGCCGCAGGCTGGGTTCAGCCGGCGGTTTTTTGTTGGGCGAGAAACCCGAGCAGCCAGCGGAATTGCAGGTTTTGGGCTGGGAGTTGGGGCGTTGGCTGACCTCTGACAAGCGCCGGCAGATGTTGACCGGGGAGGCTTATTTTGCCGGGCAGCAGGATATTCTGCGTCAGCGGCGCATGGTGATTGGGCGCGGCGGTCAGCTTGAGCCGGCGCCTAATTTGCCGAATAATCGCCTGATTAACAATCAGTATGCCAAGCTGGTTAATCAGAAAACCAATTACATGCTGGGGCAGCCTATCAGTTGGGAGAGTGATTGCTCGGAGTTTGCCGACGCTTTGGGGCGGATTTTTGACCGGCCTTTTATGCGGTTGCTGAAGCGGTTGGGCAAGGACTGTTATAATCAGGGAATTGCCTGGCTTTATCCATATCTTGACGGGGAGGGGCGGCTGGCTTTTGCCCGGTTTGCCGGGCATGAGATTTTGCCCTTTTGGGCAGATGCTGAACATACACGCCTGACTGGGGCGCTGCGCTTTTTTGGCCGGGAAATCTGGCGGCAGGGGCGTTTACAGACGGTTTGGGGCGTGGAGGTTTATGGTTTGAATGGCGTGCGCCTGTTTGGTTGGGAGCCGGGGTTGGGGCGGTTGATACCCTGGGCCTGGGGCGAGGCTGAATTGTCCCTGGGGCAGGCCAGACCGTATTTGCAGCGCGTGAGTGCGGACGGGAGCGTTTTGGGCTTTAACTGGCAGCGCGTGCCGCTTATTCCTTTTAAGCTGAATGAGAGTGAGCGGCCGCTTATTTGTCGGGTGAAATCTTTGCAGGACGCGCTTAACACCATGCTTTCTGCTTTTGAAAATGTTATGCAGGAGGATATGCATAATACGGTTTTGGTGATTAAGAATTATGACGGCACGGATTTGGCCGAGTTTCGGCATAATCTGGCTGCTTATGGTGCGGTTAAGGTTAAGACGATTGACGGCGCGGAGGGTGGTATTGATACGCTTTCTGTTGATGTGAACGCCGGCAATTATCAGGCTATTTTGGAACTTTTGCAGCGCGCGATTATCGAGAATGGTTTGGGGTTTGATTCCAAGCTTGACCGGGCTTATCGGGCAGCGAATGAGATGAATATTAAATCTATGTATAGCGATATTTGTCTGGACGCTAACGATTTGGAAACGGAATGGCAGGCCAGTTTTGCCGAATTGCTTTGGTTTGTTAAGCGGTATCTGGCGCTTAGTGGTCAGGGTGATTTTCTTTCTTGTGGTTGGCGGCTGATTTTTAACCGCGATATTATGATTGATGAAAGTGAGGCTATTGATAATTGTTTGAAGTCGGTTGGTTTACTTTCTGAAAAATCGGTTATTGCGCAGCACCCCTGGGTGAATGATGTGGAAAATGAGATGCGACGGCTGGCGGTGCAGGAGGCTCGGCATGCAGGTTGATTTGTTGATTTATGACGGCAAGAACTGGCTGCGGCCGCAGGTTTTGAGCGGTTTGCGTTTGCAGCGCGCGGCTAATGCGGCGGCTGTTTTGGATTTTGTGGTGGTTAAAAACGGCATGTTGAACTTTTTGGAGGGCGCGCCGGTGCGTTTGCGTCTGGACGGACAGACGGTTTTTGTCGGCCGGGTTTTTAGCAAGCGACGGCGGCAGCCGGAACTTATTCAGGTGCGCGCTTATGACCAGCTGCGTTATTTGCAGAACCGTGATTGCTGCATGCTGCGCGATTTTACGCCGGGTGATTTGCTGCGGCGTATTTGCAGTGAGAATAATATGCAGCTGGGTAAGGTGGCGGATTGTGGACTGCGTTTGGCGGCGCATAGTTTTGATAACCGCAGGTATCTGGATATGCTGGCGGAGGTTTTGGCCGAGGTCTGGCAGGCCAAGGGGCGGCGTTATTTTGTTTATGATGATTGTGGTGCGGTTTGTCTGCAAAGCTGCTGGGATATGCGCGTTAATATTCTGTTGGCGGCGGATTGTATTGGCGGCTATGAATATGCTACCTCGATTGATGAAAAGACCTATAATCGGGTTAAGGTAATTTATGAGGATAAGCGCAAGGGGCTGCGCAAGGAGTTTGTGGCCGAGGACGGCGGCAAAATTGCCGATTGGGGCGTTTTGCAGCTGGTAAGCAAAAACGCGGACGCTAAACAGCAGACTTATAGCCGGGCGCAGGAACTTTTACAGCTGTATCGTCAGCGGCAGGAAAGTCTGCTGGTTTTGCAGGCTCCGGGCAATATTATGGTGCGCGGCGGCAGTATGGTGGGCGTGCGTTTAAATCTGGGCGAGCAGTTGGTTGATTGCTGGGCGCTGGTTAAGCGGGCGGAGCATCTGATTGAACAGGGAAATTGTTTGATGAATTTAAGTTTGGAATTACAGTAGTGCTGTGCCTGTTTGGGGCGTTCTAATTGGAATGATTGGCATATATATAGAATTCAGGGAGGGGTGAAAGATGTATCATTATTTTATTGGCGAGCTGGAGTTGCCGCTGGCGCCGGAAAAATATACGCTGCGGTTGCGCCAGAATAATCAGCTGGTGCAGCTGGCGGACGGCACCGAGTTGAACCTTTTGCGGCCGGCCGGTTTGCGCGAAATCAGTTTTGAGTTGCTGCTGCCTTATTTTGAGGACTCGCCGCTGCTGCGCAATGGGGTGCGCGTTTATAAACCAATTTATTATTTAAATCGGCTGGCGGAATGGGCGGCCAGCGGTGAGGCGCGGCGGCTGATTATTTATCGCTCTCTGCCGAATGGCGAGGAGATTTTTAATACCAGTATGCTGGTGAGTTTGGAGGATTATCAGGTTTTGGAAGCGGCCGATTTGGGCTTTGATGTGCGCGTGGCTTTGCGTTTGCGCGAATATGTGGAGAAAGTTTGTCAGAAATATGTTGGTAATTTATAAAACCTGTTGGCGAGAGGGGGAAAAATTTTGCAGACAGCAGCTTTGACAGACGCGCTGATTGGTTTGGCCAAACGGGCGGCGGACAGTCTGCCGGCAGTCAGCTTTGCCTTTGGGCGAGTTGTGAATGAAAGTCCTTTGCAGATTATGCTGGAGCAGCGGCTTTTGGTGCCGGAGGAAGAACTGATTTTGACGGACTCGGTGATTGGTTTTGTGGAGCGGCGGCAGGACGATGAGCGTTATTTAAAAGATAAAATTTATCGGGTCTATCATAATTTGGAATTGAATGACCGCGTTTTGTTGGCCTGTGTTCAGGGTGGGCAGGCTTATGTGATTGTTAGCCGTTATTATGCAACGGAATTGGACGAGGTGTGAGGTCGGATATGAATGGGGAAAGTTTTTTGAGTGAATGGCTGGCGCGCTTACAGCAGGGGCGTGTATGGCAGCGGCAGGCGGCGGCGTTTGACAGTTGGGGTCAGCTGGCCGGCGCGAATTTGCTCCGACTGGTGAACGAGGCCGCCCCGGGAGAGCGGCCGAGTGAACGGGATCTTCGCTTGTTATTGGGTATAAATTCGCCTTTGGTGCAGGCAAATGGCTATTCTGCGGCTGTGGTGAGCCAGCGTTTTAATAATTTATATCAGCGCGGCAAGCGTCGTTTAACCTCAACTGCGCCAATGTTAAACAGTACGGAGAGGGCGCTTCAGGAGGAAAGGGATAATTTATGGAAAAGCACAGCGGCTGATTTAAGCGAGGTTGGTGCGGAATTATTACCGGATTTGGATTCTCCTGACGCAATATGGCCGGAGGATTTGTTTGCTCAAGATGATGCGGCAGTGCTTTCTTTAGCTTTGTCTGGGCGAAAGGCGCACAGAGGGGCAGAAACAAAAAGTAAATCGGGTATGGGGCGTAAATCGGAAGTAAAGATAAAATCGGCTGTTAAGCCAAAAGAGAAAATAAATAATCAGGCTGAAGCAGCAGACAAAGTTGAAACGGCAGGGGAAAATATTGTTTCCTCGTTATGGCCGGAGCCAATTTTTTCCACCGATTTGGTTAAATCGGCTGAAAATGAGCCGATGCAGCCGCTGACGGCGGCAGATGCATCGTCGGAAATGCTGACGGAAATATCGGCAAACATACCAGCGCATTTGACATCTGCGCGCTCGGAGGTTTTGAAGATACCCGGTGTGGAGCCGGAACCGTTGGCGGCCGGGGCTGATGTTGATATGCTGACCGATTTGGTGGCGGAGCGCTTGCGTGAAGATATTGAGGCTTTGTTGGGAAGCGCGTCTTTGGTTTGATGTTTATGAGATTATGGGAGAGGGGGGAATTGTTTAATGAGCAGGGATTTGACGGCTTTTTTGGCGGCCAGTACGCCGCGCGAGAATTTGCGCCTGCTGGTTTCTGAGCGTTTTGTGGACGAGCAGGGGCAGCCGCAGCTTTGGGAGTTGCAGCCGCTGACGGCGGCCGACTGGCAGGAACTTTTACTGGCGGCGGCGCGGCAGGAGGAAATTGGGCATAAGGTTCGCTTTAACGATATTTTTTTGCAGTTGTTGGTAAAATCTGTGGTTTGGCCGGATTTGAACAGTGTTGAGTTGCAGGACAGTTATGGCGTTTTGGGTGCGGAACAGCTGCTGTTGAAAATGCTTTCACCGGGGGAGTATCAGGCTTTGCAGCAGGCTTTTGAACGCTTGAATTTGCAGAGCCGGACGGCGGAGGCTCATTTGGCGGCAGCAAAAAACTGATTAAGGCCGGCGATTGGGAGGTATGCGCCGCCTGGCTGGCGCTTTTGCGCTGGGGTTGGCGGCCTGGCGAATTTATGCAGTTGAGCGCCGCCGAGCGTGCCTTTGTGATTGCCGGCCTGCAACGGGAAATGGAAATTTTGCAGCAAAATAGTTAAATATAAGGAGGGAAATATGCAGGAAAATGAGCGAAAAAATAAAGCCGAAAATGCGGTTGAAAATAAGCCGGAGATGGTGAGCCGGGCGGAGTATGAGCGCTTGAAGCTGGAAATGACGGCGGAGCGTTTGTTGGCCGAGGCTGGCGCTAGAAGTTTGCCAGCGGCTATGGCCTTGCTGGATTGGTCGGTTTTGGATTTTCAGGCGGCGGATTGGGCGGAGCGTCTGCGGCAGCAAATTCGGGAACTGCGTCGGCGTTCGGACACCGCTTTTTTGTTTGCGCCGGAACGGCAGGAGCAGGATTATCATTGGCTGGGTTTGCAGCCGCAGGCGGCCGGCGATATGACTGATGTTTATGGTGCGGACGGCGCTTTTGGTCTGCGTTTGGCGCAGGCCGAGGGCGTTGAGGCGATTAAGATTAAGCAGGAAGCGGCTGCACAGGGAATTATCTTATAAAAAATTTTTTAAGTGGTGGGTTGGGTTTGGGTATTTTTTTAAGAAAGGATTGATTTAATAATGACACAAGTAAGTGAGATGGGAACGGTTTGGAATTTGCCTAATTATGCCGGCGAACTTTTTTCTGCGGACGCGATGCAGACTCCGCTTTTGGCGATGATTGGTGGGCTTTCCGGCGGACGTATGACCAGCAATTTTGAATTTCCGACGGCGGTGCTTTTTGATTATCCGGAGGCGGCCCAACCGGAAATTTCTGAATCGGCGGCTGCGGTGGCTCCGGAGGCGGTTATGGCGGCGCGCTCGCAGGAGAGTAATGTTGTGCAAATTCATCAGGAGATTATTAATTTGACTTATGCCAAGCAAAGCAATGTGGGACGTATGCAGGGTTTGAACACGGCCGGTTTGGAGGGCGACCCGGTGGCGGACGAGAGGGCTTTTCAGGTACAGCATAAGCTGATTAAAATTGCCCGTGATGTTGAGCACAGTTTTATTAACGGCCAGTTTAAGCGCGCGGCCAGCAGCAACGAGGCCAATAAGACTCGGGGGCTGCTGGAACTTTGCCGCGGCGGCACGACGCTGGACGCTAAGGGCGCGCCTTTGAGCAAGGCCATGTTGCAGCAGATTTTCCGCGAAATGGCGGATAATGGCGCTTATTTCAGCAACATGGTGATGTTTTTGCCGGCCTATCAGAAGCAGGCTTTATCAGAAATTTATGCTTCGCAGTTTAACGGCACGCCGGTTTATACGCCCAGCCAGCGTCAGGTGGGCGGTCTGAATATTACCGAACTGGAAACGGATTTTTGCCGGCTGGGGGTTTGTTGGGATCGCTTTATGCCGGCGGATAGTGTGCTGATTGCCGATGTGGCGCATTTGGCTCCGGTTTTTCAGGCGGTGCCGGGCAAGGGTGTTTTGTTTGAGGAAGAATTGGCGAAAACCGGCGCGGCGGATAAAATTCAGCTTTATGGTCAGATTGGTTTGGCGCATGGCCCGGCCTTTTTGCATGCTTCGATTACCGGTTTGGCGACGGGCGGCGTTAATGCCGGCAGTGAGCAGGTATGATGATAGCGGATTTGGACGAACTGCGCCGGCGTTTGATGGCTTTGGGCTATCTGTTTGCGGAGGAGGACAACGAAGCGGCGTTCGGATTGGAGCAGGCGGCGCTTGAGTTGGCTTTGAGCCGGGCGGTTGCTTTTGTGGAGCAGTTTTGTAATCGTCTGCCGCAGGCGGAGAAGGCGGAACTGCCGCTGGTTTCTGCGTTTTTGGATTTGGCCGCCGCTTATTTTTTGCAATCTCGATTGGCTTTGGCACCGGAAAGTTTGGCGGTTATGCCCAGCCTGACCTCGCTACGTTTGGGGGACGCGGCCTGGGGCTTTGGCGGCGGCAGCCAGAGGAGTGGTGTTGACGAAAAAAGCCGTGCCGAGGGGTTGGCGGCCGATTTGCTTCATTCCGCCAGGGCGGCGCTGTGCGCCTGGCGTTCTGTTTATTAGCGAGATAGGGGGTATGGCATACATGACGATAATGGACGCTGCATATGCGGCGGCGCGGCAACAGCTGCGCCAGCTTTTGGTCGGTGTTTGCACGGTTTATGCTTTACAGGTTCAGGAAGTGGCCGGTGTTTGCTGCGGCGAGTTTTGGCAGCCGTTGGCCGACTGGTCTGATTTGCCCTGTTATTTGGCTTTTGGTCAGAATGAGCCGGCCAGAACGGACAGCGCGGCGGACGGCAGCGGCGTGGAGGCGCGTTTTCAACTGTTTTTGCCGCCGGCCGAGCCGGGTTTGACCTTGCCGGCTGGTAGTCGGGTGCGCGTTGAGCAATGGGGGCAGGTTTATTGGTTGGCGTGCAGTGGACAGGCGGCCTGTTATCCGACACATATGGAGGTTATGGTGCGGCTTTTGGACGAGCGCGCCTGAAAAGGGGTTGATGAGTTTTGCAGGATTTTTTGTGGGCGGCGGCGACTAAGCTGCGCCAGCTTTTTCCGGGCGGCGAGGTGGGGCCGGTTTATTTTGGCCGGCTTTTGCAGGGCGAGCGAACGCCCTGCTTTTATTTACCGCCGCCGGCGCTGCGTCGTCAGCTTTGGCCCTGTGGACGGGTGCGCCGGGAGATGGATTTGACTTTGCATTATTATCCCCGGCCGTCTAAGGCGGCGGCTGAAAAGCCGAACGGTGCATGGAGCGGTTTGGCGGAACAGGAACGCATTGGCGAGGGGCTTGTGCGTGGTATGGCGGAATTGTGCGGCCGGCTGCGCGCTTATCGGGGGCATGATTTGCACTGGCAGGCCGGCAATGAGTATTTGTGTTTTCAGGCCAAATATGTTTATTATACGACGCTGGAATTGGAGGCGGCCGATAAATTGAGTCTGCCGCCGGAGGGCGCTGATTTAATGCAGTTTTTGGCTATTGGGCCGCTTGATGATATGGCGGCGGATATTAATAAAAAAATTGAAAAATAAAGGAGGGTGACAGCATATGTCATTTGGTGGCGGCAGTTTTGTGACGCAAAATAAAATTTTGCCGGGTGTTTATGTTAATGTTAACCAGCAGGGTCGGGTTGGTTCTAATCTTTCTGACCGCGGCGTGGCGGCTTTGGGTTTGGAGTTGGACTGGGGGCCGGACGGCGAGGTTTTTTATCTGGACGCCGGGGAGTTCCGCACGCGCGCTCAGGGTCTGTTTGGGTATGCTTATGGCGAAGATGCATTGAAAGGTTTGCGCGATTTGTTTTTGCATGCCGGCAGCTGTTATTTTTATCGCTTAAATAGCGGCGTTAAAGCGAGTTGCGCTTTATGCGAGGCGAAATATAGCGGCGAGCGAGGCAATGCTTTGGTGATTAAGGTGGACGCTGACCCGGAGGCCGAGAACGGTTTTGTGGTTTTGACTTTTTTGGCCGGGCAGGAAGTGGACAGCCAGCAGGTGGCCAGCGCGGTCGACTTGCAGGATAATGATTTTGTCTGCTGGAAAAGCGGCGCGGAATTGACGGACGGCAGTTATTTGCAGCTGACCGGCGGTACTAATAAGGCGGCGGTGGCTTCTGAAGAATATCAGAAGATGCTGGATTTGCTGGGAGAATATGAATTTAATGTTTTGGGCTGTTTGAGCATGGATAATGCGGTTAAGACGCTTTTGCTGAAATATACACGGGAGCAGCGCGAGGAGAATGGCCGCAAATTCCAGACGGTGCTTTATGATTTTGCGGCCAATTATGAGGGCGTGATTTCTGTTGGCTATCCGGCGCAGGAGGAGGGTTTGGCGGCCAGCGCCAGCGTTTATTGGCTTTTGGGCGCGGAGGCTGGCTGTGCGGTTAATGCTACGCTGACTAATGCGGTTTATGACGGCGAGATTAAGGTTGCTGCTTTGAGCGGACAGCGTGAGTTACAGCAGGCATTGTTGGCCGGGCGTTTGGTTTTGCACCGTCTGCATGGTGAACTGCGCGTTTTAGAGGACGTTAACTCTTTGCAGGGCTGGCAGGAAAGCGGTCAGGAGGACCGGCGTTTTAATCAGACTATTCGCGTTTTGGACCAGATTGTTTTGGATTTATCTGGTTTGTTTTATCAGCGTTATTTGGGTATTGTGCCGAATGATAACGCCGGGCGTATCAGTCTTTGGGGCGATGTGGTGGCTTATTTCCGCAAGCTGGAGGGACTGCGTGCTATTGAAAGTTTTGATACGGCTGATGTTACGGTGGCTCCGGGCGAGAATAAAAAATCGGTGGTTATCGGTGTTTATTTAAACGTGACAAATGCGATGTCGCAGCTGTATTTAACGGTTACTTTTGCTTAAAAAGGGGGATTTTAGGATATGGCAACAACTATGAACGCCTGGGACGCTTTAAGCGCCGGGCTGGCGGAATGTTATGTGACGCTGGACGGGCGGCGTTATAAATTTATGCAGGCTATTAATCTGGAGGCCAGCATTGAGAAGAAGAAAATGCAGGTTCCGGTTTTGGGACGCGTGGGGCGCGGCAATAAGGGGGTTAGCTGGAGCGGCTCTGGCAAGGCGACTTTTCATTATAACAGTTCTATTTTTCGGGAGCTGTTGTATCGCTTTAAGGAAAGCGGCGAGGATATGTATTTTGATATCCAGATTACCAATGAAGACCCGGTGAGCAGCGTGGGCCGGCAGACAGTTATTTTGAAAGACTGCAATCTGGACGGCGGCGTTTTGGCCAAGTTCAGCGCTGATGACGAATATTTGGAGGAAGAAATGCGTTTTACCTTTGAAGATTTTGAAATTCCGGAGAAATTTAATGATTTGGCTGGCATGTAAGCGGCAAGGGGCTGAAGCGCTGAAAAGGGGAGATGGCCGATGACGGAGGAAACCAGAACCTATGCCATGAGCAACCTTTCCGGCCGTGGCTGTGTGCTGCGCGGTATGACTGACGGTTTGGAGGCGCTGCGGCAGGCGGTTTTTCTGCTTTTGCAGACCGAGGCTGGCCGTTGGCCGGTTTATTCCGGGGATTATGGGGTTGAGTTGGCCGGTCTTTTTGGTCGGCCCTCGGCTTATGTGATACCGGAGGCGGAAAGGCGGCTGCGCGAGGCTTTGCTGCGTGATGAGCGCATTTTGGCGGTTGAGGATTTTAAGTTTAAGCAGCAGGGCAGTCGTTTGGCCTGCCGTTTTGTGGTGAAAAGCATCTATGGAGAATTGGCGTTGGAAACGGAGGTCTTGTTATAAAAGCCTGAGCAGAGCGGTGATTTGATATTGCTGTTGGTTTGCCGGGGAGGGCTGACGGCGAAAGGGGGTAAACTGGAAATGTATGAGAGTATGACATATGAGAAAATTCTGGCGGATATGCTGAAACAGGTTAACAGCCCGGTGGATAAGCGCGAGGGCAGTCTGATTTGGGACGCGCTGGCTCCGGCGGCCTGGGAGTTGGCGCAACTTTACCGGGGTTTGGAGCAGGTTTTGCAGGAGGGGTTTGCGGATACGGCTTCCCGGCCTTATCTGGTGCTGCGCGCCAGCGAGAGGGGGCTTGCGCCGCGTGCGGCCAGCGCCGCCCGGGCTTTGGGGCGGATTGAACTGGCTTCTGGCGCGCAGGTTCCGCTGGGTACGCGTTTTTGCTGCGACCGTTTTAATTGGCGTGTGGTGGATAAGCTGGACGATAATTTTTATGAGTTGGAATGTGAGCAGGCTGGCAGCCAGCCTAACGCTTATATTGGTCATATGGTGCCGCTGGAATATCTGAACGGTTTAAGCAAGGCCGAGTTGGAGCGCATTTTGGTACCGGGCGAGGACGAGGAAAGTACCGAGGCTTTTCGGGCGCGTTATTTAAAAGATTTGTTGGAGCAGAGTTTTGGCGGCAATGTGGCGGATTATGTAAATAAGGCCGAGGGCATTGCCGGCGTGGGTGCGGCTAAGGTTCAGGCGGCCTGGCAGGGCGGCGGTACGGTTAAACTGATTCTGTTGAATGAGAAACTGGGCGTGCCGGATAGTGCGCTGGTGCAGCGTGTGCAGATGCTTTTTGACCCGCCGCCGACGCAGGGCGCCGGGTTGGGGCTGGCGCCGATTGGTCATGTGGTTACGGTGGCGGCGGCTAAAGCGAAAAGTGTGGCGGTCAGTTTGCAGGTTAGTCTGCGCGAGGGCTGGCAGCTGGCGGACGTGCAGGCGGCGGTTGCCGGTTGTATAGACGAGTATTTTGCGGATTTGGCGGCTGAATGGGGCGCGGCCGCTTATTTGACGGTGCGCGTCAGTCAGCTGGAGGCGCGTATTTTGCAGTTAAATGGGGTTTTGGACGTTAGCGGTTTGACTTTTAATGGCCGGGCGGCTAATTTGTTGCTGGCGGCTGATGAAATTCCCGTCAGGGGTCAGGTGGTGGTGCAATAAATTATGGCGAATAAATTGGACAGTTATTTGCCGCCGGTGGCTTTGCAAATTCAGGACGTGGCTCAGGTTTTGACGGTGGAGCAGCCTTATTTTACTTTGGCCTGGCAGCATGTGGAGCAGGTTTTGCTTGAGCAGATGATTATGCAGGCCGGCGAATATGGTATTGAGCGCTGGGAAAAGCTTTTGCAGCTTTCCGGCCGGGAAACATTGAGTTTGGCGGAGCGGCGGCATGCGGTTTTGCTGCGTTTGAATGAACAACTGCCTTTTACCATGACGCGGCTGCGTGAACTTTTGGCGGCCAGTCTGCCGGAGGGCGAATATATTTTGACGCTGGACGCGGCGGCTTATACGTTGCATGTTTTTCTGGAATTGAGTGCAAAGGGCTGCGCGCCGGCTTTGCGCGAACTTTTGCAGCGTGTTCTGCCGGCTAATTTGCAACTGGATTTGCAGCTTTTATATAATACCTATGGCCGGATTGCCGTTTATACGCATCAGCAGCTGGCGGCGCTGCGGCATCGGGAAATTAGAGAGGAGGTGTTGAACTGATGGCAACCTATACGCCTAATTATAAATTGAAAAAACCGGCGGCTTCGGAATATTATAATATTCAGGATTTTAATGAGAATGCGGATAAGATTGATACACAGCTTAAAATTGGCGAGCAGGCTAAAACTTTGGCTGATACGCTTAATGGCAGCATGACGGAGGCGCAGAGAGATATTACTTTGTTGTTGCAGCGGAGTTTGATTTCTTTTGAAATTTGGGCGCCGCCTAATACGCAGGTTATGTTACAGCAGGGGCAGCTTTCTTTTTCCGGCACGGTGGGCGATACTATGGAACTGACGGCTTCTGTTTCCGCGCTGGGGACCTGGCAGATGATGTATGTTTATGCTAATAAGACCTATTCCCGGGAGGTACGTTTGGAGCATATTGGTCAGACGCGCGTTTTGGCGGCGCCTACGCTGGCGGCTTCTCCCTGGGCTTATATTGCCAAGCTTTCAGCGGCTGGTCTGGCTAGGGAGGCTTATGCGCTGGGCGATACTAAAAGCGTTAGCAGCAGTTTGGGCACATATGATATGCAGATTATCGGTTTTGCGCATGATGTGTTGACGGCGGCTAAGGCCGGACAGGAGCGCGCTGGTATTACCTTTCAGATGAAATCAGCAACGCCGGCCAATTATTTTATGGACGAAAATATTTATTTTGCTAATACCTGGGAGCAGACTAATATGCGAACCGTGCAGCTGCCGGCTATTTTGCAGTCTATGCCGGGCGACTTGCGCACGGTGATTAAGCAGGTGAATAAATATACGGCGGTTACGGGTAATAATATTGGCAAGACCACCAAGGAAAAGCTGTTTTTCTTTTCTGATTATGAACTTTGCGGTTACAGCAGACTAATTAATGATTATTGTTTTGGGCAGCAGTATGAATATTATCGCTGTGGGCATACGCCGAATAAATCTACAATTTATTGGCTGCGTAATAATATTTCCGGACCGAACGGCAAGGAAAATTTTTTAGTGATGCAGCCGGATATTTTGCAGCCGGGTTTTTATCGCTGCGAGGGTACTTATGGTATTAGTTTGGGTTTTTGTGTTTAAGCTTTGAGGGACATTGCGCTATAAGAGGAATATAATATAGAGGAGGACATTAAATGATGATTTTACAAAAACTGGCCCGGCTTTTGGACGTTAAAAGTCTGGTGACGCTGGCGCTGGTTCTGGTTTTGTGTATTATGACTTTGAGCGGCCGGGAGGTCAGCGAACTTTTTAGCAGCGCGGTGATGCTGGTTCTGGGCTTTTTTTTCGGTAAAAATGTTCAGAGAGATAATGCCGCTGTTGATTTGGACAAAAATCAGGCGGACGGCTATCTGGGCGGCAAATAAATTGTAAAAAGTTAAATATTAAAAATAGACAGGAGCGAGAGGAGAGAAAAATGCGTTATCCTTTTGATAAATATCGCCTGGGGACGCGCTATGGCGCGAAAGGGCGTTTTTGGAAGGCCGGTTGGCACAGTGGCCAGGATTTTATTTCCATGAGTTTTGGTGGGGACGGTCTGGTGTATCCTTTGTATGCCGGCGAGGTGTTGCGCGTGAGCCATGGCGGCAGTTATGGTAACTGTGTTTATTTGCGCCATGCGGACGGCTACATTACGCTTTATGCGCATTTGCGCACGGTTTATGTGCGTGTTGGCCAGACGGTGCAGGAAGATACAGTTTTGGGCATTGAGGGCGCTACGGGGAATGTGACCGGCCGGCATTTGCATTTGGAGGTACATAAGGGCAGTTATAGTTATCCCTCAATGATTGACCCTTTGCAGTTTATTGCTAAGGGTATTATGAATGATAATAATTCTGGAATTGGCGAGGAGGCGGAAGAATTGGAAAAGCAGCTTAAAATTCGCCTGAACGGCGTTTTGAAAAATGTGCAGGCTATTGAAAAGCAGGGATTTAATTATGTTCGTTTGCAGGATTTGCGTGATGCGCAGATTGAAGTGGGCTATGATGAAATTGCGCATATTCCATTTTTGAGCGTGCAGGCGGAATAAGCCCTGAACAGGCTGGTTTTATTTCTGAATTTGAGCGGTTAATTTGTAAAAAAAGGTGTATTTTTTTTATTTGTATGATATAATATAAATTATGTTAAAAAAATTAGGTTTGGAAAAGAAAACGCTGCGCCGTCGGCTGGGCTTTTTTATGCGCCATTTTCTGGCCGGCATTTATCGCGGTATGGGCTTTGCACTGGGCTTCTTTCTGCTTAGTGCGCTGGCGCTTTATTTACTTAATTTGCTGGTGGATTTGGGTATCCCGATTATTGGTGATTTTATTGCTCAATTATTGCAGTATATTGAGAGCGTGCAGCGAGCCAAGGGATTGGTTTAAAAAACGGCGCTGTATTGGTTTGGCAAAAGAGGTTTGATAATGATTTTTGTTGTGATAATTATATTGGGGCTGGCTTTGGACCAACTTAGCAAATGGCTGGTGGTGCAAAGCCTGCCTTTGGGCGCCAGCCAAGATGTTTTGGGTTCCTTGCTGCGTCTGCATCATGTGCAGAATACCGGCGCGGCCTGGAGTATGTTCCGCGACAGCACGTTTGCGCTGGCAATTTTTTCCGTTCTGCTGCTGGCGCTGCTGCTGGTTTGGTTTTTTCTGACCTCTCCGGAGCATTGGGGGCAGCGTCTGGCTTTGAGTGTGATAATCTCTGGGGCGTTGGGCAATATGTTTGACCGCTTTCGCTTGGGGTATGTGGTGGATTTTCTTGAGTTGCCGCATTGGCCGGTGTTTAATGTGGCTGATATTCTGCTTTGCTGCGGCGTGGCCGTGTTGGCGGTGCTGATTTTGCTGGAGGAGCGGCAGGAAAAGCAGCTTGATAAAAAATAAGCAAAAAAATAACAGGATTTTGGAAAACATATGGATTTATATAAGCAGGAAATAAACAGCGAATTGCTGGACGGTGAATTAAATCAGGAATTATATTTTCTGGCGCCGGAGTTGGCGGCCGGGCAGCGGATTGACCGCTTTTTGACGGAAAATTCGGCGGAGTTGGCGGAGGGAAAATCGCGCTCTTTTTGGCAGAAGCTGCTGAAACAGGGCGCGGTTCAGCTGCGCCCTGCCGGCGGCGCGGTTTTTGCGCCCAAGCCTAATTATCAGCTGAATGTTGGCGATGAAATTTGGGTCAGCCTGCCGGAGCCGCAGCTTTTGCAGGCGGAGCCGGAGGATATTCCTCTGGACGTGGTCTTTGAGGACGCGGACGTGTTGGTGGTGAATAAGCCACGCGGCATGGTGGTTCACCCGGCGGCCGGCAACTGGCAGGGAACGCTGGTTAATGCCCTGCTGGCGCATTGCCACGATTTGTCTGGTATTAATGGGGTTTTGCGGCCGGGTATTGTGCACCGTTTGGACAAGGATACAACCGGACTGATTATCGTGGCGAAAAGTGATTTGGCACATCAGAGGCTGGCGGCGGGCTGGCATGAGGGCGCGGTTAACCGTTGGTATCTGGCGCTTTTGCATGGCAGCATGGCTGAGCCGGGCGGCACGATTGACGCTCCGTTGGGGCGCAGTCCGAAAGACCGCAAAAAGATGGCGGTTTTGCCGGGCGCTGGCCGGCATGCGGTTACGCATTATCAGGTTTTGGAGCGTTTGGGGCAGTTTACGCTGGTACGTTGCAAGCTGGAAACCGGACGCACTCACCAGATACGCGTACATATGAAGTATCTTGGTTATCCTTTGGTGGGGGACAGGCTTTATGGGCCGCGGAATACGCCTGACGTGGGTATGCTGCTGCATTCGGCGCGGCTGGAGTTTGTTCACCCGATTACAGAGGAGAAAATCAGTCTGGAAGCGCCTTTGCCGGCGGATTTTGATGATTTTCTGGCGCAGTTGCGCAAGGGTTTGTAGTTATAGGAGCCGCTTTAGGCCGGTCTGGCTTAAATGTTGGTTATCTGCATATTTATTAAGGGGGGATTTGAGGTATGAATCAGCCTAATTTGTTTAGCGCGCAGGCGGAGCAGAACCGTAGACGGGCGGCGCCTTTGGCGGCGCGTATGCGGCCGCGCAGTTTGGCGGAGTATGCCGGGCAGGAGCAGATTTTGGCGCCGGGGCGCTTGCTGCGCCGGGCGATTGAAGCCGACCAGCTTTCTTCCCTTATTTTTTATGGGCCGCCGGGCGTGGGCAAGACTTCTTTGGCGCGAGTAATTGCCAACAGCACCAGCAGCGATTTTAAACAGCTATCTGCGGTGGGAACCGGGGTTAATGATATTCGGGCGGTTTTGCAGGCGGCCAAGGAAAATCTGGAACTTTACAATATGCGCACGGTTTTGTTTATTGATGAAATCCACCGTTTTAACAAGGGACAGCAAGATGCGCTTTTGCCAGCGGTTGAGGACGGTACGGTGATTTTGATTGGCGCGACTACGGAAAATCCGTATTTTGAGGTTAACAGCGCGCTGCTTTCTCGCTCACGCATTTTTCGGCTGGAGCCGCTGCGGCCGCCGCATATTCGGGCCTTGCTTTTGCAGGCTTTGCAGGATAAGGAACGCGGTTTGGGCAATTATCAAGTGGATTTGCAGGAGCAGGCTTTGGCGCATATTGCCGAATCTGCCGCCGGGGACGCTCGCAATGCTTATAATGCTTTGGAATTGGCGGTTTTGACGACGCCGCCGGCAGCGGACGGGGTCCGGCATATTACGCTGGAGGTGGCGGCGGAGAGTATTCAGCAGAAGGCACTGCATTATGATAAGCAGGGGGATAATCATTATGATGTGATTTCTGCTTTTATTAAAAGTATGCGTGGTTCTGACCCTGACGCGGTTCTGCATTATCTGGCGCGCATGATTAGAGCCGGTGAGCAGCCGGAATTTATCTGTCGGCGAATTATTATTTGTGCGGCGGAGGACGTGGGGTTGGCCGACCCTCGGGCTTTGCAGGTGGCTACGGCCTGTATGGACGCGGTGCATTTTGTCGGTTGGCCGGAGGCGCGTATTCCTTTGGCCATGGCGGCGGTTTATGTGGCGCGCGCGCCTAAGAGCAACAGCGCTTATATGGGGATTGACGCGGCGCTGGCGGACGTGGATAAGCTGGGTGATTTTGCCGTACCACGCCATTTGCGTGATTCCAGCTATCCGGGCGCCAAGCAGTTTGGACATGGTTTGGGCTATAAATATGCGCATGAGTTTGGCGGTTATGTGCAGCAGCAATATCTGCCGGCTGAATTGCAGGGTAAAAAGTATCTTAACCCGACCGGTAATGGGGACGACTTGCCGGAGCCGTGGTTTCAGCATAAAAATAAAAAGCAATAGGGAGATGATTTTATGAAATATGTTGTGATTTTGGCGGACGGCATGGCGGACTGGCCTTGTCCGGAGTTGGACGGCAAAACGCCGATGAGCGTGGCGAATAAGCCGCATATTAATGCGATGGCGGCCGGGGGCGTTACTGGTCTTTGCCAGACGGTGCCGCCGCAGTTTACGCCTGGTTCTGATGTGGCTAACCTTTCTATTCTGGGCTATCCGCCGGAGCAGTTTTATAAAGGGCGTTCTTCTTTGGAGGCGGTTTCGGCCGGAGTGCCGCTGAATGACGGCGATTTAACGCTGCGCGCTAATCTGGTGCAGTTATCTGATGAGCCAAATTATGCTGACCGGCGTATGCTGGATTATTCCGGCGGTGAGATTGCCACGGTGGACGCGGTTGAGCTGATTAAGGCGGTGGCGGCCGAGATGAACAATGAGCAGCAGACCATTTTTCCGGGGGTTTCTTATCGGCATTTGCTGCTTTGCCGCGGCGCAAAAAATGATACTACTTATACGCCGCCTCATGATATGCTGGGCGAGCGGATTGGCGACCATTTGCCGCAGGGCGAGAGCGCGGAGGCCATGCTGGCTTATATGCAGCGTGCCGGTGAGATTTTGGCGCGTCAGCCTTATAATCTGGCCAAGGCGGCCAAAGGCGAGGGTTATGCGAATGCTATCTGGCTTTGGGGGCCGGGTGTTAAGCCGGTTTTGCCAGTGTTTAATGAGCGTTGGCAGTTAAAGGGCGGCATTATCAGCGCGGTTGATTTGCTGCGCGGCATTGGTCTTTCCGCCGGTATGGACGTTTTATATCTTTCTTCGGCTACGGGCAGTGTGGATACGGATTTCCGTGGTAAAGGCGAGTTGGCGGCGGCTTATCTGAAAGGCGGCGGCGATTTTGTGTATGTGCATATTGAGGCTCCGGACGAAAGTGGGCATCAGGGTTTGCTGCAAAAGAAAATCAGCGCGATTGAACATATTGATACTGAAACAATACCGCCGATTTTGGAGGCCATGCAGGCTATGGGCGAGGATTATCGTATGCTTATTTTGCCTGACCATTTTACGCCGCTGAAAATTCGTACACATGCTCGGGACGCTGTGCCATTTGTTTTGTTTGACAGTCGCCACCATGTTATGACTAATTCTGTGGTGCATGATGAAGCACGCGCGGCTGCGCAGAACCTGTTGTTGCCGGACGGTATTAGTCTTTTGCAAAAGCTGTTTAATCCTGATTTCTATTGATTTTAAGATATGATTAATAATAATTTTACTAAAGGGTTGCATGACGGCGTGCCGATTGGTTTGGGCTATTTTTCGGTGGCCTTTACCTTTGGTTTGGCGGCGGTGGCGCTTGGGCTGCCGCTTTGGTCGCCGGTTTTAATTTCGATGAGCAATGTGACCTCTGCCGGGCAGTTTGCCGGTTTGCAGGTTATTGCGGCCTGTGGTTCTTTGTTGGAGATTGCACTTTCCCAGTTGATTATTAATATGCGTTATGCTTTGATGAGCCTTTCGCTTTCCCAGAAACTTGACGCTACGGTGCGTCTGTGTGACCGTTTTTTGATTGCCTTTGTCAATACGGACGAGGTTTTTGCTGTGGCGGCCGGGCGGCCGGGCGAGGTTGGCCGGGCTTATATGTTCGGTTTGATTTGTATGCCATATCTTGGCTGGGCGGCTGGTACGCTGTTTGGCGCGGCAGCCGGGGATTTTCTGCCGGCTTCTTTGGCCTCGGCGCTGGGTATTGCTATTTATGGTATGTTTCTGGCGATTATTATTCCACCGGCCAAACAGAACAGGGCGATTGTGGTGGTTATTCTGTTGGCGGTGGCTTTAAGCTGTCTGCTGCAATGGCTGCCGGTTTTTGTCGGCTTGGGCAGCGGCTTTATCATTATAATCTGCACATTGCTGGCGGCGGTTTTTGCGGCCTGGCGTTTTCCGCTGAAGGAGGCCGAGTTTGATGAGTAATGCATCTTTGCTGGCCTATATTGGCGTTATGGCGCTGGTTACGTATTTAATTCGGTTACTGCCGCTGGTGTTGTTTACCAAAAAAATTACCAATAATTTTCTGCGTTCCTTTTTGTATTATGTGCCTTATGCTGTTTTGGGCGCAATGACCGTGCCGGCGATTTTTACCTCTACCACTTATGTGGCGGCGGCGGTTTTGGGCGGTTTGACGGCGCTATTCTTTGCTTATCGGGAAAAGAGCCTGTTGTTTGTGGCGGTTGCGGCCAGCGCGGTAGTGTTTATTTCAGAGCGAATTATTGAAATGATTTTGTAAGGGGTGATAAATATGGCGCATGATTTTAAGCAGGCCATGTTTACGATGTTTGAGCAGCTGCAAAGGAATGCCGTATATCTGGCCTATCAACCAGCGGCGGAGCCCGTTGCCGTGGGGCGGAGCAAGATTGGCGGCCGGCCTGATTTGCCGGCGGATTTTGTTTGGCCTTATTATGAGGGCAAGGGCTATCTTGATGAAACTCCGGTTAATCGGCCGCTGACTTTTATGGCGCAGATTAATTTGGCCGAGGCAGCGGAATTTGATAAAGAGAATTTGTTACCGAAAACGGGTCTGCTGACTTTCTTTTATGAGCTGTATACAGAGAAATGGGGTTTTGACCCAACAGATAAAGGCTGCGCTCGGGTTTATTATTTTGCGGATACTTCGGTTTTTGCGCGTTGTGAATTTCCGGCTGATTTGGAGCAGGATTATCAGCTTCCGGAATTTGTGGTGAAGCTGACGAATGGAACAGAACTGCCGGATTGTGGTAATTTTATGTATTTACCGCCGACGCAGGATATTCCTCGGCAGTTTCCGGAGGAGGCCGATAATCTGGATTGGGACGATTATGAAGAAATGCGCGCGGAGTATGGCTGCATACCACCGGAGGACGGTTGGAGTGAAACTACCAAGCTGCTTGGCTGGCCGAATGTTATTCAAAATCCGATGGAATTTCAGTGCGAGAAAGTTTCTCGGGGTATTTACGATGGCGAGCCGCAGGAAATGGCGGAGAACTTGCAGGCAGAGATTGAGCAGGCCAGCCAGGATTGGCTTTTGCTGTTTCAGATGGGAACGGTGGAAGACGGCGATTTTGAGTTGATGTTCGGTGATGTGGGTCATATTTATTTCTGGATAAAAAAGCAGGATTTGGCAGCGCTTAATTTTGATAACGTCTGGCTGATTTTGCAGTGTTCATAATCTAACATAATTTGGCAATTAACAAGGCATATCGTCTGTTTAAACGATATGCCTTTTATTTATGGTAATTTTAGGCCTGAATATTCAAGGCTGGCAGTCCGGAAGGCTGCGCCGCATGATAAATGGCAGCGTAAGCTGCGTGTGCCGCCTGTCTTTTACTCCGATATATTTTAGGCTGTTCAGGTTTTGTATTGCCGGGTGTGTTGGCTGGGCGGTCCGGTTGAGGGTTGGGACCGGGATTTTCCGGTTTGGAGTCAACGCCCGGTTGGCCGGGTTTTTCAGTTTCTGGTTGGCCTGGTATTTCTGGCGGTTTTGGTTCCGCTGGTTTTTCAATGTCCGGTTCTTCTGGTTTTTCCGGTGGTTTGGGCAAAGGTTTGGTCTGGATTATCGGTTTTTTGTGTTTGTTTTTGGCTAACTCTACCTCGCTGGGCAGGCGATGATAGGCGCCGCTGCGGACAAATGCACGAGTGCTGGCCTGCAATTTATCACAGCGGATTTTCTCCTGCATGCAGACCTCCAGCTTTTTTTCTGTTGAGATATGCGGATTGTTGGCTACGGCGTTAACAGTGCTTAAGGAGGAAGCCAGACAGGTCATTTTTAAGCGCTGCACTTCTTCTTTGGTGCGACAGCGCCGTAGTCTGCGCTCATAAGCTTTTTGTTCCTGTTCCGTAAAACACATTTTGGCATAGGCTTGAGGGTTTTTTATCCGCAGGTAACGCCGCTCCTCATCGGTCAGCTTTTTGCCGTTGTATAGCTTATTCATGATGGAGCGCATTTTTTGCTGACTTTTTTCTTCATCATCGTCTATGCCAAGCTGGCCTTTTTTCAGCGCCTGCCTGGTAGTGTTTACCCATTCTTCCAGCGTTTTTTTATGGCTGTTATAATCGCCGTTTTTTTGTTTAATCTGCCACTGGGTTTGTAATTTCATGGTTTTGGTATAGGAATTAACAGAGCCCATGATTGTTAAGTTCATAAAAAATGCCTCCTTTCAGAATGTGTTTTTATTATTATTATAGTTTTTTAGGCGGTGTTTGTCAATGTATTTGCCGACAAAATAACCTAACGGCGCTTTTTTTGCAAAACGGCGGCGTTAGGTTATTCATACAATAAATACCGGCGCTTGGGGTAAGCACCGGTATTATTATTTTTTTTTGCAGTTAGCCCAGAGTTTTATCCTTAAGACATCATCAAGCTTTAGCTGTGTTTTGGCTATTCGCCCGGGTTAGATGGCTTCATCTGTTCCTGTGGGCGATACCTCATAGATATTCTTTACTTCTTTCAGTACATAATGTGTGATTGTGCCGGAAACACCGGGGATTTCTTTTACAAAACGATGCAAATCTTCTAACTCCTCTGAAGAACGACAGCAAATTTTCAGGTTAAAATCAAAATCCCCTGTAAGATAATAGCAATCCACGATATTTGGGTTGCCCTGCACCGCCTCTACAAAGCTATCATAAAAGCGCGGGTGTTCTAAACGCACTTCCATCACAGCCAATACATCATAACCTAACTTGCGCGAATCTAACAGTACGGTATATTTTTTTACAACACCGTTTTCCTCCAGCTTATGAATTCTATCCAGCACGGCAGAAACGGAAAGATGTATGCGTTTGCTGATGCTGGAGGCTGTTTCACGCCCGTTGTCCTGTAAAATTTTTAATATGACCAAATCAATGTTATCCATATAGTCTATTCACCCTTTGTTTTGGAAACTCCCAATGTAACTGTATCTCCCTCTTTCGGCAAAAACTCGGACTGTTTCTTATATTTTAGCATATTTCGGCAGGTCTGTAAATAAGTTTTTTTGAGAAAAAACCGATATGCCCGAAAAAAATTATTTTAAGAAGCCGCTAATTATTTGGGCTTCTGCCTCTGCTTCAGTTAAACCTAATGTTTGCAGTTTTAATATCTGTTCACCGGCAATTTTGCCGATGGCTGCTTCATGAATTAAACTGGCGTCCAGATGATTGGCAACAATTTCCGGAATGGCGGATATTTTGGCAGAGTCCATGATAATGCCGTCACATTCTGAATGTCCGTTGCAAGGCGCATTACCGACAATGTTGGAGCAGAATATCTGCTGGCTTTGGCCAGCCGCCACGGAACGAGATGAAACGCTGCAAGCTGCGCCGGCTCCGTTCATTTCCACATTAAAATGCGTTTCTGCCAGCTGGTTGCCGTGGGTCATAATTTTTTCCTTAACCACCAGTGTAGCGCCGTTTTGCAAAATAGCGTCGGTGCGGCGAATGGTGGAATCTACGCCTTTAATCTGTACAGTTTCCATTTCCAGGTAGGAGTCCGGTGCTAATTCTGCCACCGTGTGTGGGTTCATAATGCGCTGACCGCTGCCGTCGCCCTCGCCGTAATGTTTTTCAATATAGCGCACGCGCGCACCACGGCCGACAAAGAAACGGTGCAGTCCGTCATGCTCGGCTTTGTCCGCGCCGCCGTTATGAATACCACAGCCGGCCACGATTATCACATCAGCGCCCTCGCCGATATAGAAATCATTGTAAACCGTTTCTGTCAGGCCGCTTTCACTCAATACCACCGGAATATGCACGCTTTCATTGACCGTGCCGGGCTTGATGTGCACGTCAATGCCGGGCTTGTCCTCTTTGGTGGTAATTTGAATGTTGGTGGTGCTGCGCCGGCCGCCGGATTGGCCGTTCAGGCGCAGGTTATAGGCGCCGCTGGGCGTGTCATGCAAATCCGCCACGGCGGTCAGCAGGTTTCTGGTGATGCCGTCCAGTTGTTTAGTCATTGCGCGCCCCTCCTTTGCAGCTGTATTTGTAATCAATATTGATAAGCTGGGGCAGAATGGTTTCCCGTTTGCCCTGGCTGGCAATTTGACCGCCGGAAAGTACTATCAATTCATCGGTAATCGCCAAGATGCGCTCCTGATGTGAGATTACGATTATGCTTGCGGCGCTTTGAGTGCGCAGATTGGTAAAAACTTCAATCAGATTGTTAAAACTCCAGAGGTCAATGCCTGCTTCTGGCTCGTCGAATACGGCCAGTTTGGTTTGGTCGCCGCGCGCCAGCAGACCGGCAATTTCTATGCGTTTTAATTCGCCGCCGGAAAGTTTGCCGTCTACCTCCCGATTGACATAATCACGGGCGCATAAACCTACTTCAGAAAGGTATTCGCAAACCTCTGCGGTGGAAAGTTTTTTATCCGTGCCGGCGGCCAGAGAAATTAAATCGGTTACGGTTAAACCTTTGAAACGAACCGGCTGCTGAAAGGCAAAGCTTAAACCCAGCCGGGCACGCTCGGTTATCCCCAAATCTGTAATATCCTGGCCGTTGAAAATTATCTGACCCTGACTGGGCTTTTCAATACCCATAATCAACCGGGCCAGCGTGGTTTTGCCACTGCCATTGGGGCCGGTTATTACTACAAAACGGTTATCAGCAATTTGCAGGCTGACGTCATGCAGAATATCACGGTCAGCAGCCTGAAAATATATATTTTTTAATTCTAACATCTTTTTAAATCACCTCATTTTCTGCATTTTGCCAGAATTGACTATATTTTATAAATTCTGCAATTTGTCTTTTAATATACGGCAGCCGGGCAGCAGTAAGCCGCCAACGGCGTTGCCCAGCGTCATAATCAGCAGCCAAAGCCAGGTGTGGGCGTTCCATGCGCCGGCCATGGCAAAATAAAACATGTTAGCAACGCAGTGTTCAAAGCCGCAGATAATAAAAACGGCTACGCCAAAGAACAGACCCAGATATTTGCCCAGTTCATGGCCGTTACTGCGGAAACCGTCAACGGCAATATACATTAATATATTACAAAAAACAGCAAGCACAAAAATGCTTAAAGCGCCGTCGGCCAGCTTAACCGCGGCTATACTGCCGGCTTTTTCGGCAAAGGCTGATGACAAACGCGTCAGGTTTAACAGCGCGGCCACCGCACAGGTGCCGAGCAGATTGCCCAGCCAAACCACCAGCAGAAACAGCAGGTATGACGGGGGTTGTCCCCAGGTATAGCCCACCTTGCCGGTGAACAGGTTGAAGCCGTTAACGCAGACGGTAAACAGGCCAACGGTGAAGAACAGGGCGCCGAGAATTTTGTTGTCAATGGCCAGAAAAACGGCGCCGCCCAGGCCAATGGCCAGACCGGCCAAAACGGCATAAATAAAATCAGCTAAAAGTGTGGGAAAATATTTTTCTTTCATATTATAATATCCTTAATTGTTCATATTTATTTAATCCTGCCAACCTTTGCAGACATTGACCCATTTCTGACTGTTGCTCAGGCGTTCCAATTCTTCCAGATTTAAGCGCACCGCGCTGCTGCTGTTGCCGGCGGCCGGATAAACGGTTGTAAAACGGCGCAGTGATTCGTCAAGATACACTTTAACACCGGGATTTATGGCAAAGGGACAAACGCCGCCCACTGCATGGCCGATTACGCTCTCGGCATCAGCGGCCGGCAGCATTTTGGCTTTGAAACCAAATTCCTGCTTGAAGCGAGAGTTGTCAACTTTGGCGTCGCCAGCCGCCACAATTAACAGACAGCCGTTTTCCGGCTCAATAAAAGCCAGACTTTTGGCGATATGCGCCGGCTCACAGCCAACGGCTTTGGCCGCCATTTCTACCGTGGCGCTGGCTCCCGGTTCTGTAAATTCCAGAATACGGTCGGCCAGTCCCTGACTTGTTAAATACTGTTTAACTTTTTCTAACATTATGTTTATACCTCCTGTAAGAAATTGCGGTAATTGCTTTTTATGCTTAAAATTTTATTACCTAGCTTTTTAATAGACTATCTGTTTATTTTATACATATACAGGCAATTTGTCAAGCTTTTTGGCCTATAAAATAACAGCCGCGTTTCTATGAGTGGAGGGCCGCTATTATTTGTTGCAATTTAGGTAAGACAGATAGAATTGAAAGAAAAGTGCAAGCCTGCGCCGTAAGGTGTGGGCTTGCTTTTTGTTTTAAAAATTGTTAAAATATAGGAACGAGGAGGGGCGTTTATGTATAAAATTTTGCTGGTGGAAGATGACCGGGCTATTGCGCAGGCCATTTGCCGCCACATTACGGCTTGGGGGTTGGAAATTAAGACGGCCAGTAATTTCCGGGATATTCTGGCCGAGTTTTTAGCATATGACCCCCAACTGGTGCTGCTGGATATTTCTCTGCCGTATTTTAACGGTTATCATTGGTGTGAACAAATTCGTCAAATTTCCAGGGTGCCGATAATCTTCATTTCTTCGGCGGCTGATAATTTGAATATTGTAATGGCTATCAATCAGGGCGCTGATGATTTTATTGCCAAGCCGTTTGATTTAACCGTGTTGACGGCGAAAATTCAGGCGGCGCTGCGCCGGGCCTATAATTTTACGGGTCAGACCGTTGCCTTGCAGCACCGGGGCGCCAAGCTGAATATTGGCAATGCAAGCCTGACTTATCAGGAACAGCGATTGGATTTAAGCAAAAATGACCTGCGCATTTTACAGGTTTTACTGGAAAATCAGGGCAGTGTAGTCAGCCGTAACACTTTAATGGAGCGGCTTTGGGAAACAAACAGTTTTATTGATGAAAATACGCTGACGGTCAGTGTGGCGCGCCTGCGCAAAAAGCTGGACGCGATTGGCCTGACGGATTTTATCAGCACCAAAAAAGGTCTGGGTTATGTTATCCTTTAATTTAGTCAAAAACAGAAAGGCGGCGGCAATATGCAGATTTTCCTGAAGTATTTGCAAAATCATTTGTTGGGCCTGCTTCTGCCGCCGATTTTGGCGCTGCTTCTGTTTGCTATTTTTTGGCTTTATCAGCTGCCGCTTTTCACACTGTTTTATGCGCTGCTGGTTTGTCTGCTGGTTAGCCTGTTGTTTGTGGCAGTCGATTATTGGCGTTGGCGGCGCCTGCATTTGGCAATGCAGGGGCTGAGTGCGGTTTTACAGGTGGATTATCACCAGCTGCCGCCGCCTAAAAATTTGTTGGAACAGGACTGGCACGATATTTTTATGGAAGTCTGCGATTATAAACAGCAGCAGCTGGAAGCGACGCAGGCGGTTTGTCGCAATATGACAGATTATTTTACCGTTTGGGGACATCAGATTAAAACGCCGCTGGCGGCGCTGCGTTTACAGCTGCAAGGCGAGCCGCTGGAGCAGGTGCAGGAGATTGAAAGTTATGTGGAAATGCTGTTGACCTATTTGCATTTGGAGGCCAAGGCCAGCGATTATGTTATTCGGCAGACGGATTTGGACGATGTGGTGCAGCAGGCGGTGCGCCATTTTGCGCCCCAGTTTATTCGCCGTCGTCTGCGTCTGAATTACCAGCCCTTTGGCGTGAGCGCCCTGACGGACGCGCGCTGGCTGCTTTTTGTGCTGGAGCAGGTTCTGGCTAACGCTTTGAAATATACGCCAGATGTTGCACCGCCCCGGGAAAATACAATTACTATTTCGCTGGAGCCGCCGCTTACTCTTTGCGTGGCGGATACTGGCATTGGCATTGCGCCGGAGGATTTGGCGCGCATTTTTGACCAGGGCTATACCGGTCAAAACGGCCGGGCGCTTGATACGGTCAGCTTGCCCGGTCAGCAGAAAGCCAGCGGTTTGGGTTTGTATCTCTGTCAGCGTATTTGCGCTAATTTGGGACATCGCATTTGGGCACATTCTGTGCTTGACGAGGGTACGGTAATAAAAATTGATTTAGCCAGTCAGCCGCAGATTTGGGAGTAAATGTTCATATAAAAAAACAAGCCGGCTCATCTTGGGGCTGGCTTGTTTTTGCTTTTAATTATGAATAACGGAACTTAAAAAGTTTTTCAGGCGCTCACTTTGCGGATTATCAAAAATATCTCGAGGCGAACCCTGTTCAATAATAGAGCCGTCGGCCATGAAGATAACCCGGTCTGCCACCTCCCGGGCAAAGCCCATTTCATGCGTTACCACCAGCATAGTCATGCGTTGCTCGGCCAGGGTTTTCATCACGTTTAATACCTCGCCGGTAATTTCCGGGTCCAGCGCCGAGGTTGGCTCGTCGAAGAGCATTAATTCTGGCTGCATGGCCAGTCCGCGCGCAATAGCGACGCGTTGTTTCTGGCCGCCGGAAAGCTGCGCCGGATAACGCTCGGCTTTGTCGGCCAGTCCTACCATTTCTAAAAGGCGTTTGGCCTCGGCCGTGGCTTCGTCGGCGGGCTGTTTTTTTACCTTAATCGGCGCGTAGGTGATATTCGCCAGCGCGGTCATATGCGGAAAAAGGTTAAAATGCTGGAAAATCATGCCGATTTCACTGCAAATTCGGCGTATTTCTTTTTCTGGCAGATATTCCGGCTTACCCTGTGGAGAGGTTACCAGCGTCCGGCCGTTGATGATAATTTCTCCAGAGGTTATTTTTTCCAGATAGTTGACGGAGCGCAGCAGGGTACTTTTGCCGGAACCGGAGGGACCGATGATTGCCACGGTTTCTCCTTTGGCAACATGCAGGGATACATCGTTTAGCGCCTGCACATTGCCAAAGCGTTTGCAAATATTGTTTAATTCCAGTAAGGCGGCCATGGTTACTCACTCCTCTGTTCATGCCGGGAAAAGCGTTTTTCCAAATAACTTTGCAGTTTGGTTAGGGCAAAAGTCAGTATCAGGTAAATGATGGCGGCCAGCAGATAGGCCATCAGGTTGCCGTCGCGGTTTACGGCGGCGCGAGAGGCTTTTAGCAACTCTGTTACACCCAGCGCATAAACCAGCGAGGTATCTTTAACCAGTGTAATCATCTCATTGCCCACGGCCGGCAGTACTACACGAATCATTTGCGGCAGTACAATGCCGCAAATAGTCTGCGTGCGACTTAACCCCAGACAGGCGGCGGCTTCATATTGCCCCCGGTCAATGGATTTAATGCCGCCGCGGTAAATTTCTGAGAGATAAGCGGCATAATTCAGCACAAAAGTAATCATGGCCGAGGTTACTGCGTCAATCATCAAGCCGGTGTAGATAGGCAGAATAAAATAGACAAAAAACAGCTGCAACATCAGCGGCGTGCCGCGGAAAATGAAAACATAGAAACGGCAGAACCAGCGTATTGGCCACCAGCGGCTTTCACTGCCCAGCGCCAGCGGCAGACCCAGTGGAATGGAAAAAATCAGGGTGACCAGAAACACCTTGATAGTCATGAGGGTGCCTTTTAGCAGCGAGGGCAGAATTAGTTCTGCATAATTCAGGTTGGCGGACAGCCAGTCTGTAAAATCAGCCAGAAAATCCATAGCAAAAATCCTTTATTCCAAAGCAGTTCAACAGCGCCCGGCAAAGGCACTGTTGAACTGGGGTTGTTATTATCAATTAAGTTATAGGTTTAATCCACCAGAATAACAATATTGGTGCCGAACCATTTTTCAGAAATTTCCGCAGCCTTGCCGTTATCAATCAAAGCCTGAATAGCTTCATTAATTTTATCAGCCACATCAGTTTCACCCTTGCGGCAGCCGATAGCGTAGAAGTCGTCGCCAAAGCCAAAATCACAAACGCTCATCGCATTATCCATGTTGGCGTTTTTGTATTCGCCCAGCACCTGGTCAACCACAATAGCTTGTACGCGGCCGCCTTGCATAGCCAGAATGGCTTCGTCATAAGTAGCGTATTCGGTAACATTAGCTTCAAAGGTGCTCCAATCCGGGTTTGCCTGCATGGTGGAGAGCGCCGCACTGCTAACCTGCGTGCCCAGAGTTACATTAGCCAAATCCGCGGTAGATGTAATATTCAGTTCCGGGTCTAAGGTCATGATTACGATTTTGTTGTTCAAATATTTTTTAGTCAGAGAATAAGCCTCAATACGCTCCGGCAGAACTGACATGCCGTTCCAGATGCAGTCAATGCGTTTGGAGGAAAGCTCCATATCCTTGGCGTCCCAGTCGATAGGCTTGAAAGTAACATTAAGACCAAGATATTCGCCGGCGGCGTTGGCCAAGTCAATATCAAAGCCCACCAGATTGCCGTCCTCATCGCGGAAACCCATCGGCGCAAAGGCGTCGTCCAGGCCGACAATTAACTCGCCTTTATTTTCTATGTAGGCCCAACCGGTCAGTTCAGTTTCATTCTGCTGATTATTAGCATTGTTTGCGTCCTGTTTTTTATCAGAGTCAGAGCAGGCGGCTAACAGCCCCATAGCCAACAGACAGCTTAAAACCAGCAAAAATTTCTTCATTAAACTTTTCTTCATTTTGTAATCGCTCACTTTCTTTTGGTAAAAATAAAAATAGTAGAAATTGCCGAAGCAAAATCTGCTTTATTTCGCTAAAGTGATAATATCATAAACCCCGGGTAATGTCAAGCATTTTTTTAAAAATTTATTATTGACAAAAATAGCCTTGTGTGGTATAATAATCTGCGTTGGCGAGGTGTGGCTCAGTTTGGTAGAGCGCTGCGTTCGGGACGCAGAGGCCGCAGGTTCGAATCCTGTCACCTCGACCACCTTGGTGTATGTATGAAATAACTACACAATAAAGAAGCCGTCTGTTTAACAGGCGGCTTCTTTTGCGAATGTTAGAATTTATTTAAGCAAATTATAAAAATATAGGTGCAAAATTATTTTTTCTATGGTATAATATAGTATAATTTTATCTTGAACAGATTGGACAAATTTAGGTGCTATTTGCCTTGTTAGGTATAGCTGGACTTAAGCAGGGAAATGGGGTCTTTAGTAATGAAAGAGCCGATAAATCAAATCAAAAAAAATAAGGGCATTTATTTTTTTCTACCTATTATATTAATTTTTTGTATTTTAGGAACGCTTGTTTTTTCGATATCCCAGAAAATATCACGTGAAATGTCTGATTCCGCAATCCAGAACCTGAGTGAGAGTCTGGATTTAATTAAGTGTACCATAGAGTCAATTTTTAATAATGAAACAGAATTTCAAATGCTGATTGCGCAGGAACTGGCGCGCGTGGATAACCCGGAAGAATATGTTCGTAATTATGAAAAAAACCGGACAATAGCTAAAATTTCATTAATTATGGCTGGCCAGACGCAGGGCGTTTCCAATATTGATGAGGTTTTTTCGGCTGATGAACTGGATTTTTCGGCTGAAAATGTGATAAACGGTCTGTCGGTTTCGCAATCATATGTGAACTATATGGGCACCTGGGCTTATTCCATTAAATGTCCGGTGCGGAAAGACGGCCAGGAAATTGCCACGCTTTATATGGAATATACCTATGATTTTATTGATCGTTTCCTGCCAGAGGGCTTTTATAATGCGCAGGCCACGCTTTATATCATGGACGCTGAAAGCGAGCGTTTTGTTTTAAAGCCGGAGGGTATGGGCAAGCGTAGTGCCGGGCATTTGAATTTGGACGATTTTTACCGTGCCAATAATATTATAGATGACTCCCTCAGAGCTGAAGTAAAGGATTGTTTAATCAACAATCAGAATATTTTGTTTTATCATTATATTCGGGGTGTGCATGCGCTTAATTATATGTGGTCGGTTAATGACGGCAATATTTTCCTGATTGGTTATGTGCCGGTTGAAGCCATTCAGCAGGAGGGTAAAACGGTTAATCATAATCTTATTCTGGTTGTAGTGTCAATGTTACTGGCATTCTTCATTTGCTGTCTTTTGTATTATTTTAGTCAGCGTCAGCAGCAAAAAATAGCCCGGGAACGGGAAACAGAACGAGAGATACATAATAAACAGTTGTCTGAAGCCTTGTTGGCGGCGCAGATTGCCAGCAATTCCAAAACGATGTTTCTTTCCAATATGTCGCATGATATCCGCACGCCAATGAATGCGGTTTTGGGCTTTGCGCGTTTGCTGACAACAGAAGCGGAAAATCCGGTTAAGGTTCGGGATTATACCAGCAAAATTATGGCTTCTGGTCAGCATTTACTCAGTCTTATTAATGATGTTTTAGATGTTTCTAAAATTGAAAGCGGCAAGGTTGTACTTAATATTGAGGAGTTTACCCTGAATGACCTGGTGGCTTCTGTTGATGCGATTATTCAGCCAATGGCCAAGGCCAAACAGCAGGAATTTTATGTTGAGGTTACTGGAATTAAGCATGAGTATCTGTTGGGCGATGAAACCAGAATGAACCAGATTTTGATTAATCTGCTTTCTAATGCGGTTAAATATACGCCAAATGGCGGTACTATCTGGTTCAGAATTATTGGACAGAAGCAGCGCTCCAACCAATATGAGCATATTCGCATTGAGGTTGAGGATAATGGTTATGGCATGACTCCGGAATATCTGGCGACAATTTTTGAAGCCTTTACGCGCGCCGAGAACAGCACTACCAACAAGGTACAGGGTACGGGTCTGGGCATGGCGATTACCAAGAATATTGTGGAACTGATGGGCGGCAGCATTGACGTAAGCAGTGAGGTCAATAAGGGCAGCCTGTTTAAGGTGGATTTGGAATTTCGTATTCCAGAGGTACAGATGGAGCGGAAGTTCTGGGCGGAAAGTGGTATCAGACGTATTTTGGCCGTGGTGGAAGATGCTGAAACGGGCGATAATATTAAAACCTTGATGGACGATATGGGCGTTGAGGTGGACTTGGCGCTGGATTTACCGGAGGCTCGGCAGTTGTTGGCCGCCGGACAGAGTTATCAGATTGTTCTGCTGGACTGGTGTTTGCCTGATTTGGCTGGATTGTCGGCCTTAAAGCAGCTGCGTAGTTTTCTGCCGGAGAGCATGCCGATTTTCTGCTTGGCGGCTTATGATACGGAGGGGTTGGAGGCTGCGCTGGAAATTGAGAATGTGGATATTCTCAATAAACCGTTCTTTGTGTCGGCCTTTAAGGAGCGGCTTTTGATTATGCAATCCGGTGAAGATGAAAAGGAAGATTTGGAACCGGAAATAGAAGATAATTTAGAGGGATTGCATTTTCTGGCCGCAGAGGATAATGAGATTAATGCTGAAATTTTAACGGAGATTTTGGATATGGAGGGGGCCAGTTGTGAAATTGTGGAAAATGGCCAGCTGGCTGTGGAGCGCTTTGCGCAGGCCTCGCTTGCTGAATTTGACGCGATTTTAATGGACGTGCAAATGCCGGTTATGAACGGTTATGACGCAACCAGGGCTATCCGGGCTTTGATGCGTGACGACGCCCGGGAAATTCCGATTATTGCCATGACGGCGAACGCCTTTGCGGAAGATGAAAAGGCCGCTTTAGATGCTGGTATGAATGCACATGTGGCGAAACCGATTGATGTTGATTTGCTGAAAAAAGTTATAAAACAATATACTAAACGGGAGGCATAGATAGATGAAGAAAAAGTTTAACACCAGAAAATGCCTGGCGGCCGGGCTGGCGCTGCTGACGCTGTTTATGCTTGCGGCCTGCGGTGGGCCTAAAGATGACACGAGTATGATTATTTCTTCTGAAAGTGACATCAGGATTGTTAACTTGTTTAGTCCTATGGAAAAAACTGACCCCAATGTGGAAAATGTGGCCAGAAGCGCAGCGGATATGACAATACTTTTGGCAGAGGAGCGCCTGGGCGTGCGCGTGGCATATCGTACCTATACGGCGGAGGATAGCAAAGATAAAACTTACGATGAGGTGCTTTTGGACAGAGCGCGCAACGATATGGACGATTTATATTTGTTAAATCCCGACATCATTATGGCGCTGGCGGCGGAGGGCGAGCTGATGGATTTATCCGGGCTGGCCTGCACACAAAATCTGCGCGATGTTGTGCTGACGGCCAATATGGTGGACGGCAAGCTGGTGGCCGTGCCGCAGGAGGTTGTGGCTTATGGTCTGTTCATTAATAAGGATATATTTGACGCCTGCAATCTGGAATTGCCCAATACGCCGGAGGAATTTTTGGAATGTTGTCGGGTGCTTCAGAAAAACGGTTATGAAACGCCGATTGGCGCTAATCGTTGGTGGCTGGAAACCTTTGTGCTGGCGATTGCGTATGCCGATTTGTATAATGGCGGCGACGTTGAGGCTGAAATTGCGGCGCTGAACAGCGGCGAGCGTAAATATAGCGATTATATGCGCCCAGGCTTTGAATTTTTGCAGCAGTTGATTGACAACGGTTATATTGATACGGAAAAAGCCCTGAACAGCGAGGCGATTGAGGGCGAGGGCGCGGATTTTCGGGCCCAGGTAACGCCGATTGTGATGGCCTATTGGGGCGCGGCTAATGCTGAAACTGCCTATGGCGGCACGGATTTTGAAATGCAGGTTATCGGTTTCCCCTCACACCAGGGGCAGATGCCGGTTATATCAATGACCGGTTTTGGCGTGGGCATTAATGCAGAACATGCCGAGGACGCGATGGCCGTTCTTGATGTGATAACTTCTGACGAGGCTTTGCAAATCTATGCGGAAATTAATCGGGTCATTTCGCCCTCTGAAAATGTCAGGGTGGATTGTGTGCCGTCTTTGAAGCCGCTGAATGACCGGATTGAAGAAAATGTTTATGTTTTGGGCTCCAATGCTAATATGAAGCTGGAGCAATGGGGTAATATCTGTCTGGTGGTGCGGCAGCTGCTGGCCGGCGCTACGGTTGATGAATGTATGGCAGAGTTTGACCGTTTGCAGGCTGAAACATTGCCTGAGTAATATATTAAGTGCAACTCTTTTCTATAAAAAGAGTTGCACTTTTTTTATAGTTATGGTAAAATGAATATAGAATACAATAATATGGAATAAAAACAAAAGTTGCCTTTTAAAGCAGCACTATATATTTTTGCCTTTTTAGGGGGCAGCCCTTGGCCGGAGCCTTGGCGTGGGCTGTTCATATCAATAAAATTAATGAAATCCAACAATGGAAAGGGGCGCTTTTTGTGGTAAAAGTTGCAATTAATGGTTTTGGCAGAATTGGTCGGCTGGTGTTTCGGGCAGCATGGGGGCAGCCTGATGTGGAAATCGTGGCGGTTAACGATATGGCCGACGCCAAAATTAATTCTCATCTTCTGAAATATGACTCTACACATGGTACTTGGGATAAGGAAGTTGGGGCGGACGGCGACCATATGCTGGTTGATGGCAAGCCGGTACTTATCTGTAATGAGAAAGACCCGGCGGCATTGCCCTGGGCTAAACTTGGTGTGGAGGTTGTGGTTGAGGCCACTGGTGTTTTTAACGACGCTAAAAAAGCCTGCGCGCATTTGCAGGCCGGCGCTAAGAAGGTGGTTCTGACGGCGCCCGGCAAAAATGAGGATATTACCATTGTTATGGGCGTTAATGAGGAAGCTTATGACCCGGCGGCGCACCATGTTATTTCCAATGCCTCCTGTACCACCAACTGTCTGGCGCCGGTTGCCAAGGTTTTAGACGCCAGCTTTGGCATTAAGCGTGGTTTGATGACCACAATCCATTCCTATACGAATGACCAGCGCACTTTAGACCGTGACCATAAGGATTTCCGTCGGGCAAGGGCTGCGGCCTGCTCCATGATTCCCACCACCACCGGCGCGGCCAAGGCTGTGGCTTTGGTTTTGCCTCAGCTGAAAGGCAAGTTGAACGGTTTTGCGGTGCGCGTTCCCACCCCCAATGTTTCCTTGGTGGATTTGGTGGCAGAATTGAACCAGAAAGTTACAGTTGAAGAAATTAACGCGGCTTTAAAAGCGGCGGCAGAGGGTTCTTTGCAGGGTATTTTGGGCTATACCGAGGAACCGCTGGTTTCTATTGACTTTAACGGCTGCCAGAATTCCTCCACTGTTGATGCGCTTTCCACCATGGTTATTGAGGACAATATGGTGAAAGTTATTGCCTGGTATGATAATGAGTGGGGTTACAGCAACCGTGTTGTAGATTTGGTGAAATACATTGCCGGCAAGGGTTTTGCCGAATAATATGCTAATTGAACAAAAGTATCGGTTATAAATTATAACCGATACTTTTGGCGCATTTATCTGCTGTTAAAAAAGGGGAGATTAAAAATGGCTATTGCAACTTATCATAAAAAAACAATTCGTGATATTGATGTTTGTGGCAAACGTATTCTGATGCGTGTTGATTATAATGTGCCGCGAGATGACAAAGGCGAGCCGACAGATTTAACGCGGATTAACGGCACTTTGCCTACTCTGCATTATCTGCTGAAACGCGGCGCCAGCGTGGTTTTGATGAGCCATTTGGGGCGGCCGAAAGGCGAACGGAATATGAAATATTCTTTGGCTAATCTGGTGCCTTATCTGACGCGGCTTTTGGATACCAAAGTTAATTTCTGTGAGGACTGTATTGGCCCCAAGGCCGAGGAGATGGCGCAGGCTTTGCAGCCCGGTGAAGTTTTGTTGTTGGAAAACCTGCGTTTTTATCGTGAGGAGGAGGCCAACGATAAGGGCTTTGCGGCCAAGCTGGCTAAACTGGGCGAAATTTATGTAAACGACGCTTTTGGCACCGTGCATCGGGCGCATGCTTCTATTGCTGCGATTGCCGAGTATCTGCCGGCGGTTTCCGGCCTGCTGCTGGAAAAAGATTTGGTGATGATGAGCAAAATTTTAACGGCGCCTTACCGTCCCTGTGTGGCGATTATGGGCGGCGCTAAGGTTAGCGATAAAATCGGCGTGATTAAAAATCTGTTGCCCAAGGTGGATAGACTGCTGATTGGCGGCGCTATGGCCAACACTTTCCTGCATGCAATGGGGCATAATATGGGCGCTTCCAAACTTTCCGAGGATTATGTGGAATTGGTGCGCGAACTTTTGCAGAACGATATTGAAAAGAAGATTGTGCTGCCAGACGATTTGATTGTGGCGGATAAGTTTGATAATGATGCGCATTACCGCAACATGGGCGTGGGCGAGGTGCCGGAGGGCTGGATGGCGCTGGATATGGGTGAAAAGACGATTAACACCTATTCCGCGATTATCCGCAGTGCGGCCACTGTTATCTGGAACGGCCCGATGGGCGTTTTTGAGATGCCCAATTTTGCGAAAGGCACCGAGGCGATTGCGGTTGCCTGCGCCAAATCACAGGGTTCCACGATTGTGGGTGGCGGTGATTCTCTGGCGGCGATTGACCAGGTTGGCGTAAACTATATGATTACACATGTTTCCACCGGCGGCGGTTCCACTTTGGAATATCTGGAGGGGCGGCGTTTGCCTGGCGTGGACGTTCTGCTGGAAGCAGAGGAATAAAAGCAATAATATAATTAACGGGTGGTATAGAATATGAGAAAAACCTTGCTGGCGGCAAACTGGAAGATGAATAAAACAGCGGCGGAGGCCATAAGCTGGTTGAACGATTTTTATGGAATGGCTGCTGAAAAGGCCGCAGAAAAGGATTTGGTGGAGGTTGCGGTTTGCGCGCCTTTCACGGCGCTTTATGCGCTTTATCAGGAGCGCCAGCGGCTGGGCGCGGTTATGGGTCTGGGGGCGCAGAATATTTTCTGGCAGGAAAAAGGCGCTTTCACCGGCGAGATTTCTGCCGCGATGTTGCAGGAGTTTCAGACCAAATATGTAATTTGCGGCCATTCTGAACGCCGTGTGTTGTTGCAGGAGTCCAGTGAAATGGTTTCTCGCAAATGCGGCGCGGCGGTTAATGCCGGTATGACGCCGATTATCTGCGTGGGCGAGAGCATCAGCGTACGCCGTGGTGGTTTGTTGCGCCAGTGGCTGGAAGCGCAGCTTTATGAGAGCCTGAATTTTTGGGATAATCAGCAGGAAATTGTGGTGGCTTATGAGCCGGTTTGGGCGATTGGCACCAAGCAGGCGGCCACAACGGCCGACGCGCAGGAGGCCTGCGGTTATATTCGTCAGATTTTGCGTGAACGCGCCGGCGATATAGCTGATGATATTCGGATTTTGTATGGCGGCGGCGTTACGCCGGAAAATATTAGCGGCCTGTTAATCTGCGATGATGTGGACGGCGCGCTGGTGGGCGGTTCTTCCCTGGACGCGGCGGCTTTTGATAAGATTGTGATGGCCGCGGTTGAATAAGCAGAAATAAAGAGGTATATTATAATATGAAAAAACCCGTAATGCTTTGCATTTTGGACGGCTGGGGCATGCCCACCGGTCTGCCGGGTGATGCGCTGTCAAAGGCGCAGCTGCCCAATTTTAATGCGCTTTGGCAGGAGTGTCCTCATACGCAGTTGGCGGCCAGCGGTTTGGCGGTTGGTCTGCCGGACGGTCTGATGGGCAATTCAGAGGTTGGCCATTTGAATATTGGCGCCGGGCGCGTGGTCTATCAGGATTTGACAGCGATTGATAAGGCCATTGCTGACGGCGATTTTGCGCAAAATCCGGCGCTGCTGGCGGCTTGTCAGGCGGCGCTTAAAGGCTCCGGCCGTTTGCATTTGCTGGGGCTGCTTTCTGATGGCGGCGTACATAGTCATTATGAGCATTTGCTGGCGCTGCTGCGTCTGGCCGAAGCGCAGGGCGTGCCGGAGGTTTTTGTGCATTGCTTTATGGACGGACGCGATGTGCCGCCCACTAGCGGTCTGGGCTATCTGCAAAAGTTGCAGGCGCAGCTGGCGCAGACCGGTTATGGCCGGATTGGTCTGGTTTGCGGACGTTTTTGGGCGATGGACCGGGATAAGCGTTGGGATAGAGTTGAGCGTGCCTGGCGCGCTATGGTGCTGGGCGAGGCTCTCAAGGCGGCGAATTTGGTGGCGGCAGTTAAGGACAGCTATGCGGCCGATGTGACGGACGAATTTGTGGAGCCGGTTCTGCCGGCCGATTATGACTGCACTTTACAGGACGGCGATGCGGTTGTTTTCTATAATTTCCGGGCGGACCGGGCGCGCGAGATTACCCGAGCACTGACCGAGCCGGATTTTGCCGAATTTGCGCGGTCGGTTGTGCCGAGCCTGCATTATTGCTGCATGACGGAATATGACGCGACGTTTAATTTGCCGGTGGCCTTTTTGCGCCGGCCGCCGGCTCAAACCCTGGGCGAGGTGGCGGCGGCGGCCGGTTTGAAGCAGCTGCGTATTGCAGAAACGGAAAAGTATGCGCATGTTACATTTTTCTTTAACGGCGGTATTGAAGAACCCAATCCCGGCGAGGAGCGTATTCTGATACCCTCGCCGAAGGTGGCAACCTATGATTTGCAGCCGGAAATGAGCGCGCCGGAGGTTTGCCGTCGGGTGGTGGAGGCTATCCGCGGCGGTGAATTTGATCTGATAATTTTAAATTTGGCCAATCCGGATATGGTGGGGCATACTGGTATTATTCCGGCGGCGGTTAAGGCTGTGGAAATTGTCGATAATTGTCTGGGGCAGATTGTTGAAGCTATCCGGGCGGTGGACGGCCAGCTTTTGGTGACGGCCGACCATGGCAATGTGGAGCGTCTGCTTGATGAGGAGGGCAAGCCGGTAACGGCGCATACCACCTCACCGGTGCCGTTGATTTATGTGGCTAATAACGCCGGCGGTGCCAAGCTGGCCGAGGGCGGCGCGCTATGCGATTTGGCGCCGACATTGCTGGAGCTTTTGGGCGTAACCCAGCCGGCGGAGATGACCGGGCACAGCCTTTTGCAATATTAAAAATCTGGAAAAATCAATATATATTATAGAAGAAACAGGAAATAAAAGGAGTGGCGGAAAATGAGTTTTATTTTGGATATTAATGCACGCGAGATTTTGGACAGCCGGGCTAATCCTACCGTTGAAGTTGAGGTTATGTTGGAGGACGGCAGCGTCGGCCGGGCGGCGGTTCCCTCTGGCGCTTCCACCGGTGTGCATGAGGCGGTTGAACTGCGCGATGGTGATAAAAAACGCTTTTTAGGCAAGGGTACCAGCCAGGCGGTTAACAATGTGCTTGAGATTATTGCACCCAAGCTGGAGGGGTTCCCGGCTTTTGACCAGGCGGCGCTTGACCAGCTGCTGATTGAAATGGACGGCACCGCTAACAAGGGACGGCTGGGCGCTAACGCCATTTTGGGCGTGTCGCTGGCGGTGGCCAAGGCGGCGGCGGCCAGTCTGGGTGTGCCGTTGTATCGTTATCTGGGCGGTGTGAACGCCAAAACTCTGCCGGTGCCGATGATGAATATTTTGAATGGCGGCCAGCATGCGGATAATAACGTGGATATTCAGGAATTTATGGTGATGCCGGTGGGCGCGCCTAGCTTTAAAGAAGCGTTGCGTATGGGTGCAGAAATTTTCCATAACCTGAAAGCGGTATTGAAAGACCGCGGTCTGGTGACGGCGGTGGGCGACGAGGGCGGTTTTGCGCCGAACCTTGGTTCTAATGAGGAGGCCTTGCAGGTAATTGTGGAGGCTATTGAGAAAGCCGGCTATAAACCGGGCGTTGATGTACGTCTGGCGTTGGACGTGGCGGCCAGCGAGATGTATGAGGACGGCAAATATAATCTGGCCGGCGAGGGCAAGGTTATGGACTCCGCCCAGATGATTGATTTTTATGAGGAACTTTTGAGCAAATATCCGATTATCTCGATTGAGGACGGCCTGGCCGAGGACGATTGGGAGGGCTGGCAGCAGCTGACCAAGCGCTTGGGCGGCAAGGTTCAGCTGGTGGGCGACGATCTTTTTGTAACCAACACCGAGCGTTTGCAGCGCGGCATTGAGCAGCAGGCCGGCAACGCCATTTTGATTAAGGTTAATCAGATTGGCACCCTGACGGAAACGCTGGACGCGATTGAAATGGCTAAACGCGCCGGTTATACCGCCGTAGTTTCTCACCGCTCCGGTGAAACCGAGGATACAACGATTGCTGATATTGCCGTGGCGATGAATGCCGGCCAGATTAAAACCGGCGCGCCCTCTCGTACTGACCGGGTGGCTAAATACAATCAGCTGCTGCGCATTGAGGAGGAGTTGCAGGAGGCGGCGCTTTATCCTGGGCTGGACGCTTTCTATAACCTGAAATAATTGGTGCAATTAATGAAAATAAACAAAATTTGGGCGGCGCTGCTGGCATTGATTATGCTGGCGGCGCTTGCCGCCTGCGCTGATGATGGTGCAGACGTTAAGCAGTCTGAGAATGAATTTAAATTTATGCAGTCAGAGAGCGGCCAAATCCGGCAGGCGGACATTGATTATTTGAAGCGCTGTATGCTTGAAAACGGCCCTGATGATGAATTTGACGATATTGAAGCTCTGACGGCGCTGGCGGTTATGCGCGCCGTGGTTTGGGAGGCCGAGGAACTGGGACTGGCGGAGAGCCTGGACGAGGTTAGAGAGAAAATGACAGTGCGTTATCAGGAGTTTGTGGCGGCTGCGGCTGATGAAAGCAATCCGGAGCATGACATGGCAGTATGGATTATTGATTATGCGCAGAAAATGAAACAACAGGTGCCGATGACTGATGATGATTATTTGGACTATACTGCCTTAAATCAGCAGGTTACGGACGCTTATACAAAGTTGCAGGAGCGTTTTGAGGCCGATTTGCCGCCAGAGGTGCGCGAGGACGTTTGGCTGAAAGTGGAAGCCTTGCAGGAATATATTAAAAGTTTGCTGGAAAAATATCATGACGAGTTGGTGGAGCCGGAATTGCTGCCGTTGCTTGATGAAATTTTGAAAAACATGTGAATAAATTATGGATAAGCAAGCAAAAAATGAAATAAAATTGCAGGTTATTGGCCATATTTACAACGATTATGACGGTAAGTTCGGCATACCGCGGCAGAGTGGGCTGGTGCCGGAGGTTACCTCTCGCGTGGTGCTGCGGCCGGAATATCAGCGGCCGGAGGCTTTTCGCGGATTGGACGGCTTCTCGCATATCTGGTTAATCTGGCTGTTCTCCGAGTTTTGGTCAGAGGGCTGGTCGCCAACAGTGCGGCCGCCGCGTTTGGGCGGTAATCAGCGCGTTGGGGTCTTTGCCACTCGTTCGCCTAACCGTCCCAATCCGTTGGGACTTTCCGTGGTGCGTCTGCTGGAGGTTAATGAGCATGGGTTGCTGGTGAGCGGCGCGGATATTTTGAACGGCACGCCGATTTTGGATATTAAGCCATATGTGCCTTATGCCGACGCGGTGCCGCAGGCGCAGGGTGGTTTTGCCGGGCCGCCGGACGCTTTGCAGGTTATTGCACCGCCGGAATTGCTGCAAAAGCTGCCGGCAGAGAAACAGCCGGCGCTGCTGGCGGTTCTGGCGCAGGACCCACGCCCGGCCTATCATGCCGGCCGGCAGGAGGTGGAACGCGTTTATGGCTTGAGTTTTGCCGGATTTAATGTGCGTTTTCAGGTGAACGGCCATGTTTTGCAGGTTTTGGCGGTGGAGCCGGCGTGAGGTGTATTAAATGAAAGGCAATGTTCAAAACTGGCTTTGGGTTTTTCTGCCGTTTGTATTGCTGCTGGCGGTTTTGTTTTATGCCGGTATCGACAGGCGGTATTCTGAAGCAGAAATTACGCCGGAGTTTTGCCGGGAAATGGTACAAAAGGCTTATGGTAAATATGGTCAGAGCGTTAACAAAGATGATGTGGAAATTATTGGTGTTCAAAAGGTTGATGACGTAATAGTTGTCGGCTATTGTTTGGACAGCAAAAATTTTGGTACACTGGAGTTCCGGCAAAGGGGCCAAAATTATATTTTTTCTGTTAAAAAAAACGCTTATGTGTTCAGCCGTTGTGATGGTCTGGCCTATGGAGAGTTTTCTACTGATGAGCCACGTGGGGATTATCTGGTTTTTATGAATAAATCAGAAGATGTGCGCAAATTAAAGTTTTGGCAAGGCACATATCCTGATTGGGAATATGAGTTTGACGGCAACCCGGTTATGGTGGTTTATCCGCAGCGGCCAAGCGGCAGGTATTCATTCTTTGACTGCGAGGGCAGGGAAATAGACTATTTGCAGCTGGATATGTATGATTAAAATTATTGTAATAGTAATGAAAGGTTGTTGTTGTATTACAATGAGGGACAGTCTTAAAAACTGGCTTTGGGTTATAACACCTTTTGCGTTGATTTTGCTGTTAATTTTTCATCTGGAACTGTCCAAAGAATATAGCGAAGCTGAGGTTATGTCGCCGGAATTTTTTCGCAAATTTATATGCGCGGAGTATGCTAAAAAAGGGCGGACGATTAACCCGGACGAACTGGATATTATGGATATACAAAAGTTAGATGACCGGGTGTTTGTGGCTTATGCCTTACAGAAAGGCGTGGACGCTGCTGATTATGATGTGGCGGAATTCAAGGAGCATTACGGCAATTATATTTTTGTTGGGCGGAATTACTATTGCTCTAGGGTGGATATTCCAGAGTTGGCCAGCGTTAGAGTAATAACCAATTATGGTATTAACAGCGAAGATCCGCAGGGATATTACTATTTGTTTTTAAGCAAAGCAGAAAATCTGCGCCAGATAAAACTGTTTTATAAAAAGGAAGACTTGCGCTGTGAAAAGCCTGACGAGAGTTGGCAGCTGATTGAGGAACTGGAAGTAGATAAATGCCCGGCAATGCTGATTATGCCGAATATTCAGCCGCCAGAGGGCAGCAAACGCGGAGCTTATCGTACTTATTATGCCTTTTTGGACGAAAACGGCGAGGAAATTGCCTTTTTGAATTGCCAACATTCCTATGATTCAAACGAAATTTGATTAGACAACGTGAAAATAAAAAACGCCGGCGTATGCATGAAAATCGCCGGCGTTTGCTTTTATATAAAAAATCCTGTATGGCGTACTTGTGTTCGTGTTGACTTTTGTGATATAATGATATAATAATAAAAAATAAATGTGATAAATATAGGAGAGAATATAAAATATGGCTAAACAGGAATATATTTATGTTAAAGGGGCCAGACAGCATAATTTACAGAATATTGACGTTAAACTGCCGCGCAACAAGCTGGTGGTGATAACCGGCCTTTCTGGCAGCGGCAAGAGTTCTTTGGCTTTTGATACCATTTATGCCGAGGGTCAGCGCCGGTATATGGAAAGTTTGTCATCATATGCGCGCCTGTTTTTGGGTCAGATGGAAAAGCCGGCGGTTGATGTGATTGAGGGCTTGTCCCCGGCGATTGCTATTGACCAGAAAACAACCAACCGCAATCCGCGCTCTACCGTTGGTACGGTTACGGAAATTCATGATTATTTGCGTCTGCTTTTTGCGCGCGTGGGCAAACCGCATTGTCCTAAATGCGGCAAGCCAATCAGTCAGCAGACGGTTGACCAGATTGTAGATACGCTGCTGGCGTTGGACGAGGGAACGCGTTTGCAGGTTTTGGCGCCGATGATTAGCGGCCGCAAGGGTGAGTTTCAGCGGCTTTTTGCGGATATTAAAAGCGACGGTTATTTGCGCGTGCGCGTGGACGGGCAAATTTATTCACTGGACGATGAAATTAAGGTTAACAAGCAGCAAAAACATTCGGTGGAAGTTGTGGTTGACCGCCTGGTGGTGCGGCCGGACGTGGCCAAACGGCTGGCGGAGTCGATTGAAACGGCTATGGAGTTGGCCGGCGGTCAGCTTTTGGTTCTGACTGAGCAGAAGCAGCTTGACCAGGACGGTCAGGAAATCAACGCGATACAGGAACTGAAATTTAATAAAAATCTGGCCTGTCCGGATTGTGGTATCAGTTTGGACGAGTTAACGCCGCGCATGTTTTCTTTCAATAATCCTTACGGCGCTTGCCCCAGCTGTTCTGGTCTGGGCTTTCGTATGAAGGTGGACGCCAGCCTGCTGGTAGTCAGCGATGAACTTTCTCTGCGCGAGGGGGCTTTGGCGCATTGGAGCGAAAACTTTTCCAGCTGGTGGTTCCGCTTTATCGAGGCCATGTCCAAACATTATGGTTTTTCTCTGGACGTGCCTTTGCGCGAGTTATCGCCGGAGCATTTGCAGCTGATTTTGTATGGCACCGGCAAGGAGAAACTGGCCTTTAAGTATATTGATTATAACCACCGGGAAAAATTTGTTAACGCGCCCTGGGAGGGCATGATTACCAATTTGGAACGGCGTTATCAGGAAACAGAATCTGATTTTATCCGCGAGGAAATTGAAAAATATATGGTGGAAAGTCCCTGCCCGGATTGTCATGGCGCGCGCCTGAAGCCGGAGGTTCTGGCTGTTACGCTGACCTATCTGGATGAGCAGGGGCGGCCGCAGGAATTGAATATTCATCATTTGAGCGAGATGACAATTTTTGAAGCGCAGCAATTTTTTGCCGGCTTGCAGCTATCGGAGCGCGAGGAGAGCATTGTGCATATGGTGCTTAAGGAAATCAAAGCGCGGTTGGAGTTTTTGGTAAATGTGGGGCTGGATTATCTGACGCTTTCCCGGGCGGCTTCCACTCTTTCCGGCGGCGAGGCGCAGCGCATCAGGCTGGCTACCCAGATTGGCTCATCATTGGTGGGCGTGCTGTATATTCTGGACGAGCCGAGCATTGGCCTGCACCAACGCGATAACTGTCAGCTGATTGCCACGCTGAAACGTCTGCGCGATTTGGGCAATACCGTGATTGTGGTGGAGCATGACGATGAAACGATGCTGGCGGCTGATTATCTGGTGGATATTGGCCCTGGCGCCGGGCGCAACGGCGGCCAGGTGGTGGCCAGCGGCACGCCGCAGCAGGTAATGCGTTGCGCTTCTTCTATCACCGGCCAATATTTAAGCGGCAAACAGCAGATTGAGGTGCCGCAGTTGCGGCGGCCTGGCAGCGGTAAAATGCTGAAGCTTTGGGGCTGCACTGAAAATAATCTGAAAAATATTGATGTGGAACTGCCGCTGGGTAAATTTATTTGTGTAACCGGGGTTTCCGGCAGCGGTAAAAGTACGCTTATCAATGAAATTTTGTATAAAACACTGGCTAATCGGCTGAACCGCGCTCACACCAAGCCGGGCAAGTTCCGCCAGATTGACGGGCTGGAAAATCTGGAAAAGGTAATTGATATTGACCAAAGCCCGATTGGCCGCACACCGCGCTCCAATCCGGCCACTTACACCGGTCTGTTCAGTCTTATACGCGATTTGTATGCGCAGTTGCCGGAGGCCAAAATGCGCGGCTATAAACCGGGGCGTTTTAGCTTTAACGTCAGCGGCGGCCGTTGCGAGGCCTGTAAGGGCGACGGTATTATTAAAATTGAGATGCATTTTTTGCCTGATGTTTACGTGCCTTGTGAGGTCTGCAAGGGACAGCGCTATAATCGGGAAACGCTGGATATTAAATATAAGGGCAAGAGTATTGCCGACGTTTTGGCGATGACGGTGGACGAAGCCAACGAGTTTTTTGCCAATGTGCCGCGGATTGCGCATAAATTGCAGGTTTTGCAGGACGTGGGACTGGGTTATATTCAGCTGGGGCAGAGCGGCACTACCCTTTCCGGCGGCGAGGCGCAGCGCATTAAGCTGGCGTCGGAACTTTCCCGGCGCAGTCAGGGGCAGAGTTTTTATATTCTGGACGAGCCTACTACCGGCCTGCATATTGCTGATATTAAAAAGCTGCTGGAGGTGCTTAATCGTCTGGTTGAGGCCGGCAACACGGTGCTGGTGATTGAGCATAATCTGGACGTAATCAAATGCGCGGATTATATTATTGACCTAGGGCCGGAGGGCGGCGGCCGGGGCGGTCAGATTGTGGCTACCGGCACGCCGGAGGAGATTGCTGCTGTTGAGAGCAGCTATACCGGGCAATTTTTGCGCTCAAAGCTGCAATAGTGGCGCATCTGCTTAACTGTGAAACATTTATATTGAGTAAATAGAAGTCAAGAGAGAAAAATGGCAAATCCAAAATTAAAAGAAAAATTGGCAGAACTGCCAGCCAGTCCGGGCGTTTATATTATGCGCGATGCGGACGGTCAGGTGGTCTATGTGGGCAAGGCCAAATCCCTAAAGCAACGAGTGCGCTCCTATTTTCAGGCGGAGAGCCGGCTGGCGCCGAAAACTGCCGCCCAGATGCGCGTGGTGGAGGAGTTGGAGTGGATTGTGGTATCCTCGGCCACGGAAGCGCTGGTGCTGGAAAGCAATCTGATTAAAGAATACGCGCCCAAATACAACATCATGCTGCGCGATGATAAGCATTATCCGTATTTGGCGGTGACCATGAGCGAGGAATATCCGCGGCTGATAGAGGTGCGCTCGGTGAAAAACGACGGCAGCCGTTATTTTGGCCCGTATGTCAGCGCCGGCGCTATGCACATCACGGAGAAGCTGCTGCGTGAGATTTTTCCGTTGCGTACCTGTACCAACCGTAATTTTCGGCAACAGAAACGTCCCTGTCTGAATTTTCATATTGGCCGTTGTCTGGCGCCTTGTACCGGCAAGGTGGATAAGCAGGCTTATCGGGAGATGTGCCGGCAGGTGGTGCAGTTTTTGGAGGGCAAAAGCAGCCGCATGCTGGCTGACTTGAATGAGCAGATGCGGCGCGCTTCTGATGAACTGCGTTTTGAGGAGGCCGCCCAGCTGCGCGACCGCATTAACGCCATTAAGCTGGTGCAAAGCAAGCAGTATATGGACGCCGGCAGCGATAACCGGGATATGCTGGCGGTGGCGCTGGCCGCTGATGAAAGTCTGGCGGCGGTGCAGGTATTTTTTGTGCGCGAGGGCAAGGTGGTTGGCCGGGAACATTTCTTTCTGGATAATCATGGCGATAATCAGGCGGAGCATATTCTTTCAGCCTTTATTTGTCAGTATTACAGTGGCGTTGATTTTATTCCGCCGGAAATCTGTTTGAGCGAGCCGCTGACCGATATGGATACGCTCAATGATTGGCTGAACCAGAAGCGCGGCGGCCGGGTTAATCTGTTTGCGCCCAAGATTGGTGAAAAAAAGCGGCTGCTGGAATTGGTGCAGCATAATGCGGAGTTGGTTTTGAACCGGGAACTGGAGGAACAGAGTTATAAAAAGGCGGCTGGTGGCGAGGCTTTGGCCGAATTGCAGCAGGCGCTTAATCTGCCCAAAGCGCCCTGGCGGATTGAATGTTTTGATAACAGCCATTGGCAGGGGACGTATACGGTTTCTGCTATGGTGACGTTTCAGGGCGGTCAGCCGGCCAAAGCGCTTTATCGGCATATGCGCATCAAGGGGCAGACCAACGGCGACGACTATATGGCTATGCGCGAGGCGGTGGCGCGGCGTATGGGCTGGGGTATCAGCCAGCGCGAGCAGCTGAAAGCCGGCGAGTTGAAGCTGGAAGAAGCACCGATGGCGGAATGGCCGGATTTGCTGCTGATTGACGGCGGCAAGGGTCAGCTGGCGGTGGCTGTGGATATTTTGGAAACGCTGGGTTTGTTGGGGACAATTCCGGTTTTTGGTTTGGCGGAAAGTGATGAATGGCTGTATCGGCCGCATGACCCGGAGCCGATTATTCTGCCGAAAAGCAGCCCGGGGTTGCAGCTTTTGCAGCGTGTGCGTGACGAAGCCCACCGCTTTGGCATAACCTATCAGCGGCGGCTACGTGAGAAAGGGCAAAAGGCCAGTGCGCTTGATGATGTGCCGGGGATTGGTCCGGCCAGGCGAGTGGCGTTGCTGCACGCTTTTGGCTCATTGGAGCATATTATGGCGGCCAGCGAGGAGGAGTTGGCGCTGGTGGATACTATGAATAAGCGTTCGGCGCGTAGTTTGTATGCTTATTTGCATGAACGGGGATAGTCAGAAGGTGTTAAATTATGGAATTAAAAATAGTTACAGGTATGAGCGGAGCGGGTCGAAGATCTGCGCCCCATGCGGAGCAATAAATTGTGCAAAGGTGTTAAATTATGGAATTAAAAATCGTTACGGGTATGAGCGGCGCAGGCAAGACCAATTTTGTACAGGTTTTGGAGGATATGGGCTATTATTGTGTGGATAATCTGCCGCCCAACCTGTTTATAAAATTTGTGGAGTTGATTTGTCAGGCGCAGTCTGAATATAATAAGGTGGCGTTGGTGGCCGATGTGCGCGGCGGCAAATTTTTTCAGGATTTAACCCTGGTTTTACAGGAATTAAAGAATAAAGGCATCAAATATGAAATAATATTTCTTGAGGCTTCTGATGATATTCTGGTGCGGCGCTATAAGGAAACGCGGCGGCGGCACCCACTGGCTTATCGGGGCGGACTGCTGGAGGGTATTCAGGAGGAGCGCCAGCGTTTGCAGGGTATTCGCGGTCAGGCTGATTTGATTATTGACAGCAGCGGTTTGAAAGTGCAGGATTTTAAGGAACAGGCGGCGGCGTTGCTGCAAGGCGGCGAGGAGGGGCGTTTGCAGGTTAGTCTGCTTTCTTTCGGGTTTAAATATGGTTTGCCGATTGATGTGGATTTGGTGATGGACGTTCGCTTTTTGCCCAACCCCTTTTATTTGCCGGAACTGAAGCCTTTAAGCGGCCAGGACGCGCCGGTGCGCGATTTTGTGCTGGAGCGGCCGGTGACGCAGAGTTTTCTGCTGAAATATACAGATTTGCTGCTGGAACTTTTGCCGCAGTATGTGGCGGAGGGCAAACAGCATTTGGGTATTGCGGTGGGCTGCACGGGCGGCCGGCACCGCTCGGTGGCGATTGCCGAGGAATTGGGGCGGCGGCTTTTGGCTGCGCAAAATCAGGGCATTAATATTCGCGTTTTACACCGGGATTTACCGAAATACGTTGAGAGTGGGAAAATTTAATGAAATATAAGAATGCCGAGGATTTGCATATTGTAGCGATTGGCGGCGGAACTGGTCTGGGCAATCTGCTGCGTGTGCTGAAAGGTTTGGGCTGTGCGCCGACGGCCGTGGTGGCGATGACGGATAACGGCGGCAGCAGCGGCAAGCTGCGCGCGGATTTTGGCATGCAGCCGCCGGGCGATGTGCGCAGTTGTTTGCTGGCTTTAAGCCGCAGTGAGCCGGAGATGGAAAGATTGCTTTGTTATCGTTTCCCTGATGATAGCACGCTTTGCGGCCATAATGTGGGCAATATTCTGCTGGCGGCGATTATGCAGGCCGATGGTGTGGATATTGCGGAGGCCACGCAGCGTCTTTCTGCGCTTTTGGCAATTCAGGGGCGCGTATTGCCGGTAACAACTGACGATGTGGCGCTGGGGGCAATTTTGGAAGACGGCACCCGGCTGGCCGGCGAGGTTGAAATTGCGGCGGATAAGCGCCAGATTAAGGAAGTTTTTCTCATGCCGGAATGTCAGCCGCGCGCTGAGGTTTTGCAGGCGGTGGCGCAGGCCGATTACATATTTATCGGCCCGGGCAGCATGTATTCCAGCCTTATCAGCAACCTGCTGGTATCGGGGTTGGCGGCGGCGGTTAAGCAAAGCCGGGCACCGGTTTATTATATCAGCAACATGGCGACGGAGCCGGGGGAGATGCCGGCAGCGGAGTTGAGCCGTTGCGTGGCTGCTTTGGAGTATCATTTTCGCCGGACAACGGGGTTTGGCGGTCATCTGATTGATAAGGTTATCGCTAATGTGGGGGAATATGCGCCGGCTTTGCTGGCTGAATTGCAGCAGGGCGGCTCTGTGCCGCTGGTGTGTGATGAAGCCAAGTTGCTGGCCTGCGGCGCGCAGTTGGTGACGGCTGATTTTGTGGATAGTCAAAATGTCTGGCAGCATAACCGGCAGAAGCTGGCCGAGGTTCTGCGGCGTGAATTAAGGCTGCGCGAGTATGCGCTTTGATTGGATTGGTGGGGATTAGATGTCTTTTACTTCCGAGGTCAAGGAACAGCTTTTAAGAATAAATACCAGCAAACGCTGTTGCCGGGAGGCGGAGTTTTTGGCTTTTCTGCGCATGAGCGGCAATATCAGCCTGAGCGGCGGCCGGGACGGCCAGCCTGGCGTTTTGGCCGCTACCAGCAACGCGGCTTTGGCGCGGCGTTATTTTAAGCTGGTTAAGGAACTTTGGCAGCTGCGTGCGGAAATTCTGATGCGCGATAGTCAGCATTTTAAGAAAAGCCGAATTTACACCCTGCGTATTCCGCCGCAGGCCGAGGTTCGCCAGATTTTGGCGCGGCTGGGGCAAATTCCGGACGGCAACCCCTGGGCGCTGAACCACAGTTTTGAGCCGGCCGGCCGGGGTGTTGGCGAGGTCTTTCGGGGCGAATGTTGTCAGCGAGCATATTTGCGCGGCGCTTTTCTGGGGAATGGTTTTGTCAGCGATCCAAAACGCAGTTATCATTTGGAAATTGTCTGTCAGGACATTTATCAGGCGCATTTTCTGCTGGCGCTGGCCGCGGTTTATCAACTGAATTTTAAGCTGTCCGAGCGCAAGGGGCATTTTCTGGTTTATTGCAAGGACAGCACGCAGATAAGTGATTTTTTGAATGTAATCGGCGCGCATGGGGCGCTGTTGCAGCTGGAAAATGTGAAAATTATGAAAGATACCAGCAACAATGTTAATCGGGTGATTAACTGTGATACGGCGAATACCGATAAAACGATTGACGCGGCACAGCGGCAGGTTCAGGCGATTAAACGTCTGGCGGCAGCCGGGGGGCTGGTTGGTTTGAGCAAAGCCTTGCAGGAAACGGCGGCGCTGCGTCTGGAAAACCCGGAACTTTCTTTGTTGGAGTTGGCGCGCCTGTTTGATAAGCCTATTTCCAAGGCTGGTTTGTATCATCGTTTGCAAAAACTGGAGCAGCTGGCCGAGGAATAGGTTTTTTTGTGTATTCCTTGGGGAAAGCCAAAATTGGCATGACTTGATTTTTGGCACAAAGTGTGCTATAATATAGCTAGCCTGAAGCATTGGCGGCTCATCGTGTGCAGATTTGCGGGTAAAGACAGCGGTTCGGTTAGAATTTTGAAGTGATTTGGGGCAATTTTTGTGAAAAAATTTTGTGTTTGCCCGTTTTAACCGAAACGTGAACATGTAAGGGAGGCTTTATGTCAAACGAACATTTTTATGAAAAACATGATGAAGGTTCTTTGAAAAATTCTGCGGAGGCAGAGGCTGGAAGCAATAAGGCCACTGTAACCAAGCCGGCTACAGTGGCGGTTGAAGATGTGCAGGCTCAAAACCTGCGGTGTGCCCAGCGTTTATCATTAAAAGGCAAGGTTTTTCTGGGCGGTTGCGCGGCGGCTTTGGTTTTGTTGCTGGCGCTGGCAGTTACTGTACTTATGCCTGGGCAGCCGGCGGCTATTCTGGTTGATGGCCAGCAGGTGGCGGTGCTGAAAAACCAGGCGCAGGCAGAAGCGGTTATTGCTGATTATTTGGCCGAGCAGAGTAAGCTTGTTGGTAATGAGGTTTTTTTTGCTGAGAATGTCCAGGTGGCGGAACAGGCGCGCGATGACTCCGAGGTTTTGAGCCGCGGCAACGCTGAAGCGGTCTTGGCGATGACTACCAGGCTGAAAACTAATGGCGCGGTAATTCGGGTTGAGGGTTCGCAGTTGTTGAGCGTAGCAAGTGTGGAAATTGCTACAGAAGCTTTGGACAACCTGAAAAAAACCTATCTGCCGGAGGACGACACCATGCAGGTGTTGGAGGTTAAATTTAAGCAGGAAGTTGAAGTTGCGCCCAAAGAGGTTTTTGTTTCTGACCTGTTGAATTTAGACGAGGCCAAGCTGGCCATGAAAGACACCAGCCTGACCGGCACGGCGCCTGTGACGGTTCTGGTTATTTTGGAGAAAACCAAGGTTGAGGAAGTTCCTTATCAGACACGTTTTGAAACGGACGGCACCTTGCGTTATGGTCAGACCAAAACCAAACAGACTGGCGTTAATGGCAGCCGTGAGGTAACAATCCAGGTGGCGCAGGAAAACGGTCAGGAAATTGCCCGGCAGGAAATAAGCTCTAATACGCTGGTACAAGCGGTTGATGAAATTGTTTTGGAGGGTGCTGTGGTGCGCACAGCTTCCCGTTCCTTGCAGCAGGCCACGGACGCCGGCATGATTTGGCCAACTACGGCCACGCGTATTAGTTCCTATTATGGAGCGCGCAGCAGTGATAATCATACTGGTCTGGATATTGACGGCGAAACTGGCGACCCGGTTTGGGCGGCCAAAGCCGGCACGGTGGTTACGGCTGGTTATTATGGTTCATATGGCAATCAGGTTGTACTCAGCCATGGTGATGGCTTGCAGACCAGATATGCGCATATGCAAAGTATTATGGTGAGCGTTGGTGATGAGGTAGCTATTGGCCAGCAGGTTGGTACGGAGGGCAGTACCGGCAGAAGCACTGGTAGTCATTTGCATTTTGAAGTGATTATTGATGGCCAGACCACGGACCCCTTGGCGTATATTAAATAATTAACTGGTTTTGCTTAAGATTGTTGTTGATTTAAGGGAGTTATGCTTGCATAACTCTCTTTTGTTTTAAAAAAATTGGAAAAAAATAAAAAAAGCGTAAGTGATTTTAAAAAAATTAACGAATTAATAGGTGAAGATTAAAGCGCGCTTATCTTCTGGAGGCTTTGAGAAATATTTTAATAAATTGTGAAAATAAATTTTTGTGGTAGTGTACAGACCACCAGGAGGCAGTTATGTTTAGCACACATAATGAGCAGGGCCTTTTGGAACAGAGAGTGTTCCGGGCGGCGGTTAAGCAGGAGGATATGATGGTTATTTGTAATGCGCCAGATGAGCAGAGGTTGCTTTTGGCCTTGCGTCAGCAGCCGGAGCAGGGGCTGGCGGCGGCCATAGAACAGTATGGCGGCCTGGTGCAGGCCGTAATTCGGCGGACGCTTGGCGCGGCCAGACCCCAGGACGTGGAGGAGTGTACGTCAGAGGTATTTTGGCGTTTTTATCAAAATGCGGCAAATTTTCAACCGGGGCGTAGTTTGAAAAGCTATCTTTGCGGTATTGCCCGGCATGTGGCGATAGACCGTCTGCGTCAGCTTGGGCGCACTGATTGGCTGCAACTGCCCCAGGACGAAAATGCGTTGGGCGTTTGGGCCGACCCGGCTGATGAGTTGGCCGCGGCTGACCGGCAACAGTTGGTGCAGCAATGTGTGGACTCCCTGCCGCAGCCAGACCGTGATATTTTTATTCTGCGCTATTATTTTGGCGAACGCGTTAACGCTATCGCCAGCCGACTGGGGTTGGAGGCTAAGGCTGTGGAAAACCGTTTGTATCAGGGGCGGCTGCGGCTGAAAAAAGCCTTAGTGGAAAGGGGTATCGAACTATGACCAGAAATAATACGCCCGAATTTAAACCAAATTATCAGCAGGATAATTACCAGGAATTGACGATACAAGAATTAATGGAGGGATATATTATGCCAAACGATTTTAATACAGATTTATTATTGCCGCAGGAACTTTCTGATGCGGAGCAGCAGAAAATTTTACAGCAGACATTGAATAGAACAGCGCCGGGCGCCGCCGCGCCGCGCCGTAATCAGCGCCGGGGACTGCCGCGCCGCCGCTTGTTGGTTTTTACGCTGGCCGCCGTGATGCTGCTGGTGATGAGTTCTCTGGCTTTGGCGGAATTTGCACTGAATAAGGATTTCTTGGGCTTCTTTAATGCTTCAAATGGTCAGCTGCCGCAGCAATCCGGCCAGGAAATTAATCAGCAGGTTACCAATAATGGCGCTACGCTTACCGTGGAGCAGGTTTTGGGCGATAAACAAACGGTTTATGTGCTGCTGAACTTTGTTGCGCCGGAGGGCGTGGTGCTGGCTGAGGGCAGTTATCAATGGGATCAGGCTTATGTCTGGCTTTCTGAGAGCAACGGCTGCGGTTATAATTTTGAAACCCTGCCGGACGATGACCCGACGGATAACCGTGTTCGCATGATGCTGTGCTTAAATGCCGATGCTTCTCTGCAAGGGCAGAATGTGGATTTGACGCTGGGCGATTTGAAGCTTTATGATATGGAAAAGATGGATTATACTACGGTGGCGGCTGGCGAATGGAAATTAAGCTTTAAGCTTGATTATACGCCGAGCAGTCAGGTGATTGCGCAGGATTTGACGATTATGCTGGGCGAGGCTGAAGTTCAGTTGGCCAGTTTGGAAATTTCACCGCTTACCATGATTTTGGATTTGCAGATTAGCAACGCCGAGGGCTATGTGGCGCCGGAGGGTTATGTGGAGCCGCAGGGCGGCGGTGTGGAAATTCTGGACGACGGCACCGAGTTACGGTTTGATTATGCGGATAGTCCGGCAGAGGTTAAGCTGGGCGATATCTTGAGCGATTTTGATTACTTTACCGTTACGCTTAAGGACGGCACGGTTCTGCCGACCAGAGGCGGCGGCTCTAACAGCGACGGCTCGCGTTATCAGATTATTTTTGAGTTCGGCGAGATTTTGAATTTTGAAGAGATTGCCAGCATTAATTATATGGGTTATGAACTGAAGCTGCAATAAGAAAGGAAAATATCTAACTGCAATATATACAAAACCGTCGGGTTATGGCCCGACGGTTTTTGGTATCTAACATATAACCCAGCCGCATTTTAACTGGAACGGCTGGGTTATTGCAAATAAAATTCTGATTAACCTACCACAGTGTTAACCAGCTCAAGGCTCTGGCCGCCCACTGCGGCATAATCTGCCAGATATTGACCGGCTGGGAACAGTAGATAAATTCTGTCGGCCTGATAAATGGCTTGAGCACCTGGTCGTTTTGTTTAAGCATCGGATAGCTGTAAATTTCCGGTGTGTTGGGGGCAACAGTGTTGTCAGACAGCGGCATAATGCTTTGCTCGGTATCGTATGCGGAGCGTTCGATTACTGCATCGTCTGGCATAACGCTACGGGCAACGGATTGTTCTGGCAGCTGACTGGCTGTGCGCACTATGTTGCCGGGCGGTGATATCTCCTCGGGCTGCGGCCAAAGCTGCAAACCGATGGTGAGCAGCAAGCAGGCTGCGCATAAGCTGGCTGCTGCGGCCGGCCATACCCTCCGGGGAAAAGCCAGCGTTTGCCGGGGGCGTGTCGTATAAAGACTGCGCGTGGCCGTCAAAAGCTGCTCGCTGGGGCGGATATTGTCAAAAAGCTCACGATAGGCCGGAACAAAGGGAGCATTTAAATCCGAGTTTTTATCAATGGTCAATTTTTTCCGCCTCCTTAAATTAAAAAATTCTGTTTGATATAAAAGTTTTTCCATTTGCTTTCATTTGTGGTTATTTCACCGCGGCTGCGATTTCTTCACCTCCCGTCAATATGTCCTGTAATTGCCGCCGCGCCCGGGTTAACTGCATGCGCACTGTTCCCTCTCTTTTTTCCAGCATTTGGGCAATTTCCGCCGTTGACAGGTCTTCATAATAGAAAAGGTGAATTAAAACACGATAATCCGGCGGCAGGCGTTTCAGCGCCTCTGCCAAATCAACTAAATCCTCCCGACTGCTCAGAAAATCCGGCGCCGCGTTTTCCGCGGTTAAATTATCCTCCAGGGGTTGGGTATGGCGGCGAAAGGCAGAACTCCAAAGGCTTTTGCTGCGGTTAAGGGTAACCCGAATAAACCAGGCTTTTTCATGCTCTGCATCGACAAAAACCGGTTTTTTGGTCAGATAACGCAGGAAAACCTGTTGAAAGATATCCTCTGCATCAGCCTGATTGCCGCAACGAGCATAGGCCAGTTTATAAACCAACTGCCCCTGGCGTTCAATCAGCTGATTGAAATCCTGATGTTCATCGACAAAAGGCATAGAGTTGCTTCCTTTCTGATAGAGTTCTATTTATAACACCCGGCAACAGCCAGAAATGCCACATAGATTTGGCAAAAAATTAAAAAAATTTGGGCGCTTGCTTGACGATAGGGTTTAATAAATATATAATAAACAATAGCGACGGAAATTAAAAGCTTTAATTACAAATTTGCCGGTAAAATTTTTTAAGAAACTGAACAGGTTTTAATAAACCGAAAAATTTAACCGGCTCAAGTTTAAATGGCTGAAAAGATTTAATATTATAATAATGTAAGAAGTGTACAGTTTGAAAGGAGCAAAATGGTGATGTTTATTTGGGAGAAAATTGGCTTTTGGTTTAAAAATGCCCGGCCGGTGGCTTTGCCGCAGAGTTTGTTACCGGCGACGGTGGCGTTGGGACTGGCGGCCAGTCAGCGGCCAGCGGACTTTTCTTTGTTTTGGGGGTTACTGGCGGTGTTGGGCGTGGCGCTGGCGCACTTGAGCCTGAACCTGTTTGATGATTATTTTGATTATAGTAAGCTGAAAAGCGATTATCGGCGGAAGCTGGCGGCCAAGGGACAACAGGCGCGTACCAGCAAATGTCCGTATCTGTTAAACGGCTCGGCTACGCAGTCGGAGTTGTTGCTGGCCTGTCTGGCTTTTGGCGCGGCGGCCTGCCTTTGCGGTTTGCCCATCTTGCTGGTGCGCGGCTCCGTCATTCTCTGGCCGGTGGTTTTATGTTTGTTTCTGGGCTTCTTCTATTCCGCGCCGCCGCTGCGTTTAAGCTATCATGGTCTGGGCGAAATTATCATTGGTATTATCTTTGGCCCCCTGCTGATGTTGGGTGTGTATCTTTCGGCCTGCGGCAGTCTGGATTTTGTCATCTGGCCGCTGGCTGTTTCCATGGGGCTGTTGGTCTGCAATGTTGCTTATGTTCATTCACTTTTGGATATTGCGCCGGATAAATATGCCGGCAAAAGTTCCCTGCCGGAAATTCTGCCAACACCTGACGCTAAACGCTGGGGCAGTTTTATCTTTACCTTTGGCGCGTTTGGTATTATGGAAATTCTGACTATTGCGCAGGTGTTTTCCTCGGCCTGGCTGCTGACGCTGCTGGCGCTGCCTTTGGCCGCCGCCGCTTATGCTTCGGTTAAGGTTTGGCTGCGCGCGCCGCATCAGCCCTTTCCACGTCTTTGGTGGTTTGGGCCGATGGCTAACTGGCCGGCAATTTGTGCGCAGAAGCTGGAGTGGTTTATGGTGCGCTGGTATTTGGCGCGCAATTTGATGGTTTGGTTCAGCCTTTGCAGTCTGGCCGCTTGTTGGCTGGATTATCTGTTTTAAGCCGGATAAATTTTATTTGATATGGGGTTTTATATGCTGAAAAAATTATTTTACCTGCCCTGGTGGTTCTTCCGTTCCCGTATTCTGGGGCAGACACGGCCGCTGCAAACGGTGCTTTTTGTGTCTAATATCTGTAATCTGCGCTGTAA
>CANSKT010000002.1 GCA_947647555.1 uncultured Peptococcaceae bacterium | reverse complement strand
GTCATACAAACGCGCACCGTTTCGCCGCTTTTAATTTTATAAGCGCCGTGGCGGTCTTTTTGTAGTGGATAATCAAAACCATTTTTGGTGCGGTAAATATCTGCGCCGTTTTGGTCGCGGATTTTGTCCAGAAAATACATATAACAGTTGGCACAGCCCTCGCTTTTTTTAATGCAGCCATGCCAGGGGTTCCAGATGTCATGCATAATTGCTCATTGCCTTTAATTCCATAATCAGGTCGCGCGCTTCTGCGACTTTTTCAAATTCTAGCCGGCGCGCGGCCTCGCGCATTTCTTTCTCCAAATTGCGAATAACTTTTTCCCGTTCCCGACGCGTCAGCTTGGCATAACCTTTCTTGTCGGCCGTCAAATCCTCGGCGGCGGTTTCCGGCAGGATAGCGCTAATTAAATCGCGCACTTCCTTTTTAATCGTCTGCGGTATAATGCCATGCTCCTGATTATAAGCCAGCTGAATATCACGACGGCGCTGGGTTTCGCTTAAAGCGGCCTGTAAAGAATCGGTCATGTTATCGGCATAAATAATCACGCGGCCATTCACATTGCGCGCCGCCCGGCCAATCGTCTGAATTAGAGAGCGGTGAGAGCGCAAAAAGCCTTCCTTGTCGCCGTCCAAAATGGCTACCAGCTGCACCTCGGGAATATCCAAACCCTCGCGCAACAGGTTAATACCCACCAGCACGTCAAAATTACCCAGCCGCAAATCGCGCACAATCGCCATGCGCTCCAGTGTTTTCACGTCACTATGCAGATAGCGCACTTTAACGCCGGCTTCATTCAGATAATCGGTTAAATCCTCGGCCATGCGCTTGGTGAGGGTGGTAATCAAAACGCGTCCCTCGGCCTTGATAGTTTTATGAATTTCACCCAGCAGGTGGTCAATCTGTTTATCAATGGGGTGCATTTCAATTTGAGGGTCAACCAGCCCGGTCGGGCGCAAAACTTGCTCCACCACTTCCGGTGAGTGCGCCAGTTCATAATCACCGGGCGTGGCGGAAACATAAATGGCCTGGTGCACGCGCTCCTCAAATTCGGCAAAGCGCAGTGGTCGGTTATCAATCGCCGAGGGCAGACGAAAACCATATTCCACCAGCGATTGCTTGCGCGAGCGGTCGCCCTCATACATGCCGCGCACCTGCGGCAGGGTAACATGACTTTCGTCAACCAGCAGCACAAAATCCTTTGGGAAATAATCTAACAGAGTGTAGGGCGGTTCGCCAGACTGGCGGCCGTCCATATGGCGGGAATAATTTTCAATCCCCTGACAATGCCCGATTTCCTCCAGCATTTCCAGGTCAAAATTGGTGCGCTGCTCCAGCCGCTGGGCCTCCAACAGACGATTATCCGCCTTAAGCACAGCCAGCCGCTCCTTTAATTCCTCTCTGATATCATGCAGGGCGCGTTCCATGGTGGCGTCGCCGGTCACATAATGGCTGTTGGGGTAAATGCTGATGTGGGGCAGACGGTGCAGCACCTCGCCGGTGACGGTGTTAACCTCGGCTATGGTTTCCACCTCGTCGCCAAAAAATTCCAGACGTACGGCTACATCAGTATAACCGGCCGGAAAAATCTCCACCACATCGCCCTTGGCCCGGAAAGTGCCGCGGTGCAAATCCATGTCGTTGCGCGTGTACTGAATGTCCACCAGTTTGCGCAGCAAATCATCACGGCCAAAGTTTTGGCCGACGCGCAGCGAAATCGTCATATTCTGATAAAATTCCGGTGAACCAAGACCATAAATGGCGGAAACTGAAGCCACCACAATCACATCACGCCGCTCCAGCAGCGCAGCCGTGGCGGAATGGCGCAGTTTTTCAATTTCATCATTAATAGAAGCGTCTTTGGCAATATAGGTGTCGGAACGGGCAATATAAGCTTCCGGTTGGTAATAATCATAATAGGACACAAAATACTCCACGGCGTTTTCCGGAAAAAATTCCTTAAATTCGCCATAAAGCTGGGCGGCCAGCGTTTTGTTGTGGGCGATTATCAACGCCGGGCGCTGGCTGCGCGCAATCACATTGGCCATAGTGAAAGTTTTGCCGCTGCCCGTCACACCCAAAAGCGTCTGGTGCGGCGCTCCGGCGGCCAGACCGGCGCAGAGTGCGTCCACAGCCTGTGGTTGGTCGCCTGTCAGCTTATAATCACTGTGCAGCTTAAATTCCATTGCCTGTTCCTCCCTGATTGATAAATTTGCAATATTGATACCTATATTTTAACAAACAAATGTTCTGATGTCAATAGCTATTTAAAATAGGTTGCATTTTGTCGGTTGATATGATAAAATAATTGACGAAAAGAGTAGATTTGCTTGATGAAGCGGTTAACCCTCGCGTATCCACGTCGTTTTTAACGAAGTGACGAGAGGGTGGGAACCCTCTCTCGCTTACATGTAACGAGAGAGGGGGTGTTGCGATGTTCTGGATAAGTGTCGTAGCTTTAATTATGCAGGCTGTTCAGCTGATAATTCAAGTTGCTGATTTTTTGAAAGAAAATTGTAAACAAAAATAGCCGCTCTCCTGCAAAAGACCGCGGCTATTTTTTTAGCTTTACATTTCTAGGGAGTTAGTCGCCGAAAGCGAATGACTCTTTTCATTTAATATTATATAGGAAGTTTGTAAATATGTCAATGCCTGATAATAGAAAAAAATTTTATCGTCATTATAAACAAAAATTAGCCTGTTGTATGTTGCTGGGGCTTTTGCTTTTAACGTCCTGCGGCGGACAAACGGCCAGCGTGGAGATGTATGATATTGTTTATGAGTCTGGATATTCCCATGACCCATACAACCGAGACGCGCAGTTGCCCATAGACGGCACGCCCCTGCATTTGGCAGTTGCGTCGGCGGACGCTTCGGCGGTGCAGCTTTTGGACGCGCAGGGGGCAATGCTTGCGGAGTATACGGAAAATCTGCCGGCCTTACAGCGGCGGGAACTGCTGACGGTGCGCGGCGAGGCTGCAACGCGCGGTGTAATCATGGCTAACTGTGGTATTTTGCTGCCTTATGATGAAGAAACCGGCGAGGGCGCGCTTTGGCTTTGCATGGAAACCTGGCGAAAAACGCGTTATAACGGCTTCGTTGACGGCGCGCTGACCGGCGGTGAGTTAATGCTGGTTGATGCGCAAAGCGGCCAAACGCTTTTCACAGCGGTCACCAATCCCGGCGAGTTGTTTTTGGCGGCCAGCGGTAACCGCTGCTATTTCTATACCCCCGGCAAAGCTGCCCGGCGTAAAGACGAGCAAACCCCGGCGCAAATATATTGGCGTGACATTAACTGCTGGCCGCTGCCGCATATCGTATGCAGTTTTGATTATGTGGGCGCGCCCACATATGACGGCCAACCGATAGAACGCCTGCGTTTTTATCCGCAAACCGATTGCCTGCGGCTGGATTTTACCTGTTATGAGCAGACCAACGCAGAAAATGACCGTTGGGATTATGTGGTTAAACATTCGGTAGAGGTGCCTTTGAAAAATCAGCCTGAACCAGAAGCAGAGGAAACGGCATAAAATAAACCCCCGGGCGAAAAACCTGGGGGGTTTTTATTTTTAGCATTTTTTTAACTTAAGCTGGCCGGAATAGGCGGCGTCCGCAAAGCTATTTCAGACCAGGCAACCAATAAATCTTCCACTTTATGTACGTGGGTAGTGATAACATAGCCGCCACAGTTGTCGCTGGATATATTGATAACGTCTGCAAATTCCTGGGTTGTATCCTGGGTATAGTAAATGCGATAAACCATTTCTGCATTAGCCGGGTCGGCATATTCCATATAGCTGCCGGCCGGCAGTTTATGCAGCGCGTCCATATATTCTTCCAACACCCACCCCCGGTCGCGCATAATCAATGAATGGGGCAAACCGACATAACGATAATGCCATGGCTCATAGGCCACCGCAGTCAGCGCGGTTTTGTTATTATCATAGCGCAAAATGAAACCATAATTCCAGCAGTTAGCCAGCAGCCATTGTCCTTGCTCGGTATTGCGGAAGTTGTCCGAAAGGCCGGCGTTATTGCTCACGTCAATCGCCAGACCAGTTTGGTGCTCGCTGGTTCCCGGCAAAGCCGTATAAAGCAGCGTGTTGTTATAAGCCGTTTTATAGCTTTGGCCGGCGCGCTGCCGGTTGGCTACTTTGCCGTTAAACAGCTGTTTTTGTACATTATAATTCCGAAAACCGGAAATTGTGTTCAGCGTTAAATTTTTTTCTTCCTTATAAGCAGTATACATTCTGATATAAGCATTAGCCGCCGCGTCGCGCAGCTGCATAACGCCCTTGGTGCTTGGTGCCAGCTTGGCAATATCCAAAAGGTCATTGGGCTGCCAGCTTGCGTCCAAAGTATGCTCCCGGTTTACCAACATTAACAGCTGGTCGTCCTTGCTGGTATCAAAAGCCAACGCTGGCTGAACAGCCAAAACCAACATTAACATACTTAAAATTATTAACCGTAAAAATCGCATAATTTCAAAACTCCACTTACAAAATAGTGCTTTTTATCTAATAATTATATATTATACGATTTTTTTCTCTCCCTGTCAATGTTTTTTAAATCCTTGGCAAACTATGCTAAAGAGTACATTTTTTAAATCCTTGGCATTTTTTAAATCCTTGGCAAACTATGTTAAAGAGTGCAAGTATTTTATAAAATCCCATTAACTGCCATATTATGGCGTATCTTTTAAGTTGACTATATGTTATAATTAATAGAAATAATATGTTTGATATATAAAAAATGGGGTGATTTATAAATGGACGAAGAAAAATTGATAGAAACTGTTAATTGGATAGAAGATTTGCAAAACAAAATGAATATTATAGATAGTTTAGCATATACCATATTTTTAGCAGCTTCTATCAATATAACAGACACCGGTGAATTGTCAGGAGCCATATATTTATTAAGCGAAAAGATTAATGCAGTTTGTAATGATTTGAAAAAAATAGAAAAGGAAATGCAATCTTTAACATAGTCGGTTTATTTTGAAAAGTAACACGTTTTAGCATGAAAAGAACTTGCAAAATGTTGTATATTTTGTTATGATAGTATGTAATATATATTACTGGGAGTGTAGATTGAAAATGGCAGAATTGGCAGGAATTTGCGCCGTCATTTTGGCGGCCGGAGCCGGCAGCCGTCTGGGCTATCCCAATGAGCGCGGCGGCAAACCGATGGTAGAAGCGCTGGGCAAGCCGCTTCTGGCTTATGGTCTGGAGCGTCTGGCCGGAGCCGGGCTGAAAGATGTGGCGCTGGTGGTAAATCCGGTGAACCGGACAGTTATTGAAAACTTTGCAGGAAACGGCTCCAAATGGGGGCTGTCGATAACCTATGTCGTGCAGGAAACACCTCTGGGCATTGCGCATGCGCTTTCGCTCTGTCGTGATTTCAGCGCCCAGCGGCATGTTTTGCTGCTGCTGGTGGACAACCTCTTTGAAGCTGATATTAATGCGGCCGTGGCGGCCTATGCGCAGAAAAAGCCGGATAAAGCGGAGGTTTTTCTGGTATCGGTGCCAAATCCGCAGGATTATGGCGTGGCTGTGATAGAAAATGGCCAGATACAGCGTTTGGTGGAAAAACCGCAGCAGTTTATCAGTGATTTGGCGGTTATCGGTTTGTATTTTTATCCGCCCGATGTCTATGATTTAATTCCCCGGCTGAAGCCCTCAGCGCGCGGTGAATTGGAGATTACCGACGTTAACAGCCTGTTTTTACAGCAGGGGCGTTTGGAATATTGCACCCTGCAAGGCTGGTGGATTGATGTTGGCAATACGGAGCGCTTAAAGGAAACGGAAAAATTGCTGGCTGATTAGCTGTTTATAGCGATATGCAAAGGCTAAGACCTGGCATATCGCTATACTAACCCCTGAATTTGTCTATTGCTTGTCAGGCGTTAAATGTTCACGCAAAAAAAGGAACTGTTGAAGATTTTCAACAGTTCCTTTGTATTTTGTTTGATTAAATAGCTGGTTTAGCCAACTTTGCAAACATTAGCTGCGCGCAGTTTGCTGGGGTTCTTGGGGTCAGCTTCAACTTCAAAAGTAACTTTCTGTCCCTCGTCCAGAGTGCGATAGCCGTCAGTCTGAATGGCAGAGAAATGTACGAAAACGTCGTCGCCGCCTTCATCATTAGCAATAAAACCGAAGCCTTTTTCTGCGTTGAACCATTTTACTGTACCGTTATTCATTTTGGGTACCTCCTGTCAAAATTTTTCGTACCCATAGAAAATGAACAAATATCGCCAAATCAATCAACTTCTGGTTTATTGCGCGTAATAAGCTATTATCTTGAATACTTGTTCAAGTATAGCACTATGCCTGATTAAAGTCAAGGGTTTTTTCTGCAAAGTTGGCAAAAATAAAAAATTCTTTTAACCGCCGCTAAAGCATAAATTGTCATATTTTAGTGCATTTCGTTTAAAAGCTGTTCCAACTCATCAAGCATATCCGCAAAAACCTGCATGGCGCTGTCCAGTGTTTGGCGGCCGCCGGCGTCCATATCCACACCCGCGCCGCGCAAAAGCTGCAAGGGGCTTTGGCTGCAACCGCCGGAAAGGAAGCTGATATAATCCTGAACTTTCTGCGCGTCGCCGCTTAAAATGCCCTGCGCCAGCGCCGTGGCGGCGCTCATGCCGGTAGCGTATTTGTAAACGTAAAAAGCGCGGTAAAAATGGGGTATGCGGCTCCATTCCATGTCGATTTCCCGGTCAACCTCCATATCCGAGCCGAAATAATCCAAATTCAGCTGATAATAGGTGTCCTGGAAATATTTGCAGGACAACGCCTCGCCGGCCTCGGCCGCCGCATGAATAATCTTTTCAAATTCAGCAAACATGGTCTGGCGGAAAACGGTGCCGCGGAAATCGTCCAGGTAATGATTAACCAGCAGCAGGCGTTGAGCCGGGTCCTGCTCACGGTTCAGCAGATAACGCAGCAGCAGATTTTCATTCACCGTGCTGGCCACTTCCGCCACAAAAATTTCATATTCGCCATAAATATAAGGCTGATTTTGGTGCGAATACCAGGAATGCATGGAATGGCCCAACTCATGCGCCAGCGTGAAAACGCTGTTCAGATTACCCTGCCAGTTCAGCAGAATAAAGGGCTTGCTGCTCCAAACGCCGCTGGAATATGCGCCGCTGGTTTTGCCCTGATTTTCGGCCACGTCCACCCAGCCCTCGCTGAAAGCCTTTTTGGCGGTGTTAATATAATCCTCGCCCAGCGGCCGCAGCGCCTGTAAAACCATCTCTGTGGCCTCCTGATAGGGAATTTCCCGGGGGCGCGCCTTGGCCAGCGGCGTATAAATATCGTAAAGATGCAGCTTTTCCACGCCCAGCGCGCGGCGGCGCAGCTCCAGATAGCGATAAAACAGGGGCAGGTGGGCGCGCACGCCGTCTATCAGATTATCATAAACCGTGGCCGGGATATCCTCGGCAAAGAGGGCGGCTTGCAGAGCGCTGTCAAACCGGCGCACTCTGGCGGCAAAAACGTCCTTTTTCACATTAGCGGCCAGCATGGCGGCCAATGAGTTGCGCCAGGCGGCATAAGTGGCGTAAAGCCCCTTAAAAGTTTCCTGCCGCACCTGCCGGCTGGGACTTTCCATTAAATGGGTATAATTGCCGTGGGTTATCTCCACCAGATTGCCGTCCTCGTCGCGCACGGTGGGGAAGTGCAGGTCGGCATTGTTGAACATACCAAAAATACTGCGCGGTGCGGCGCAAACCTCACCGGCCAGCGCCAGCATTTCCTCCTCGTCTTTGTTGCGAACATGCGGCTTCTGGCGCAGCAACTCCTCAAAAAACCGCTGATAAAGTTTTAACTGGGGCGTTTGCAGCCACTCATGCAGCTTGTTCTCATCAATCGCCAGCAATTCCGGTTCCTCAAAGGCCAGCGCCGCCGAGGTCTGCACGGCCAAATTCTGCGCCTTATCCGCCATGCCCTGATAAACATGGTTGCCGTTGTCCTCGTCGCGCTTCATCTGGGCGTAGAGGAACAGCTTATCCAGCTTTTGCAGCAGACTTTCCTTAAACTGTAAATATTCTGCCAGCCGCTCCGGGCTTTCACCAAGCCGGCCGGCAAAAGCGGCAGCCTGCTCCGGCATTTGGCTGGTCTGCGCCAAAGCCTCCTCCCAGGCTTCGTCACTGGCAAAAACCGAGGCCACGTCCCATTTCAACTCCGCCGGTATTTCGCTGCGGCTGGGCAGTCTTTTGACATTTTCTTCGGCTGGTAAATTGTTTTGTGTCATAATTTCCCTCCTGATTAATGTTTAAAAATTAATATCTAAAAAGAAACAGCAGATTACATGAATTATTTTTGGGTTTTTTGATGTGTTGGGCTAAAAAATATACGGCTGTGGGGTTTTCCACCGAACAAAGTAAAGTGCCTGCTAACGGCATTGGGCTTTTCCACCAATTATGGTTATAAGTTTGGGATAAATTTGGCCAGGCCGCACCAGTCAAGGGCTGAAGTTATGCACAGAGTTTTCCACATTTTCCACAACCTTATAATAGAAGCCAACCAAAAAATCGGGTATTATTTTACAGAATACAACAAAAAAATTTAAAATCGTTCAGAGAAGTCCAAAATGTCCAAAAATTTTACTTGACAAACACCTTAAAATTTACTCCGCCCCGGCCGTTGGTTGATAAATTAATTCCCAGTCCGCTTTATCCAGCAAATCCTGTATGCGCGCCTGTCGCCAGGCGTTTATGGGCAGCCGGGAGAAAGCGTTGGCGGCGTAATCCTCCAGCTTACAGGAGGCCAGCTGACTGCTCCAGGGCTGAACGGCGGCCGGCATTTGCAGCAGCCGACGCACTAACTCGTCCTCGCCGGCATTAATCAACGCGGCGCGCAAAGCTTCGGCGCGCTCCGTCTTGGGCAGACAGCAGTGGGTACGGCAGGTAAAACTGCGCTGTTGGTGTCTGGTGCAGTATTTTTGCTGCTCATGCAAAAAATTACAGGTGCCGGCCGGCGTGCGTTTTAAAGTTAAGTCAACCGCCGGGCCGCAAAAGTGTAACTCCGCCCATTCCAGCAGCCAGTCAGCCAGTTCTTGTTCGGTTGGCTCCGCATCAGAGTGGGTGTTTTGCGCTAACTGCCAGTCGGCAATCGTCAGCGGCGCGCGTTCATGGCAGCAGCCGTCACAGCCTTTGCAGTCGGCCAGCGTTTGCGCCTGAAAGTCCTCAATAGCCTGCAAATAATCGCCCACGCTGGCCTGAGGGGTTAAAATCTGCACGTCATAGGCCAGCGGCGGCGCGCCCAGAATGTCGGCAAAAATATCATTATCCGCCGGCGGCAGCGGCGTCAAATAAATGCGAATGTTCGGATTTTCCAATTTTTCAGGCATTTATGCCAACCTGCCTTTCTGCGGCTTCGATTACATGGCGGCAGAGGATAGCGGTAGTTACCAGACCAACGCCGCCCGGCACCGGTGTAATGGCGCTGACCATACCCTTGGCGGCGTCAAAATCCACATCGCCGCACATTTTGCCGCCGTTATTTGGGTCGTCGTTAGCGCCCACGTCAATAACCACCTGACCGGGGCGCAGCCAGCCGCCTTGCACCAGCCGCGGTTTGCCTACGGCGGCCACCACAATATCCGCCTGCCAGCAAACTTGCGACAGGTTTTCGCTTTTGGAGTGGGCAATAGTCACGGTGGCGTTGGCATGTAACAGCAGCATCGCCAGCGGCCGCCCCACCACCAGTGAGCGCCCTAAAACCACTACCTGCTTGCCAACCAACGGAATTTGATAATAGCGCAGCATTTCCATAACGGCGGCGGCGGTACAGGGCGCAAATCCCTGGGCGGAGTCGCCGAAGTATAACTCGGCCTGGGCGGCCCGGGACAGACAATCCACGTCCTTGGCCGGGTTTATAAGACTGCGCAGATAGGTTTCATTCAGCTGATGGGGCAGAGGGCTGAAGAAGAAAATACCATGAATGGAATGGTCCTGTGAGGTTTGGGTGAGCATGGCGGCAAGTTCGTCTTCCCGGATATTGGTCGGCAGCGCCAGCGTCTGGCAGCGCACGCCGACTTTCTCACAATGGCGCTTAATAGAGTTCTCATAGTAAATATCGTCTGGGCGTTCCCCGATGCGAAAAATGGCCAGAGTAGGGTTGCAGCTATGGCTCCGCAGTTTGCTGGCGCGCGCCAGATTATCGTCCATAATAGCGGCGGCCACCTCTTTGCCAGATAACAGGCGAGCCTCCTGCTTTTCGGCCAGGATATTATTCATTATTTGTTCCTCCAGCAGAATTTCACTCATCATATCTAAATTTTCATCGTTCAGATTATTGGCGTTCAGTTCATTAAAATTGTCCAGCATAACAATACCTCCATAAAATACTAGCTATAATATATATTATATTTATTAAATTTCTTTTTCCCAGGCAGTTTTTAGCAGGACAAATACTTCATCAAACCATTGCCAGAGTTTGGGTTTAAGTTCCTGGCGTATTTGCTCCAACAGAGCGGCCAGTTCTGTCGGGCTGCCGCCGGTTACCTGATGCCGTTTGGCCAGCTGCTGCAAATATTTTTGGGCGCAGCCGTTGGCTGTCGTTTCCTGCACATCAAAGCGTTCATTCATTGTACGCAGAATACGGCGCATTTGGGGCGGCTCGCTGGGGCTGTCGGTATAGGCGGCCAGAGTACGGCCAACCTCGTCCATAACCGCGTCAGAATTAACGGCGGTAAGCAGGCGTTCGCCCAGCTGTGGATAAGCCGCGGCCAATTCCAGTTCTGCCGCCAGTTCCACCATATTATGAGCCTTCCAGAGTGCCAGTGCGCGCGGCAGATTACAGGCCAGCACCACATCTGGTATGTAGGGCAAGCATTGCAGAAAACACCAGCCCATTTTCCCCTGCCAGATTTCATCGGCAAAGGTATCAAAGCCCAGACCGTCGTCGCCATGCAGACGCACGCCAAGCGCCAGTGCCTCCGCCTGTGGGCTGAAGCCCCTGGCAAAGCGGAGAAAATCCGCGCTTTGGCTGTGCCAGACGTTGCGGTCAAAGCCCATACCACAGATAAAATCCGGTAAAATACTGCCCACAAAGATAAGTTGCTGCTCCAGGGCGGAAAAACTGCGCTTAAAAGGGCCGGGCGCAGCAGCGATTATCCGTTCGGCCATATAATTATGTGCTAAAGGAAACATAAAACCTCCTGTCAAAATTAATTGTTAAAAAACACTTTCCAAATTGCGTGGTTTGTGATATCATTTAATATAGTTAAGATATATATTATAATTTGTTATATATATTATATATCATAGAAAGGGTAAAAAGAAATACAGAATATGCAAAATTTTCAAAAACTTATTAAATTACCGCAACTTTTTTTATTTTTGTTAGGCAATGCTTTTGTGGCGTATAGTTATCAGGGGTTTGTTTCGGCTAACGATTTTCTTTCTGGCGGTACCTATGGTATGGCTGGTATTGTAACTTATTTTTTAGATTTCCTGCCTTTTTCGCTGGTGGTACTGTTGTTTAACCTGCCCTGCATGATTTGGGCCTGGCGCGAGCTGGATAAACGCTTTGTGGTGCTGACTACCGTTGCCCTGCTGTTGCAGGTCGGTTTTTTGCAGTGTTTTGAGGGTATAGTTATTTATAATAACGATTTATTGCTGGCGGCTATTTTCGCCGGTGTTTTTGTGGGTGCCGGTGATGCGCTGGTGTTGCGCAGCGGCTCCGGCAGCAGTGGTGTGCATTTAATTGCCATGGTTTTGCGCCAGAAGTTTGGCATATCCGTCAGCACGGTTACCACCAGTATTAACGCCGTGATTATTTTACTTTCCACCGGTATTTTCGGTATTGAGAAAGGCTTATATACGTTAATTTTAATTTTTGCTTCCGGCCAGACGTTGCATGCTATTTTAGATGGTCTTTCCAGCAAGCGCACCGCTTTTATTATCACCGCCAAGGGCGAGGAGGTTGGCGCGGCGTTGATTAAAGGGCTGAATCGCGGCGTTACCAAATTGCAGGCAGAGGGGCTGTATACGCATACGCCGGTCAGCCTGCTGATGTGCGTTACCAATATGTTGGAGGTGGGACGATTAAAGACGCTGGTGCAGTCGATAGACCCCCATGCCTTTATCACATTCTATGAAACAACGGATTTCCGCGGCCACTTTCTCAAGCATAATATCATTGTCGATAAAGACGAAGACGCGGAAACGGCGGCCATGCAGACGTCGCCCCGGCGCCCGGTCAGACAAAAACCGCAGGCGGTGGAGCCGGAGTTGGAACCAGAGCCGGAGTCCCCGGCGCATGAAAGTGTATTATCCCGTTTAAGCCGGCATATGCATAATAATGAAGAAACAGCTGAAACAACCGAGAACGCTGTCCCTGAAGAACGCTCAGAAAGCATTTTGGGTAAAATTTCAGTTGCAGCGCCGGAAAATCAGCCAATAAGCCAGATGCCCTCATTCCAGCTGACGGTACAACCTGATTTGGAGCAGGATACCGAGATGACGCCGGAGCCGGAAATGGTAGCGGAGGATAGTGAAGCGCCAGATATTATTGACAAAATTCGGGAGCGTATTATGTCGCGGCCGACAGGGTCGGCAGAGCCGACGCGGCCAGAAACGCCGTCTGGCCTGTCGCATGCCGCCAGAACAGGTGATGTAACCCGGCCGGAACATCGCAGCTTTGTGCCGCCGGCGCCGCCGGATTTAACCCATAGCCGGAACCGTTCCAATCGGGACTTCTGGGCAGATGATACTGATAAAAAATAAAAAATATATTATAAAATTATAACAGGAGGTGTTTTTTAGTGGCAGATATTTTGGAAGTGATAAAAAGTCGTCGTTCCACCCGGGCCTTTAAGCCAGAGCAGATTAGCCGCAATCAACTTGAACAGATTTTAGAGGCTGGCGCTTGGGCGCCCAGCGGTAATGGTTTTCAGGGCTGGCATTTTTGTGCTTTGCATAATGCTGAAAAAGTAGCGCGTCTGGCGAAACTTATCAGAATAACCTTGCAGTTAGATGATAGTTATTGTTTTTATGGTGCGCCCACATTGATTATTGTTTCTTATTTAAGAAGGCACCCACATGCCTGGCTGGACGGTTCAGCGGCGGTGGAGAATATGTTGCTGGCAGCGCAGGCGTTGGATTTGGGCAGTTGTTGGATTAATCAACTGCGCAGCTGCTGTGATGAACCGGAGATACGTGCCTTGTTGACGGAATTTGGCGTGCCGGATAAGCATATGGTTATTGCCAGTGTGGCGCTGGGTTATATTGCAGAGCCCACAGCGCCCAAGCCGCGCAAAGAGGGCATAATCAACATCGTAGAATAGTAGGTGATTTTTATGGACGAGGCTATTAAAACGCTGGCGGCCTGGTTGCAGGAGAGTAAGAAAGCTGTTTTTTTCGGCGGCGCCGGCGTTTCCACAGCCAGCGGTATTCCTGATTTTCGTTCCACAGATGGTTTGTATAATCAACAATATGCCTGGCCGCCGGAAACAATTCTGAGCCATACTTTTTTTGAAGAAAAGCCAGAGGAGTTTTATAGATTTTATCAGGATAAAATGCTGTGTCTGGAGGCGCAGCCAAACACCTGCCATCTTCGTCTGGCGGAGTTGGAGCAGGAGGGGCATTTGCGCTCAGTGGTGACCCAGAATATTGACGGTTTACATCAGGCGGCAGGCTCCAGACGCGTTTGGGAACTACATGGTTCGGTTTTGCGTAACTATTGCCAAAAATGTGGTAAATCGCATGATGTATTTTATATGAAAGAAGCCGCCGGCGTGCCGCGTTGTCAGGTTTGCGGCGGCATGCTCAAGCCTGATGTGGTGCTTTATGAGGAAGGGCTGGATACTGACGTTATAACTGGCGCTGTTAATGATATCAGCCAGGCTGATATGCTGATTATTGGCGGTACTTCTCTGGTGGTGTATCCGGCGGCCGGTCTTATCAATTATTATCGCGGCAACCGGCTGGTTTTGATTAATAAAACGCCCACGCCAGCAGATAAGCATGCCAATCTGGTTATTCATGAGCCGATTGCGGAGGTTTTTGCGCAGGTATAGCTAAAAGCAGAGGTGGTTTTGTTGTTAAGCTTACAGAAAATTATTGACAATATTTATATTGTTGCTGACGAATATCCAATTACCAAGGCAGAATTGTTTGGCTCATATGCTGACGGTTGCAGTACGCCGGAAAGTGATGTGGATATTATCATGGAGTTTAACACGCCGCAGGTTTCTTTGTTGACCTTGAGCAGTGTAAAGCTGCGTTTGGAGGAACTGCTGCAAACCAAGGTTGATGTTGTGCATGGGCCATTGCCGGAGGATACGATTTTAGAAATAAACAGGAGAATTCCGCTTTATGGAGCATAGAGATGTAGTTTTACTGAACAAAATTCTTTCGGAGATAAATATTGCTGAAAGTATGCTTGGCGAGGCAGAATTAGCTGATTTTGAGGCAAATGAGCAGCTAAAAAGAGCTATTTGCATGACGGTTATCAATGTTGGTGAACTTGTGAAAAATTTAACCAGTGATTTCCGGGCAGCTTATACCACTTTGCCCTGGAGAGCGATTGCCGGCTTTCGGGATATTGCGGCTCATAAATATCAGACCTTGCGTATGGCTGACGTTTATGAAACTGTGAAAAAGGAATTTCCGGTGTTTTATACTGAAATTAATAAAATTCTGGAAAAATGATAAAAAAACCGCCCTTTAATTATGCAGGGCGGTTTTTTGTAAAATGTGGCATTTTGCTTTGTTGTGGGGTGTTATTAATAGAAGATATTTTGTGCAGGGAATGGAGGAATGATAAAATGTGCAAATATAACAAAATAATGGCGGCGGCCTTGTTGATTGTGGCGTTGCTTGGCCTGACCGGTTGTTCTGAAAAGGCGGATAAAGATGATTTTTTGCCGGAGGCGCAGAATGACAAACAGCTGGCTATTTTGCCGGAGGACTGGGAGTTTTTAGAGAACTGGCAGAGTTCAGAGCATGTTCCGGCCTTGTTGTTAACATATGGCGATACAAGCGTTGAACCGAGACAGTTTGGTTACAACTGGGGCCATTATACTGATGTGAAGAAATCTGAAATTAGCAGTGTGATTGCCTGTGCTATGCACCCTTTAGAAGCGGTGGAAAGTTTGCCAAAGCTAGATAAGGCGGCGGTGGGTGCAGATGGTATTTCTTTGGTTTGGCAGACCGGGCCAACGACGTTTAAGATTACAGCCTATGCTTATGATGAATGGCAGCAACGCAAATGTGGCAATACTTTGCCGGAAGAAATAACGCATACAGCGGTCTTTTTTAGAGAGCGAACTAACTTTGAGTTGCTGGACGATGAACATAGTTATGTTTATGTGATAGACGCCGAGTGGGAGAGCGAAGATGAGCCGGCTTTGGGCGGCAATTCACAGTGGGCGTTTTATGTGGAATAGATAAAAGCCGGTTTATTAAAATAGTATAAAATAAAAGCCCCCTCGTTAGCGAGGGGGCTTTCTGTTTATTAAGGTTTCATGTATTTGTCCAGTTGAACCAGAACATCATGTACATCAATCGGTTTAGCAATATGGGCATTCATGCCAACGTCCAGACAGCGCTGGATATCTTCTGCAAAAGCGTCCGCAGTCATGGCGATAATCGGAATTTCCGCTGCGTCCGGGCGCTCCAGACTGCGTATGGTTTTGGCGGCGTCATAACCGTTCATAACCGGCATTCTGATATCCATTAAAATGGCATCATAATAACCAACATCGGATTGCTGGAAAACCTCGACGCAAACCTGACCATTTTCAGCCCAATCTAACTCCAGACCCTCCTCGGAAAGCAGCGTTTCGGCAATTTCCCAGTTGAGGTCGTTATCCTCGGCCAGCAAAATCTTTTTGCCGGTAAAGTCACGAGTAGTTTTCTTAAGCTTGGTCTGCTTTTTCTCTTCGGGGTTGTTCGCGTAGGGGCGCAGACCGTAATACAGGGTGGATTTAAATAGTGGTTTGCAAATAAAGCCGTTGATGCCGGCGGTGCGTGCATCTTCTTCAATATCCGTCCAGTCGTAGGCTGATATCAGCAAAATCGGAATTTCCTCGCCGGTTTGACGACGTATTTCCTTGGCGGCGTCAATGCCGTTAATGCCGGGCAGTTTCCAGTCTAACAGGATAATCTGGAAATCATTATTTTCCTCATGGCGCTTTTTAACCAGTTTGATAGCGCTTTCGCCGTCCAAAACACTTTCCGCCTGTACGCCAATATCTTGTAAAGCGGCGATAACGCTTTTGCAAAGCATTGGGTCGTCGTCAACCAGCAGCATATGCCAACTCGGCAGCTTCATGTCAGTTTCCTGAATGCTGGCCTTTTCCAAATCAAGCGAAACATAGAAAGTGGTGCCGACTCCCTGCTCGCTTTCCAGGCTGATAGTGCCGCCCATGGTATCAATAATATATTTGGTAATGGCCATGCCCAAACCGGTGCCCTCTGTTTTGTGCACACGGTCTGTATTCTCCCGGGAGAATGAGTCAAAAATGCGTTTGGTGAACTCTGGCGACATACCATAGCCAGTATCTTTAACTTCCAGATTAATACGCACAAAACTTTCGCCTTTGGGAGAATCTTCTTCATGTAAGGCCAGAGAGATTGTGCCGTTTTCCGGTGTAAATTTAATGGCGTTGGAAAGCAGGTTGATTAAAACCTGGTTCAGACGAACGCCGTCGCAGCAGACGTTTTCGGTATTGATATCGTGAATACTCACGTTGAAAGTCTGATTTTTCGCGTGAACCTGCGGTTGTACAATGCTGACGATACTGTCCATAACCTCGCGCAGGGAAACCTGGTCGATATTCATGGTCAGCTTGCCGCTTTCAATCTTGCTCATATCCAGAACGTCGTTGATAAGCCCCAGCAAATGCTTGCTGGAAAGGGTAATTTTGTTCAGACAGTTTTCCAGCTGCATGCGGTTATCAATGTTGGCCGTGGCAATCGCCGTCATACCCACGATTGCATTCATCGGGGTGCGGATATCATGGCTCATGCTGGATAAAAATTCACTTTTGGCTTTGTTGGCTCTTTCCGCTTCTTTTCTGGCCTGATTGAGCGCCAGCAACTGGGATTTAGTCATGCTGTTAAAGAAAATAAACAGAATAAGCAAACCGAAAAGCAGGATAAGGCAGCCAAAAAGCGCTGCATATAAAGTGGAACGGGTAAGCATGTTTACAGCCTGGTCTAAAGTGCCGAAAGGCATTCTCGTGGTAAGATACCAGTTGGAATAGGGCAGTTTGGTAAAATACCAATGCTCGCGCGTTTCATTCAGGGTCAGCATGACCGAATAATTTTCGTCCCGCTGCATGGCGGCCAGCGATTGGGCATTGGCGAGTTCAATCTGCTCAATATCCTGGGGGGCGGAAAGTTCTGCCAGCCGCTCCCGGAAAGTATTGGCGGTGCTGCCGTCACTGCGCAGAACATAGGTGCCGTCTTTGCGGATAATATGCGATGAAGCCAGAGTATCACTGGCCTCCAGAACCTGGGTCATGTAATCCAGGGGCATGCCAACTATCAGGCCGCTGCTGAGGGTGCCGTCCTGCATAGGAAATTGCGCCGGAATACCCATCAGCAGTATAGAATTGCCGTCTTTATCAAAACCGGTGGCCACCCATCTTTCGCCGCCTGTAAGCGCTTCCACAAATAGTTCTTCGGCATACATGGTTATGCCATTACCATAGACAGACTCCTGCCAGCCGTCAGCACCGCAAAGCGTTAACTCATCAAAATCATGACGTATAGCTGAGTTTGCCAGGTAACTATGTACCTGATTAACGCTGTTACTGTATTCGTCCGGAGTTTCATCAATGATTTCCTCCAGCTGGGCAAAACGATAATCCATAGTTGTGCTGAAGTGTCTGGTAATGCGTTCATTCAGTCCGTCCATATACATATTGCCGACGTTGTTTATGGTTCCGGTGGTTTGGCTGCGTACCCAAAAGGCCAGATATAAGAACACCGCAACCGTAATAGACCCCAGTAAAATACTGAAAAGTATTAAAATGGTGTTTTTATTTTTTAAATTAAGGTTATGCACAGCTATAAAAACTCCTTCACGTTTTGGTTAAAGTTTATGGACACGTTTAACCCCAGCGTTATTATAAAAGCAGATGGATTATTCCGGGTCCAGGTCGTTCAGGGCGGCAATCGTCTGCTGATAATCCGCTTTAACCTGCTCAATCAGAGCCGGCGCGGCGTCACTCCAGCCGTTGCGCAAAGACTCCGTTAAATGCTCGCTGGAATTGCCCAGCTTATCAAAGGCCAGATTTTGGCAAACGCCTTTAATGGTATGGGCAGCACGAAAAGCCTCCGCATAATCCTCTTTGGCCAGAGAGTCCTGCAAAAGCTGATAACTGCCGTCATTCAGAAATTTTAAGGCAAACTTGCGTACCAGCTTTTCACTGCGCAGTCTGCTTATGGCATCGGTATAACTACCCTCCAAAGCGACATAACATTCTTCTAAAGTCATAAGAATAACCTCCTTAATATATGTTCAGATTTTTAACATTCACGGTTTGGGTCGTTGCTTTCAATCTTGGAAAGAGATGATTTCGCTTTATTATGAATAGTATCCGGCAAATCATCTCTATAAAAGCAATAGCGTCCGCGGCCGCCGCGTTTGGCCGCATAAAGCGCCTGGTCGGCGCAATGGAAAAGGGTTTCATAATCATTATCCGCAAACTCAGTTTGCACCACGCCCATGCTTACCGTAAATTCAAAATCTTCATGTCGGCCAATCAGCGTTTTAAAAATACGCTCAATAATTGGCTCAACCTCATCTGTATAACGCAGGAAGATTAAAAATTCATCACCACCGATACGGGCGGCAATATCGCCGGCGCGCAAGCTGCCTTTTAGCTTTTGCGCTTCCAGCTTCAAAACCTCGTCGCCAAAAATATGGCCATAGGTATCGTTGGCATTTTTGAAATGGTCCAAGTCAAAAATAATCAGTGCATATTTGTCGTGTGGGTGTCCTTCCAGACTTTCAATGATATGTTTTTTGGCGCTGGCATGGTTCAGCAGGCCGGTTAAGGAGTCATGATTGGCCTTGCGCTCCAGCTCTGCCAGTCGCTGTTTGGAATCATGAATATCAATAACCTTGCCAATAGCGCCCTGGAAGATTGGTTCGTCCTCCTGCTGCCACATGGCGCGAGCAATAACCTGATGCCAACGCAACTCTCCATTATAAAACATCTTGCAGTCATATTTAATCATCGGCTGCTCCGGTGTGGAGTTCAGCAGCAGTTCTGTTATCTTCTGCCAGTTTTCCGCGCCGGTTACGGTCAGAACCTGCTCATTATTCTGTGGGTCCATGATAATTTCGTCCAGCCCCAGCTTTTGCGCGCCCCAGGGGGAGAGTGTCAGCGTGGGTGGGTCGGGATTATATTCAACCTGAATTTCCTTAGTCAGCGCCGCAAAGAATTTATATTTTTCTCTTTCTTTTTCCAGCAGCCGCAATGTGCGCTCTGAAGCGCTGGTTTCATTGTTGCGCAACATCTCCGCCACTGCGTTCTGAGAAGCGCGCTTCTGGTTTAAGGCCACCACGTCAGAAGCCAGCGTGCTGCGGATTGTTTCGGCCACGTCAAGCAAACACTCTTTTAATTCCGGGTTAAAAGCGCCGCATTTGTCGTCTATAATCATCTGCACGGCAGTTTCATGCGGCAGGGCTTTTTTATAAACGCGCTCACTGGTCAGGGCGTCATAAACATCGGCCATTGCCACAATCTGGGCGGAAATCGGAATGTCATCGCCTTTCAGACCATCGGGATAACCGCTACCGTCATAACGCTCATGGTGCCAGCGGCAAATTTCATAAGCCGTTCGGATAAGCTTATCATCTTTATAAGGCATCTCTGAAAGCATCTGCGCGCCAATCAGAGCATGGGTCTTCATAATCGTAAATTCTTCATCGGTCAGCCGGCCGGGTTTGTTCAGAATGGCCTCATCAATGGATATTTTGCCAATATCATGCAGGGCGGAGGCCATGCTGATCATATCCAAATCTTCATGGGTCAAATCATTGTAGCGCTCAACCTTATGCATTAAATGGTTCAGCAAAAGTTCGGTAATCAGGCGGACGTGAATAACATGCATGCCGCTCTCACCGTTACGAAATTCTACAATGTGGCTTAAAATGTCCACCATCAAATTGCTGCGTTCTTCCTTTTGCAGCAGCTGGTCAGCCAAAAGGCTGGTAAGCTTTTTCTGCTTGGCATAAAGCAAAATGGTGTTGATAACGCGCCGGCGGACAATCAGCGCGTCAAAGGGGCGGCTGATAAAATCGGTAACGCCCATATCATAAGCTCGCTCCACATAAGAGGAGGAGCTTTCAGCGGAAATCATAATCACCGGAACTTCATCAATCCAATGGTGTTGGTTCATCATATCCAACACACCAAAGCCGTCCATTTTGGGCATAACCATATCCAGAAGCACCACAGAAAGCTCTGTGCCATACTTCTGGATAGTGGCCACGGCCTGCACGCCGTTTTCGGCTTCAATTATTTCGTATTTATCGCCCAGAATATCCGCCAAAATGGAGCGGTTCATTTCTGAATCGTCCACAATCAGAACCTTCTGTTTATTGCTCATGGCAACAACTCTCCCTTTGCCTGGTTTAAAACAGCACACCCATGGTGTCAGGAACCGAACTTAAGCGAAAATATAAGCCTATTGGCATTTATTTTACCTGACAAAATTCACTTAATTATGTTCATAAAAAACTATACATCTATTTTATTACAGAATAGGTCAAAAATCAATAGTTATGTTTAGATAAAAACTTAAAAAACGTAAATAAATACGGAATATGTGCAATTCAAGTCTGCATGGATATTGGGTTAACCGGCCAGATAAGCGTCGCTTAATTCGCCGTTAATATTGCCCTCCACCAAAATGGAATGACCAAAGAACATGTCGTCGTCAGCAAAATAAGCGGTAAAATCACCATCTGCGTCCATGCTGAATTCACAAACTGAAATGCGCCGGGCAAAATCATCTTCCGTTATTAGCGAAACCTCGTCGTCATCGCCGCAATCCTCCTGCCAGTCATTGGCATTACTGGTCAGTTCGGCGGCGGCAAAAGCGCGCATTTTAGCGTCCCAGGCCGGCAATTCCGCATAAAACTGCTTGAAAACTGCCAAAGCGGCGGTTGCGTCCTCTTTATCCTCGGCTGTTTCCAGTGAAACGGAACAATCATCACCCAACCAGTCCAGTTGGGTAATGAACCAGTCAAACTCTCTTTCCAGTTCAAAGCAGACGCCGGGCAGGTCGGGGTCGGTCAGCGTTACCGGCTGCAAATAGGCTTGCCGGATAGGGCTCAACAGCTGATGTTCCGGCAAACGCTCCAAAACCTCCAGCAGCATAAAATAGCGGTCAGCCAATTTGCCTTGCAGGGCTTTAACTTTAACCCGGTAAATAGTCTGCGCTTGCAGACCAAAACGCCAGCCGCTGTGTTCATCATCACCCACCAGCCATTGCAATACGCTTTCCGGTTGGTTTAAGCCGCCGTGCAGACTGTTATCAGCCAAATCTATATAAGCCAGCAGCCGACAGCTTGGCTGCCAAAGGCCGTCGCCCCATTTGGCGGCGCCGCGCACACCCTCAGCGGTTAAAACCAGCAGTTCCTGCACCTGATCCGCATATTTGGCGGCAAATTTTTTCTGTGCTTTTTCCGGTACCATGGTTAAACCTCCTTTTGCAATGTAAAATCACTCATCTTCCAGGGTCTGCCAATGCGCAAACTGCGCGTCAATTCGTTTGGCCATGGCCTGATAATACTCCTCTGACCAGGGAACGAAAAGATAGGCTTCATCTTGAAATTCGGCGCTGTTGTAGCGCTCCTCGCCAAAATAATCCCGGGCATGGTCGTCTACATCACAGGGATAATAATGACTTTTATCCAGTCCATCACCGTAATACCAACGGCCAAAAGCCGCGCCGGTACCGTTAAAATAGGTTAACAGCAGACTGCCGTTTAAATCGCGGTCGCCGCGCAGCAACAGGCGCAAATCAGGAATATATTGTGGCCGCTCAATGTTTTGCCAAACCGCTTTAACGGTGCGGTGATATTTACGTTTAAATAGGTCGCTTAAAAGGTCATGCTCGATGCACCAGCGCAGATAAATTGCCAAATGATTATAAGCCGCTAACGGCCGCACGGGCAGTTCTTTCTGGTGGATAGACTGCAAATGACTGATAGCGCTGTCCATCAGCAAATCGCCATAACCGATGATTTTGTTATAATCCGGCTCCGGCCAAACCTGGTCGGTCAGCACGTTGGGGCGGTTGATATTCACCACAAAGTCCATTTCCGCCGCCGCCATTAAATCAAGCAGCGCTTCGGCGCCCTTGGCGCATTTATATTCAATTTCTTCGGCAAAAAGTGGGGTCAACTGATAAAAATTAACGTCCTCGCCGCCAGGCAGGGTACAGTACTCCGAACCCTCCGGGCAGCCCAGGGGACAGGTTAAAATTACACCGCAAAAGCGAGTGTTATCCGCATAAAAATCGTCCTCATTCAGGCCGATAGTATGCCCCCAGCCCAGCCAGGTATTATTGGTGATTGGGAGCCGGGCGGAACTTTTCAGCAGCCGAATAGGCCAATACCAGCGTTCGTCTTGCAGTGAGTCCTTATCCAACTGCCAGGTGGGCGGCAGCGCCAGCATTAATTCGGCGCGTTCCAGTTTGTTTTCCGCCAACTCCTGCGGCACATTCATTAAATGCGCGCCCATACCCATTGTTACCAGCGTAAAATAATTGCGCTCGTCGTCGGGTGGGATAATGCAAATATCAACGTGAATATCCGGCGAAACCAACTCATGAAAAACATTGTGATACTCGCCAAAATAATAATTGATATGTTCCTCAACCGCATTCCAATCCTCTTGGGCATAAACGATGGGAGCAAAATTTTGTTGTTCCAGAATTTTTTTACATTCCTGAATAAAATATTCTGTGTCCGGGTCGTCAGGATTTAACTCGGCCGAGCGTTCAAAGCAGGCCAGCGCTTCCGCTTCCTTATCCAGAAAATAAAGCGCATAGCCCTTGCGAAAATGCCAGTTTTTGTCGTTCTGCCCCTCATCTTCCACTGATTGCAGCAGATTTAAGGCTTTCTCCAAAAGCTTGGGCCGACGTTCCTCGCTGGAGGTTAAAGACATATTATCACCCATAACCGCCAGATTGTTATAGGCTCTGGCCAGCAGACAGGTTAATTCATAAGGCCGTTCTGCCTCTGGCACTGCGTTTATAGCCATGATTATTTTGGAAAATTCATTGTTTTCATGCCAGGTTTCCAGTTCCTGAAGCAGGGCTTGCAGTTTTTGTTTATCCATGGTTTTCTCCTTTGGTCTATGCAAGTCGGGATAGTTTAATTATACACTATAAAAGCGAAAAAATATATACTATATTATGAAAAATTTAAGAAAAATTTGCTTAACTAATAAGATAAGCAAAATCGACCGGCCGCTACCCTAAAGGGCGCGGCTGGTCGAAATGGTTCACACTAAGCTCTGTCTGCGTCCACTAAAGTGGCCTTGCCAATCGCTAAGTGTTCATACAAAATACCCTCGCAGAAAAACAGCGAGGGTATTTTTGTATGAACATTTGGTTATGGTTCATTTTGATTACTGTTCCAGACCGGTAATATAGGCGTCAATTAAGTTTTCCAATTCATCTCTGGAATATTTTTTATCTTCCCCTTTTTTGAAAATTTTCAGCAAATCATAAGCCATTGCTTTTTTGATATCCAAGGGCTCTTTTTCAGTTGGCATAAATTTAGCTCCCTTTACTTTATCATATTCACATTTTTTCTTGGGGAAAATCAATATTTACATAAAATCTAAAAAAGGTATTGACTTTTTGAGTTCCCTTCACTATAATTGTTTTTGTGGAACGCAAAAAGCGAGGTGAGAAGATGTCGCCACGAACTGGCAGGCCAAAAGCGGTTAATCCCAAAAGGAATGATTTAAAAGTCAGAATTGATGATGAAACATTAAAACAACTTGATGTATATTGTCAGGCAAATGGTTTAACACGAGCTGAAGCTGTTAGACAGGGTATAAACCTGCTTTTGGAAAAAAAATAAGACAACCGGTATGCGCCGTCACAAGCCTTCCGATTGTCTTATAGCCCAAAACCCCCTAAGAAGAATTGGTAAATCTATTATATCATTCTTCTTAGGGGAAATCAATAGCAAGTAAGGAGGATAATTATAATGGAAAAAGAAAACAGAGTTAAATTGGAATTGGCAGTTGACGAATTAAATGAGTTAATAAGCCAGGTTTGGTCAGTTAATAATGTATTGCATTTGCTGTACGATTTTTTAAGTGAGGAAGATAAAGAAATTTCCGGGCCGGCCAGTGCTATGCTGGTTTGTATGTTGCAGCTGGACTATGTATGTCAAAAAACTGATAAACTGCTGGATAGTATTTTAGAGTGCAGTAATATTGCTTAATCTGCCAGAAAAACAATAAAACCGATGCTATTAAAGCATCGGTTTTTCTTGGTGCGGATGAAGGGACTTGAACCCCCACGAAGTTAACCCTCACTAGAACCTGAATCTAGCGCGTCTGCCAATTCCGCCACATCCGCAAGTACTTTAATATAATATCATAAAAGGTTGGTATAGTCAAGCAGTTTTTTTGATAAATTTTGCAAAAAAAGCAAATTTTTTTAAGTGATATAAAACGCTCGCTAAAAAATAATATGCGACCTTTTCAAAAAGAAAGGCCGCATATTAAAAGCGCTGTTAAATCAATTCAGCAATATACAAAGCGTCTTGGCCGTTGTTGGTTGCCAAAAAGATTATGGTTTGGTTATCCGTACTCCAGCAGATATCTTTAACCGGCATATCAGTAATCTGATAAATGCGTTTTTCCAGCGGATAGCCCATGAATAACTGACCCTGGCTGTTGGTAAACAGCAGTTTTGATGAATCCGGCGACCAGGCAAGCAGGCTGCCACCGGCTTCTTCAGAAAGGCTGTAAACCTCGCCCTCGGCCAGAGAAATCCAAAGGCCGTTGGGGCTGTTTTGCGCCATAATCGTGTTGTCTGGCGACGCCACCAGAGTTGTCGCGTCATAGGACGCGGCGGTGGGCATCAGCAGAGAGTTCATGTCATCAATAGAACTGCGCGAAGTTACCAATGTAACCTCAGGCGAGTCGGCCGTGGACAAATTAACTCGCCAGCTGTATACATTTTCAGCGTCGGCAGTGTAAAAACTGGCAGCACTGCCGCGTCTGTTGATGCTGGGGCTGTAAATCTGGCTATCAGGAACCTCAGCCAGCAGCCGCACGGAAAGCGTTCCCTGGGCTTCTGTGCCAAAGGCGGCCCGGGGCAGAATTAACTCGCCGGCGCCAGCTTCTTCAATAGGCAAGGCTGGCGGCTCATTGCTGGGCTCAAGCGGCTCGGCCGTCTGTGCCGGCTCTGTTGTCTGGTTCGGTTCAGCGTTCGTTGGAACCGTTGAGAGAGGCGGCTGGGCTGGCTCATTTGAGCCGCTGTTTTCATTCGTCGTTGTCACTGTCTGCGGCAAAACCTCCGGCGTGGTTGGCGCCGTTGGTTCAGCGGTGGTGTTGGGTTCAACGGTCTGCGGCAAGTCCTGACGTGTCAGTTTGCCGACAGGCTCATTTTCCGCCACGCGCACATTGTTTGCGGTATCCACTATCGGCAGTGCTCCGGGTACGTTAGAGTTATCGCCGGGCAGTGCCAGAGAGGTCCAAACAAACAGCACCAGACCAGCCGCAATAGTGCCAAGCCCGGGCCAGAAGCTGGGGGCAAAGCGCCGTTTTTTGGCCGGTTCGGTTGCCGCAAAGGGAATAACCTCTGCCTGCGGGCTGCGTGCTTCCTGTTGAATTGCCGCCATCACCCGATTGGAAAAATCTGCCGGAGGCTGAATGGCAGCAAGGCTCTGGTGCAGTAGCAGTTCAAATTCTTCATCAGACTGCCATGGTTCAGTTTCCCATAATTTCTGCTTGGCCATTGCCATTCATCTCCTTTCCTGCTATTTTTCTTAACTTCCTGCAAAATTTTCAAGCATAAAACTTAAAGTATAAAACAGCATAAAAAATATTAAAGCATTTTTGAATTCAAAAATTGAATTCGGCGATGATTATCCCAAAAAATCAGTTGGCCTGCATCAGGCGCAGCAAATTTTTTTGCAGCTGCTTTTTGCCGCGGAAAAGCCGTGTTTCAATCGTAGAAACCGGCAAACCGGTGGCTTCAGCAATCTGCTGATAGGATAAATCCTCAATGTATCTCAGGTAAATTACATCGCGATAATTTTCCGGTAGCTCTGCAATCGCCTGGTCAATGTTCTGGCGCAATTCCCGGTTCAGATAATTCTGTTCCGGTTCCGCGCCGCCGGTGCCGTCCACAGGGGCCATATATTCCTCTGCGCGTTCCACAGGTATAACATTGCTGGGGCGTTTGCTTAAAGCGTTAAGGCAGCTGTTTTGCGCCACCCGATACATCCAGGAAAAGAATTTTTTTTGCGGGTCGTATCTGTCCAGCATACGATATATCCGCAAAAAAGCCTCTTGCGCCAAATCGGCCGCCTCATCATAATCCCCGGCCAGCCGATAGGCCATGCTGAAAATTTGCCGTTCATAGCGATGTACCAACTCCGCAAAAGCATCTTGGTCGCCTTGTTGGGCCATGCGCGCCAAATCTTCATCAAGGAGGTTTTTCATAAACATTCCTCCTACGCTATAATTACAGCTTAAAGGGCAAAAAACTTGCGCCCCTTGGCGTAAATTTTCAGAAAAAAAGCAGCAGATTTTGTGGTGCTGCGTTCAAACCAACACAGCAGCTTGTACTTGCCGGGTGGGTCTGTTTGTTAGTATGCGTAATAAAACAATTTATATGATTTTTATATTATATCATATTCTTCCAGATATTACCATACTATTGTATAATTTTTTTATATAAGTTCCAAAACTTAGCAAAAAGCTTGCCATGACCACATTTATGTGCTATAATACTAAGATAAGCAATATTTGAGCCGGCCCGGCGGAAAAGTGTCATAAATTTGGCGTTTAACGGCGCATATGCAGCCGCAGCCGCAGCTTAAAGCCGGCGCATATACATCACTACGTGTGGAAAAATAATTTGCTGTAAGGAGGTTTTTCTAAAGTGACAAAAAATTCGGATAATCAATCCGTAACTCAGCAGACTATATTTGACGACCAGACTGTAAATTCTCCGGAGGAGATTATAATGGAAGAAACAGAAAATCACCCGGAGGGTGATGAACAGCAGGTGGCTGATACGCAGCCGGAGGCTGACCATTATGACGCGGAGCAAATTCAGATTTTAGAGGGGCTGGAGGCGGTGCGCCGCCGGCCGGGCATGTATATCGGCTCCACCAGCAGTAAGGGTCTGCATCATCTTGTATATGAAATTGTCGATAACAGTATTGATGAAACACTGGCCGGTTTTTGTGATACTATCACCGTGCAGATTAAACCGGACGGCAGTATCACCGTAACCGATAACGGCCGCGGTATTCCGGTGGATATTCATGCCAAAACCGGCAAACCGGCGGTGGAGGCGGCATTGACGCTGCTGCATGCCGGCGGCAAATTCGGCGCTGGCGGCTATAAGGTTTCCGGCGGTCTGCACGGCGTGGGTTTGTCCGTGGTTAATGCGCTTTCGGTTTGGCTGAAAGTGACAATTTACCGCAACGGCCATATTTACACCCAGGATTACAGCCGCGGCCAGGTGATGAGCGAGCTGCGCATTGTGGGCGATACGGAACAGACCGGCACGGTTATCAGCTTTATGCCGGACGGCGAGATTTTTGAAACGCTGGAGTTCAGCGCCGATGTGCTGGCTAACCGTCTGCGAGAGTTATCATTTTTAAATGGTAATGTTACCGTTGTTCTGGAGGACGAGCGAGAGGGTGGTCAGCGTCATGTCTGGCACCATGAGGGCGGTATTGCCGATTTTGTGTCATATCTGAACAAAACGCGCGAGGCTATTCACCCGGTGCTTTATTTTCAGGGCGAGGAAAATCAGGTGCAGGTGGAAATCGCCATGCAGTATAACGACGGTTATGCGGAAAATATTGCTTCATATACCAATAATATTCGCACTGTGGAGGGCGGCACGCATGAACTGGGCTTCAAAACCGCTCTGACCCGGGTAATCAACGATTATGCCCGGCGCTTTAACTTCCTCAAGGACAAAGACAGCAAACTTTCCGGCGAGGACGTGCGCGAGGGTCTGGCGGCGGTGGTCAGCGTCAAGGTGCGTGAGCCGCAGTTTGAGGGCCAGACCAAAACCAAGCTGGGCAACAGCGAGGTTAAAGGTATTACGGAGCGCGTGCTGACGGATTCTCTGGCCAGTTATCTGGAAGAAAACCCGGCCAAGGCCAAGCTGATTATTGATAAAACCGTTCGTGCGGCACGCGCCCGGGAAGCGGCACGCAAAGCGCGCGAATTGACGCGTAAACAGAACGTGTTGGAAAAAACATCTCTCCCCGGCAAGCTGGCCGATTGCTCGGTTAAAGACCCGGCTTTTTCGGAACTGTTTCTGGTGGAGGGCGACTCCGCCGGCGGCTCTGCCAAACAGGGCCGGGACAGACGCACGCAGGCCATTCTGCCCCTGCGCGGCAAGATTTTGAATGTGGAAAAGGCGCGCTTGGATAAAATCCTGTCCAGCGAGGAAATTAAAAACATGATTACCGCCATGGGCACGGGCATTTCCGCTGATTTTGATATTACCAAGGCACGCTATCACAAGGTTATCATCATGACCGATGCCGACGTGGACGGCGCGCATATCATGACGCTGCTTTTAACTTTCTTCTTCCGCTACATGCCTCAGCTGATTGAGCGCGGTTATGTTTATGTGGCGCAGCCGCCGTTGTATGGCCTGAAATCCAAGCGCGGCAGTAAGGATAAAATCTATATTTATGACGATATTGCGCTGGAAAAATTCTTTAAGGAGCATAAGCGCGAGAACTACGGTATTCAGCGTTTCAAAGGTCTTGGTGAAATGGACTACGACGAACTCTGGGAAACGACCATGAACCCGGAAAACCGCGTGCTGGTACAGGTTACGATTGACGACGCTTTTTATGCCGACGAAACCTTTTCCATGCTGATGGGCGACCAGGTTGCACCGCGCAAGAACTTTATTGTAACTAACTCCAAGCTGGTTGACGATTTGGATATTTAAGCAGGGGAGGACTTAAACTGAATGAGTGAGATTTATAATGAGGGCACGATAAAGCGCAGCGAAATCAGCCATGAGATGCGCTCGGCCTATTTGAAATATTCCATGAGCGTTATTGTGGGGCGCGCCCTGCCAGACGTGCGCGACGGCTTAAAGCCGGTGCACCGCCGCATTTTATACGGCATGTATGCCCAGGGCGTAACCCATGATAAGCCCTACAAAAAATCAGCGCGTTCCGTGGGCGATATTATGGGTAAGTATCACCCCCACGGCGACGCGGCGATTTATGATGCGCTGGTACGTATGGCGCAGGATTTCTCCATGCGTTATCCATTTATTGACGGGCATGGTAACTTTGGCTCTATTGACGGCGACAGCCCGGCGGCAGCGCGTTATACAGAGGCGCGTCTGCAACGCTTTGCGCTGGAAATGATGCGCGATATTGATAAGGAAACGGTGGATTTTGTCCCCAACTATGACGGCGAGGAAATGGAGCCGGCCGTGCTGCCGGCCGCCGTGCCCAATTTGCTGCTGAACGGTTCCTCCGGCATTGCCGTCGGCATGGCTACCAACATTCCGCCGCATAATATGTGCGAGGTTGTGGACGCGCTGAATGCGCTGATTGATAATCCGGAGTTGGAAATTGAGCAGCTGATGCACTATATTAAAGGGCCGGATTTCCCTACCGCCGGTCTGATTTTGGGGCAGCAGGGCATTAAAGACGCTTATCTGACCGGCCGCGGCGCGATTAAAATGCGCGCCAAAACGCATGTGGAGGTTACCGCCAAAGGCAAACAGCGTATTGTGGTAACAGAACTGCCCTATCAGGTGAACAAGGCGCGCCTGATTGAGCGTATGGCTAATCTGGTGCGTGATAAGGTTATTGAGGGTATCACGGAAATCCGCGACGAGTCCAGCGGCGCTGGTATCCGCGTGGTTATTGAGCTGAAAAATGACGCTATTGCCAAGGTGGTTTTAAACCGCCTGTATAAGCATACACAGATGCAGGATACATTCGGTGCGATTATGATTGCGCTGGTGGATAATGAGCCGCGCGTGTTGAACCTGAAAGAGATTTTGCAGTGTTATGTCAAGCACCAGCAGGAGATTGTGGAACGCCGTTGCCGCTTTGATTTGGCCAAGGCGCAGGAACGCGCCCACATCTTGGAGGGCTTGAAGATTGCCTTGGATTATATCGACGAGGTGGTGGCCACAATCCGCAACGCCGCCAACCCGGAGGAGGCGCGCACCAAGCTTATGGAGCGCTTTGGCCTGTCGTTCAAGCAGGCGGCGGCCATTCTGGAAATGCGTCTGCGCGCCCTGACCGGTCTGGAGCATGGCAAGATTGACGCGGAATATGCAGAACTGATTAAAACTATTGCCTATCTGGAACAGGTTCTCTCCAGCGAGCGCATGATTTTGGGTATCATCAAGGAGCAGCTGCTGGAAATTAAAAATAAATTTGGCGATGAACGCCGCACCACTATTGTGGGCGAGGAGGGCGCTTCCATGGACGAGGAGGATTTGATTGCCATGGAGGATATGGTTATCACCATTTCTCATGCTGGCTATATTAAACGCCTGAATTTGAATACCTATCGCCAACAGAAGCGCGGTGGCCGTGGTGTTACCGGCATGACGACGCGCGACGAGGATTTTGTGGAGCAGATGTTTGTAGCGACAACTCACGATTATCTGCTTATCTTCACCAGCCGCGGCCGGGCTTTCCGCTTAAAGGTGCATGAACTGCCGGAGGTTGGCCGCACCGCGCGCGGCTCGGCGCTGGTGAACCTGCTGGCGCTGGATCCCAATGAAAAACTGCGCACAGTTATCCCGATAACCAGTCTGGAGCGCAGCGGCTATCTGGTTATGGCTACGCGCAACGGTACGGTTAAACGGACGGAATTGGCGCAGTTTAACAGCCGCCAAAACGGTCTGGCCGCTATCAGTTTGCAGCCGGACGATGACCTGATTGCCGTGCTGCTGACGGACGGCGGTTCCGATATTCTGCTGGCGACGGAGCAGGGCATGGTCTGCCGCTTCAGCGAAGAAGCCTTACGGCCCATGGGACGCGCGGCGCGCGGCGTGCGCGGCATTTCCCTGCTGACGGGCGATAAGGTTGTGGCGATGACCCGAGTTGAGGAAAATGGCCAGCTGCTGGTGGTATCCGAGCAGGGCTTTGGCAAACGCACACCGCTGACGCAGGAGAATTACCGCCGGATTGGCCGGGGCGGCAAGGGTGTTTATACCATGCGCTGCAATGAGAAAACCGGCAAACTGCTGACGGCTATGAACGTCCGCGAGGACGATGAATTAATGCTGATTACCAAGGGCGGTATGGTTATTCGCATTAACAGCCGCGATGTTTCTGAGCAAAGCCGGATTACTCAGGGCGTGACGCTGATTAATCTGGAGCCGAACGACCAGGTTGTTGACGTTACCCGGGTTATAACCAGAGAAACCGAGGATACTAAAGAGCGCAACCAGAAGGCCGGTTTGGAAGTGCGCACGGCGGAGGAGGACAGCCTGCCGCTGGGCGTGACGGTTAAGGAAAGCGACAAAAAGGCGCTGGAACAGCAGCAAATTGGTGATTTGCTGGCCAGAGCCGAGGCGGACGCCGAAGACCGGGACGAATAAATCAGAACGAATAAAAAGATAAAAATAAAAGCAAAGCAGCCTTGTCAAATTGACAGGGCTGCTGTTTTGTTATTCGTGAGTTGGGCAGGGGCGGTTTGCATTAAACGCCGGAGGGTGAAGCAGTAAAGCAGGCAGACCAGAGCCGTGGAGAGCAAATCGGCCAGCGGCTGCGCCCAGACCAGCCCGGTAACGCCCATTATATCTTGCAGGATAAACAGCGCCGGAATATAGATAAGGCCCTGCCGGCTTAAATTGATAACCAGCGCGGCGCTGGCGGCGCCCATGGCTTGCAGGGCGTTAGCCAGAACATAAAAAACGCCGAAAAGGAAACTGGTGGTGAGCAGAATGTTGGTGAATTCCAGGGCATAGTCAAAGGAGGCCGGCTCGGTCAGAAAAGCGCCGACAATCTGCCGCCGCAGCAGATAGCAGGCCGCCGTCAGGATTGTACTCAGGCCCAGCGCGAAAATAATGGAAATCTTCATAATTTCCTTAAAGCGCGACCAGAGCCTTGCGCCCACGCAATAGCCCAGCAGTGGCTGCACGCCCTGACCGAAGCCAATGCAGACCATGCCGGTAATCATGGTGACTTTCATGGCAACGCCGATGCCGGCCAGCGCCATATCATCATAGGCGGCCATTTGCGCATTGACGACAATCTGAGAAATACTCATTAGCAGCGAGCCTAAAGCGGCAGGAATACCAATCGCTAACACGCTGCTGCAAACACCCTGCCGCAGGGTGGCCAGCCGGGGGCTGATGCTTAAACTGGACTTGCCGTGCAGAAAATAAACGATAAAATAGCCAGCGCTGAAAAGCATGCCGATTACGGTGGCGATAGCCGCGCCGGTAATGCCCCAGCCCAGCCCCAAAATTAAAATGGGGTCTAATACCACGTTGAGCAGATTGCCCAGAACCGGGCCAAGCATGGCGCGGTTGGCTTCGCCTTCAGCGCGTAAGATATTGGAAAAACAGTTGGAAATTAATACAAAGGGGCCGCTGCAAGTAACAATAACCAAATAGATTTTGGTTAAGTCCCAGGTATCCGGGCTGGCGCCAATCAGACGCAGCAGAGGGTTCATGAAAATTAACATCAGTGCGGACATAACTACGCCAACGATTACACAGGCCCACATACAAAAGGCGCAGACTCTTTTGGCGTAGTGTGGCCGGCGCTGTCCCAGTGCACGCGAGATGACGGAGGTTCCGCCCACGCCAAAAACCGTACCCAGCGCCATAAACAGCAGAAAAACCGGCGTGGCTAAAGAAACAGCGGCCACCTGTAAATCATCATTGGTCTGGCCAATAAAAAAGGTATCGGCCAAATTGTAAACCAACACCATCAGCATGGCCGCCATGGCCGGCAGGGCATTTTTCAGCACGGCCTGCGGTACAGGCGCGCTGTGAAAAAGTTGCAATGCGTTTGATTTTTCATTATGTTTTTTTTGCATATAAATTCTCCTTTTTAATTTTAATAAATATATAGCATAATATTAATATTATGCTATTGATAGCAAGGTGTTGAATTAAAGAAAAATAAAATTAAAATAATTCAGCTAACAAACATTATCGCGCAGCTTTTTGAGCAGGGTTATAAGAATTGCCTGTTCAGTTTCCGTCAGACCGGATAAAAGAGCGGCTTCAGTTTCCGTAATATGTTTGTTGGCGGTTTGCCAGCAGTTTAAACCGCTTTCTGTCAGCTGCACAATTTTAATACGCTGGTCGGCCGCGTCATCAAGCGCCTGTACCAACTCCTTTTTTTGCAGACGGCTGACAATGCCGGCCGTGGTGGATTGCGCCACGTGCATTAGCGCCTCCAAATCTTTCAGGGGCAGCTGATGGTTGGGAGCGTCATGCAGCAGCAACAGAACGTGCATTTGCGCCAATGTCAGATTTTGAGAGCGCAAGGAATTGTTGGCTCGTCTTTCAATTTCATCATGCAGCTGCTTCAGCATAGCGCCGCAGTTGTTTTGCCAGTCCATGATTGCTCCTCCTTTGCTTTTGATTATTATAGCATGCTATTATTTTATTGTCAACACCCTGTTATGATTTTTTTCATAAAAAAGCAGGATAAATTATGAAAAATTATCCTGCTTAATTGTCTAAAAATACAGCAAATGTTAAAATGCCAGCTGGTCGGCTTTGGCCAGCACTTTGGCTTTTAGGGTTAAATATTCGTCGTCCAGATGGCAGCCGGTCTGACTTTCCGGCAGGTCGGCGCCAAACGCCCGGCGCGAGAGGGAAAGAACCGGCGGCGCCTGTAAACGCTTGGCCACAGCCAGCCCCCGATATAACTGCCACCAACGCTCCAAATCGGCCAGAAAACTTTCAGTGTCCGGGAAAAGCTGGCGCAGTTGCTCGGTGCCGCAGCCGGTAACCTCGGCCAGCTTGCCCTGCTCATAAAAGGTCAGACTGTCTGTGATATCCTGACCCCATTCCACCCAACTGCGGAACAGATAATCATGGTAAGCATAGCAAAGAGGGTCGCCCAGGCCTTTTTCAATATCCTGCGCATCAGAAAGTTCAGCGCTGGGCTGGAGTTCCAACGCCGCCAGCGGCAGCAGACCAGAAGTTTCATAAATATACCGGGCAATTTCATAAATCTGGCATTTCCAGAGGTCGCCCAGAGGTGCAAAATAACCGATAGCGTCGCCGTACATGGTAGCGTAGCCGATTGTAAACTCGCTTTTGTTGCCATTACAGATTACCGCGCCGCCGAAAGCAGCCGCGGCCGCAGCCAAAAAGCCAGCGCCGCGTTCCCGGGACTGCACATTTTCCAGCATTTCCGCGGAGAGGGGCAGGTTAAGCTGGGCCAGCAGTTCGGCGCGCTGGTCTACCATATCCTGAATGGGCAGCACCTCATAACGAATATCCAAATTGGCGGCCAGCTTTTCCGCACATTCCCGGGTGGCGTCGGAATTATAACGGGAGGGCAGATTGATACCCAAAACATTTTCCTTGCCCAAAGCGGCTGTCAGCAGGCAGGCGTTTAAGCAGGAGTCGATACCGCCGGATAGGCCGATTACTGCCCGGTTTATACCCAAATTGGCCGAATACTCGCGGATAGCATGTACCAGACCGTCATAAAGCGCGGCGGTGCTGTCGGTTTTGGGCAGTTCCAGCGGCTTTGGTGTCTGCTCCGTATCGAAAAGCAGCAGATGTTCCGCAAACTGGGGCGCGGCAGCCAGCAGTTCGCCGTCCGGGCTGAAAACAGCGCTGGCGCCGTCATAAACATAGACCGGTTTGCCGGCGTCCTGCACGCCGACGTGGTTAACATAAACCAGCGTTTTGCCATAGGTTTTGGCATAAGCGGCAAAGCTTTGGTAAAACTGCGGCGTTTTTTCCTGCACAAAACAGGAGGTGGCCAGCTTCAGTACAATAGGCGCGGCCGGCTGGCTTTGCTGCTCGGTCAGCAGGGCAAAATCCAGCGTCTGACCATTTACCTTGGCGCGGAAACTGCCGGCCGGTGAGGAAAGCTGCGCGCCGTTTTGCGCCACGTAAATAGCGCTGGTGGGTGAACTGTTGCCGTCCGGGGTTTTAACCATGCCGATACTGCCGAATACAATTACGGCTTCATGCAGCTGACTGCTGGCGGCAATCAACTTCTGGTTAAATTTCTGAATTTCAGCCAGCAAGCCGGGACTGGCCCAGGCCTGACCCAAAAAACTGCCGCTCATGGCCAGCTCGGGAAAGACGATTAAATCCGCCTGCTGTTTGGCGGCCTGACGGCAGAAATCCAGCATGTTTTGAAAATTTATGTCCGGCCGTCCGGCGCGAACTTTTATCTGGGCAAGGGCTATTTTCATATTATTTTTCCTCTCTTTAATCAAATGAAATTCCAAAATTTATTGACAAATTGGCTAAACTGAACTATAATTTATATAGAAATGAAAAGAGGTAATCGCTCGCAGCGATTGTTTCCTCAGATTTGAGCTAAAAAATAGCCGCGGTCTTTGGTCGAGAGGCGGCTATTTTTGTGTGCTGTTTTTCTTCAATAACTCTGCTATCTGTATGCCAAGCTGAATAGCCTGCATAATCAGGGCAGCAATGTTTATCCAAATCATTGCAACACCTCCCCTTTATTCTCCTATGTAAGCGAGAGAGGGGATACGTCACCCTCTCTGCACTTCACTTGCGTGTCGTGGTTCCTGGAGGGAGCAGCCGCATATTGAGCGAATATTCTCTTTTCATGGTTTATTCTAACATACAGCGTACAAAAAAACAAGCCTGCACAAAAAATATGTTGGCTTGTTGCTTTAATAGTTGACAAATTGGCTAAACTGCACTATAATATTAATAGATAGGCACCACTGATAAGCGGCCAGCCTTTGTAACAAATTATTAAATCTTAAAACCTGTCACTATGCCGAGTGGCGGGTTTTTCTACGCTTTTTTAACTTTATGTTTATGATGATGTGGAAACACCATAAATCAAAGCTTATTCGCATAGGCCTCACCTCCTTTGCAAGAGGGTCAACAGCTAACCGCCTACCAACTTATGTGGTGCCTGTTTATATTTTACTCTCAAAGGCAGATTTTGTCAATGTAAATCTGCCTTTTGCTTTGCCTGCCATTTTAATCAAGCTGGCGGCGAGAAAAAAAATTTAAATTTCTTATAAAAACATCTTGATAAATGTATTTATTAGCATTATAATAAAGGTGTATCCCGTTGTTTTTGTAGTAACCGGGGCAACAAAAAAAGTAGCGGCAGGGGCTGAGGTACCGCAAATACCTCAGCGCCCCCTATGCAGGCTGACATGCCCAGCCATACACAACTGCTTTTTTGTGCAAGTGCCACTACCAACTATTATTATAGTATAACTGTATCTTTTTTACAAGAGGTTTTTTTAACCGTTTTTTTGCAAACTGCAAGCGGTTGTATGGTGCTGCACTTTAGAAGTATAATCCCTCCTGAAAAGGGTTTTCTATGCGTGTGTGGGTGAATTGTGCCTGCGCGCGTATTTTTTGTTGTCTTGGCGGCCAATACCAAGGGGCGAATTCCAACTCCTTCACTAGAAAACGCTCCTTTGGTGTTCCGGCTGCTGAGATACAAAAATTTTTAGGAGGTTATTTTATATGGGAATTGCTTCATTAGTTTTGGGAATTTTGTCGATTATTCTTGGCGTCTTTACGGCTGGAACAATTGGCTGGCTGGGTGCAATTATTGGTATTATTGGTATCATTCTTGGGGCTATTGCAAGAAAAAATAATCCTAATGGAATTGCTATGGCCGGATTGGTTTGTTCCATAATCGGAACTATTCTGTGCCTGCTTTTCTATATTGCTTGTGTTGCGTGCGTTGGCGGCCTGGCTGTTATGGCACAATGAAAACATACAATCGGTTTATGTTCAAAGGATAAAATTATGGTACGCCGCTCCTATCATGTAAAAAGGGGCGGCTATCGTTTTTTTGAGGTGTATTTTATGGAGCAAATTGGTTTTTGGTTTTTATCCCATTTTATTACTTATTATGGGTTGATGATTGTTATCGGTATTTTGGTAAATATTCCGATTTCGTATTTACAAATTAAAAGATTTGGGCTTGTTGCAAATGATTTTATTATTATATGTGCTTTTTCTGCACTTTTAAGCATTATTTGTGCTAAAATACTTTATTTAATTACTTCATACAAATATATTATTTTTACTAAACTAAATGATTGGTCTTATATGAACTCATTAATGAATGGTGGCTTTGTGTTTCTGGGAGGAATTGTTGGTCTGCTTATAGCATTGTACATCTGCAATAAATATCTTGGTATTTCCGTGCAACCTTACATTCAGGCCTGTATTGCTTGTTTACCTTTTGGGCATGCGTTCGGACGAATTGGTTGTTTTTTGGTTGGCTGCTGTTACGGTATTCCATATGAAGGCTGGTTGTCTATTACATATACTGACTCACAGTTTGCACCAGTTAATGTAGAATTATTTCCTGTCCAATTAGTTGAAGCGTTTATTGAACTTATGCTTGGCATTGTTCTTTTGATATTCAGTAAAAAATTACGGTATAATAGTGGTCTTTATCTGTATTTATTAATATATTCCATTTGTAGATTTTGCCTGGAATTTTTTAGGTATGATGAAATACGTAGTGGAATAGCATTTATGTCAACATCTCAAATTTTATGTATTATTTTATTTTGTGTAACTTCTTTTTGCCTTGTTAAGGATTTTAGAAAGAATACTTAATGTAATTAACATAGCGGCCATAGTTATGCAGGTTTAGTAATTTTAATTGTTGGTTAATAGAAAAAATCTTGCTATTTTGCAAAATTTAAGTTGTAATTGTTGCGTAAATAGTTTATTATATAAGTAGAGAAGAAGTAAAAGGCTTTTTTACCGGCCCGGCGCTTCTGCCTGAAAAAATTGCAGCAAAACTGCAAATGAAAGAGAGGAAGATGTAAAATGGCAGATTATAACCAACTGGCTCTGGAAATGCATGAAAAGCATCAGGGCAAAATCGAGGTCGTCAGCAAGGTGGAGGTTAAGACCAGAGATGATTTAAGCACTGCTTATACTCCTGGTGTAGCGGAGCCTTGCCGCAAAATCCGCGATAACGCAGATGATGTTTACAAATACACCGCCAAGGGCAATTTGGTGGCTGTGGTTTCTGACGGCAGCGCGGTTTTGGGCTTGGGCAATATTGGCGCCAAGGCGGCAATTCCGGTTATGGAGGGTAAGAGTATCCTGTTTAAGGAATTTGCTGATGTAGACGCTTTTCCGATTTGTATTGACACCCAGGACGATGAAGAAATTATCAAAATCGTTAAAAATATTGCTCCGGTTTTCGGCGGCGTAAATCTTGAGGATATCGCGGCTCCCCGTTGCTTCTATATTGAGCAGCGCCTGAAAGAAGAAACAGATATTCCGATTTTCCATGATGACCAGCATGGCACTGCCGTTTGCGTTTTAAGCGCCATCATCAATGCCGCCAAGGTTGTGGGCAAGAAGATGGAAGATTTGAAAATTGTTATTAACGGTTGTGGTGCGGCTGGTTCCGCCATTGCCCGGATTATTCTGGCAATGGGCGTTAAAGATATGTTCTTGGTGGACATGGAGGGCATTATCAACAAAGATGTTCCGGCTACCATGTTGAATGATAACCACAAGGATTTGGCGGCGCAGACCAACCATGAGGGACGCACCGGTGGTCTGGCTGAAGCAGTTAAAGATTCTGACGTTTTCGTTGGTGTATCCAAGCCCGGTCTGTTGACCACCGATATGGTGAAAACTATGGCTAAAGACGCAATTATCTTTGCTATGGCTAATCCCACACCGGAAATTTTCCCCGACGAGGCCAAAGCAGGCGGTGCTGCGGTAATCGGTACAGGTCGTTCTGATTTCCCCAATCAGATTAATAATGTACTGGTATTCCCGGGCCTTTTCAAGGGCGCACTGGCGGTACGCGCTTCTGATATTAATGAAGAAATGAAGCTGGCGGCGGCTAAGGCGCTGGCTGGTTATATTCCGGACGCTGAACTGAACAATGAGAACATTATTCCCAGCGCGCTGGATAAGAACGTGGCGGCGGTTATTGCCAAAGCTGTGGCTGATGCGGCCAAGGCTTCCGGCGTAGCGCGTATCTAACACCCCACCCATATATGAGATAAGGAGTGATTTTTAATGCGAGAATTACAGGCAAGCGTGATTGCTGATGCTGTGGAAAAGCTTTGTATGGACGCTGCTTATTACCTGCCAGAGGACGTTAAAGCGGCTTTGAAAGCGCGTTCTGAGCAGGAGGAGTCAGAAATTGGCAAATATATTCTGGCCGAGGTTTGCGAGAACTATAAAGTGGCGGCAGAAGAACAAATGCCGCTTTGTCAGGATACCGGCACGGCGCTGTTTATTATTGAAATGGGACAGGAACTGGTAGTTACCGGTGGCGGCATGGTAGACGCGATTAATGAGGGCGTACGCCGTGGCTATACCAATGGTTACCTGCGCAAATCCATGGTGGCCGAGCCGATTTTTGAGCGCGTGAACACCAAAGACAACACCCCGGCGGTTATCCATACCGAGATTACCGAGGGTGACGGCCTGAAAATTACCCTGCTGCCCAAGGGCGGCGGCGCGGAAAACTGTTCTGCGGTTAAGATGCTGCGCCCGGCCGACGGTCTGCAAGGCGTTATGGATTTTGTTGTAGAAACGGTTAACGTGGCTGGCGGCAAACCCTGTCCGCCGGTTATCGTAGGCGTAGGCGTGGGCGGCACGGCTGATTATGCGGCTTATCTCTCCAAAAAGGCGCTGAACCGTGAAATTGGCGAGCATAACCCCAACCCGAATTATGCCAAAATGGAAACCGAGTTGCTGGAGCGCATCAATAAGCTGGGCGTTGGCCCGCAGGGTCTGGGCGGCGTTACCACGGCGCTGGCGGTGAATGTGGAATATTTCCCCTGTCATATTGCTTCTCTGCCGGTTTTTGTTACCATGAACTGTCATAGCCAAAGACATAAGAGTATTGAACTGTAAGGGAGGCGATTTGCGATGGCGGAAATTATCAAATTGAAAACACCCCTCACCGATGAGGACGTGATGAAGCTGAAAGCCGGCGATGTAGTCAGCGTCAGCGGCGTTATTTATACCGGCCGTGACGCAGCGCATAAACGTCTGGTGGAATGTCTGGAACGCAATGAGCCGATGCCGATTGACGTTAAAGGCCAGATTATGTATTACGTTGGGCCCAGCCCGGCCAAACCCGGCCAGCCGATTGGCTCCTGCGGCCCTACCACTTCTTATCGTATGGACCCTTACACACCCACCATGTTGGAGCAGGGCATGAAAGGCATGATTGGCAAAGGTCCGCGCTCCAAAGAGGTTATCGAGGCCATGCAGAAATATAAAGGCGTTTATCTGGCGGCCATTGGCGGCGCAGCGGCAGTTATTGCCAAGGCGGTTAAAACCTGTGAGGTTATCACCTATGAGGATTTGGGCGCCGAGGCTATACATAAGCTGGAAGTTGAGGATTTGGTTTGCTTTGTGGCGGTGGACGCACAGGGCGGCAATCTTTATGAAACCGGCCGTTTGCCTTATAAAAAAGATTAATCACTTTGAACAAATAATTAAACACCCTCGTGTATTGCGAGGGTGTTTATTAATTTCGGAAAAAAGGTGAAAAAGTAGCTTTAGCGTGTTATAATGGTGATAGCTTATATTGGAAAGGGTGATAGTAAAATGAAGAAAAATGTTTTGTTGATGATGTGTTGGTTATTGGTTTTTTGTTTTGGACTGCCGCAGACTGGCCTGGCGGCTAACGTGCCGGTTTATCTTGAGGGAGAGAATATTGGCAGTGCGATGCAAAAAGGTGAAAGTTATTATGTACCGTTGCGCGAAATGCTGGCGCGGTTTGATTTGGAGCCGCGCTGGAGCGAAGACGAGGGTGGAGTTTGTTTGCTGGTGGAAATGCCGGACGAAAGTGTTCTGCACATTTATCCGTACCGTTCGGATTGTGACCAGACCGATTTTAGCTTTTCTTTTCCCAATGGTTATGGTTGGAGCAGTTCTGCTGGGTTGAAACCGTTTGTGCATGATGATGTTATGTATGTTGGGCTGGAAGCGCTGTGTTGGTGGCTGAACTGGGAATGGCCGGACGATGACGGCAGCGAGGTGCGGCTGACATATGCGAAAACAGTTTATGAGGACGAGGAAAATGCGGATTTATACACTTTAAATCTGCACAACGGAGAATTATGCAAAAACGGTCAGCTGCTTTCAACTCTGCAACTGCCCTGGCGGAAGCATTTACATGAATACGGTATTTTATCTGTAAACCCGACTGCCGGCGGCAATTATCTGGTCTATATTAACAATTCTTATTATTTAGAAAGTAAGTATTATTCAGATTTCTATTTTTATTTTGTCAATGCTGCAAGCGGTCAAAACTATATGACGCGCGCGTTAAGTTATCGGCCGCAACATACGGGCGCTGCATTTTGGCCACTGGAGCAGGCCGGCAAGGTGTACTTAAACGGCAATGCCGGTATGTGGCTGCTGGAGGATAAAAAGCAGGCTGAAGCGGCGGCACAATATTATGATACTGTGGCCATGATGGAGAAAGTGTTGGGTTGGCGGCCAGAGAGGGCTTATTGCTGCTGGACGGACGGCCAGCGTTATTTAATGCTGAACGATTGTGTGAATTATGTTCTTTATGATATGCAGTTGGATAAAGGTGTTGCGTTAAATTCGCTGCTTTTGACAGATTATGCCATAGAATGGGCCAATAATTATATGCGTAAGGCCGCGCCGGATATTTATAAAGAAACGGTGGCCATAAATGAATTTTGGCAGAACCTGGGTAAATATAATGAGTTGCCTGCTTGGACAAGTATGCCTTGGCTGGAGTTCGACTATATATCTGAGGGCGTGCTTTATTTTAATTTATCGGTTGTATTTTACAGCTCCGTAGTTCATAACAGCAGTACGCAGGTTTTACCATTAAGCATTAGTCTTGAGCAGATTGAGGAGTTGATGTCATGAAAAGGCTTTGGGCAGCGCTGGGGCTGTTGCTTTTGATGTTGCTGTTAGCAGGCTGCGGCGAGCCGGACGCCACTCCGGGCGAGGACGTTTCCGTATACGAATACTGGCTGGCCGAGGAGTTTGGCGAAGATGTTAAACCGAATAGCAACGGGACGTTGGTTGGTAATAATCAGATGATTATTTATGACGCTTATTATCTGGCGCCGCAGGAATGGCTGCTGTTTGCGCCCACCATTACCGAGGACGGCTATCAGTGTCAGCTGTTCCGGTTGACTGGTACCGAACTGCAATGGGTTTGCCGCTGGCCGGAGGAGGGCGATTTTACCTTTGACGAATGGGGTTTTTCTTCCGCTTATCTGCCGGAAGCCGGCGTTTGCGCGATGTATAACCCGTACCGTCAGCAGTTTTATTTGTATGATTTGGCGGCGGCAACCGGCCGGCAGATACAGCTGCCTTTGACACAAGATTTGATGCAGGACGAAAGAGAGGTTACTGCGCTTTGCCTGACGGAAAACCTGTTTTTGCTGGGTCGTAGACTGCCAGATTGGCGCGTTGCTTTGAGTCTGTATGATTTGGCGGCGGACAGTGAGCAGCCGCTGGCCGAGATGAATGGGCGCTGGATACAGGATTACTGCCAGCTGGAGCCGGGCGTTTGGCTGATGATGACTAACGCCGGTGATATCTTAGAATTGCATCTGGACGCGGAGAGCGCGCGGATTGAAAATCTGCACCACTGCCCGGAGGAATGGCCAACCGGCGATACGGAGGTATATTATAACCGTATGCGGCTGGTGCCGAACACGGAGAGCGTGCGCGCGGTGCTGTCCGTTTATGGTGATGAGAATATGACTTATCAGGTGATTGACTGGGCGGCCGGCGCGGAAATGGGGCGTTATAGTCTGCCGCAGCGTATTGAAAACGCCGCAGGGCAAGAACTGGCTAATGATGCGGAGTTATTGGGCGCGCAGGGGGATTTCCTGTATTTCCCCAATTATGTTTGGGAAAATGATGAGCGTTATTTGCATTTGCTGGCCTATAATTATCTGACCGGCGAGGAAAATGAGATTTTTAACAACCGTAGCCAGCGTAAGCCGCGCTTAAACTGGTTTTATCAGGGAGTTTGCAGCCCGGACGGCCGGCAGCTTCTGCTTTGCAGCTATCGGGAGGTTTGGCGTCTGCCGTTGGCCGGGAGCGAAAAGGAGTTGGCGAAATAATGAAAAAAAGGTTAAGTATTATATTTGCATTAAGTCTGTGTCTGGCAGTCGGAGCGTTGTTTGGGCTGGATTTGGTTCAGAAACAGCCGGCAGAGCAGCCGCCGCGAACGGAGCCGGAGTTGTTGCAGGAATCAGTTGTGCAGATTGAGCAGGTTACGCAGGTGCCCGGTCTGCCCAACGACAAATGGCGAGAGGGCGAGTCGCTGACGGAAGATGAGGTTTGGCGGTTTGATTTGGAGGAGGCCTATTATTATAATGATACGGACTATTTGCTGTATGGCGTTAGCCGAACAGCTGACGGTTGGCAGGGCAAAATTTTCCGTATGGCGGACGGAGCGGAACCGGAGCAGCTTTGTGTCTGGCCGGAGGATAGTTTATATGAAAATGATTATTATTTAAGCGGCTATTATCTTTCGGCCAGTCAGCAGTTGGTGCTTTATAATCAAAGGCTGCACAGTTTTCTGGTTTATGATAATGTTACCGGACAGACTCAGGAATTTGCCGTGCCGGACAGCCTCGAACTGAATAGAGATGACCAGGCGTTTTGGCTGGGTGATGGCCGGTATCTGTTAACTCGCTTTGAGCAGGACCCCAAGGAGTTACAGCGTATAACGCATTTTATCAATTTATATGATGAAAAAACCGGTAAAGAGGTCAGGCTGGCCAAAATGGACTGCCCTTGGTGCCTGTTTATGCCGCCCACGGTGCAAAAGCCGGACCGCTGGCTGTTGCTGGGCACTGCTGGCGATTTGTTGGAGGTAACCCTGCCGGCGAACAGTGGCGAAGTTAAGGTGCAGCAGCGCCGCGCATATGTGGAATGGCCGACCAGCGTTCCATGGCTTTTTTATAGCGAAGTGCAGCCGGTGCAAAATGTGACCGGTGATTATGTTGTACTGCACGCTGTCTGCGAGGACGGCAGTCATTATCAGATTGTCAATCTGTCCGGCGGTCTGTTGGGCGAGTGTACCTTTCAGGATAACAACGGCGGTGGTCTGCTGGCGGCCTATGGCGATACAATTTATTTTTCTGAGCATTTTGCCGAGGAAAACGCCGAGCCCTGCCGTATTGTGGCTTGTAATTATGCGGATAATGCCAGCAAGATTATTTTCTGCACAGAAACGGACGGGCTGACGGAACAATATCCGGGTTTGTGGAATTTTGAAAAGGGAGCTATATCGCCGGACGGCCAGCAGCTTTTAATACTGGCTGATGATTATGTTGTAAAATTGAAGCTGGCGCCGGACGCAACGGCGACAGATTAAGGAGGTTAATATGTCACGTTTGGGAGTTTTATATGCGCTGACGGATAAGGAACTGGCGGAACTTTGTGCCAGACCGGAGGCGGAGCGTTATGATTATATGCTGGAGGAGTTTGAGGAGCGGCTTTTCGGCACGCCGCGCAGTTGTGCGTTGGACAAGGCCTGGTATGGTATTCAGCTTTGTCTGGGTGGCGGCAAATGGCGAGAAACCAATCGAACGCCGCTGAATATATTGGTGGGCGGCGAGTTTCTGGTGGATACGGAAAATGAAATTATTACGCTGAAAGACCATATCTGGGTTAAGGATATTGCCTATTGGCTGCGTCATTTCAGTCTGGCGGAACAGGTGCGGCAGAATTTTCCCAAAATTACGGATACGGCGGATTTGCCGCCCTATGTTACCGATTTGGATTATCTGCTGGAAAACTGCGCCGGCATTACGCCGTTTTATGATAATGCCGATAACGAGCATTTGCAGGTTATTTTTACTGTTGATTTGTGATAATGTTGCTTATCCGACCAAATGGTGCTAAAATAAATTTATAAATTGTGATAGATTGTGAGTGATAGTAAAATGATTAATTGGTTTATGGCGGTGTTAATGCTGCTGATGTCTGGTGTTTCTGCTGTTAATCCAACAATCGCCCTGCCGGAGAACGGCGCGGCGGTTTGGCTGGAGGGGCGGCGCGTGGCGACGGCGCTTGAACAGAACGGCGAATTGTATTTGCCAATGCCGGAGTTTTTTCGTCTGGTGAACGCGGAGGGCGCTTTTGCGGATAATCAGATTGAGGCCGTTTTGCCGTTGCGCGGTACTTTGATTATGCAGGTGGGGCAGACGGAGGGTCGCATTGATAAAGGGGAGTATGCGGCTACAATTTACGCGGAACAGCCGCCGTTTATTCGAGATGATATTATTTATCTGCCGTTGAGTCTGGCGGCGGACGAAAAAGTTATGGGCTATAATCTGGAGCGGCGCGACAATGCGGTTTGGTTGAATGCACCAAAGCTGCATTTCAATCTGTCGTCTGAAGAAAAGTTTACATTGAACCTGTTAAGCGGCGTTTTATATCTTAACGGCTGCGAGTTATGCCGGCTGAATTTGCCCTCGGCCAGCGAGCCAGGCAGCTGGTATCCGCCGGATAAATTTGGCATACACAGAACACCGTCCGGCAATTATTTGTTTCAGTCCGGAGCCATGGGTAGCGGCGCTTTAAGCTTCAGCTATCAGCTGGCGGCCTGGATACCGTCGGCCGGTGGCGAGGTGCAGACCTGTTGCGTGCATAGTATTATTGAGCCTATGCCGCAACCTTTCTGGCAGGGGAAAAATCTCTGGCTGGCGGACGACGACGGCTCAATCTGCGTTAACGACTGCACCGGCGAGATTACTCGTTTCACGGGCGATGGGCAGGGAATTTGCTGGTGGGCCAACGAGCGCTATATGCTGCTGGGCGGTCTGCGGCTTTATGACCGCCAAAAGGAAACGCTGCTGGATTTAACGCCGCTTTTGCTGACCCCGGAGGTTAAGGCCGAGGCCGAGGAATTTTTGCAGTCTGAGCAGGATTTCCCGATTAGTGATAGCGAGTTTGAATGGTATTGGAGTTATCTCAATATCGGACTGCCGATGGCTGACCCGGTGCCAGAGTTGCATTTTAACTATGCCAAGGGCAAAAAACTTTATTTTTCTTTAATCTGCAACTACCGCCAAGAGGACAGCGACGGTTTAAGCAATGTGTATAAAGAGTATCCGCTGGTTTATAAGCTGCCGAGGTAAAAATGGCGTTTATATAAATTATTTTTAGGAGTGATAGTAAAATGAAGAAACTTTTTTTGACAATGTTGATGTTAGTGGTGTTGACGTTTGGCGCGGCTCAGACCTGTCTGGCGGCCAATGTGCCGGTGTATCTGGAGGGTGAGCGCGTGGCGATTGGTTTGGAGCGGGGCGGTTATACATATCTGCCGCTGCGCACCATGTTTGAAACCGTCGGCGCAAGCGTGGAATGGAGCGAGCCGGAGCAGAAGATTATCGCCACCTTTGCGGACGGTGGTGTGCTTACCATGCAGGTGGGAAATAATTATGCGGATGCGCAATATCACTACAGAATGGGTGATGAAGAGTATGATAACCCGAGTTATCCTTATATGGAGCAACCGCCTTTTGTCAGTCGGGGTATAACTTATGTGCCACTGCGTTTTATAAGTGATGATGTGCTTGGTTATGAGGTGGACTGGCGCGATAATGCGGTTTATATCACCCAGCCGCGGCTGGAATATACGCAGGGTGAGGATAAATATATCCTGAACATGGCCAACGGCGAACTTTGGCTGAATGATAAGCTAATCACCAATCAGGCCAAAGTGCCGGGCTATGCCGGGTATCACGCCCAGCATGTTTATGGATTTGAGGTGCGGCGTACGCCGGCCGGCAGCTATCTGCTTGATGGGAGCGGCACTAGTCTGGGCGTTATGGCTTATAGCCTGCAATGGAACTGCTGGATCAGCGCCGACGGACAAAAAGGACTTTCTGATTGTAATACATCTATGCTCGACGATTTTTTGCCGGGTATTGTGTGTAGTGAGGGCAAGGTTTGGCTGAACGGATACAGCCATAATTTCTGCATTGATGAGACCAGCGGTCAGATTAATCAGGTGGACACGCAGGCTTGGGCCAGCCAGGTAACCGGTGATGAGTACGCCTGCGGCTCTGTTCGCTGGACGGACGGCCGGCTGATTTTACTGGGCGATGGCGGCGGCTATGTGCTTTATGATATGCAGAACCAAACCGGACATGATTTGGTGCCGCTACTGCTGACAGACGAGGTTAAGGCAGAAGCTAACAATTTCATGGCGGATAATTCCAGTATTACCTTTGATGTCAATAATGCTGATTATTATTGGGAGGGGCTGGGCGCCGCTCATAAAGTTGACCCGGTGCCATATCTGAAATTTACAGGCGAGGAGAACGGCAAGCTTAATTTTGAGCTGATTTGCGGCTATTATGCAACTTCGGACGGCGGTCAGGCGCGGCAGGTATTTCCGCTTAGTTACACTTTGCAATAAATTATTTTGAGGAGTGATAGTGAAATGAAAAAAATTTTTTTGACGATGCTGCTGTTGGTGGTTTTGGCGTTTGGCGCGGCGCAGACCTGTCTGGCGGCCAATGTGCCGGTATATCTGGACGGTGAGCGCGTAACGACCGGTTTGGAGCGGGGCGGTTATACTTATATGCCGCTGCGCAACATGTTTGAAACCGTGGGCGGCGCGGTGGAATGGGAGGAAAAAACGCAGACAATTACTGCTTATTTGCCAGACGGTGGTATTCTGACCATGCAAATTGGCTCAAAAACCCCGGAGCTTGTCCGTGAGGAAGAAAATTCGATAGAACACAGCAGGTATGAACTGGAACAGGCGGCTTTTATCAGCCGTGGCGTAACCTATGTGCCTTTGCGTTTTATAACGGAAACGCTGCTGCAATATGATTTGGACTGGCGCAATAATGCGGTTTGGCTGACCTCGCCCAAACTGAAATATACTTTAAGCAGCGGCGAGGTTTTTAAGCTGGACCAGCTGACCGGCGATTTCAGCAAGGACGGCCAGCTGCTGGGCAAGCTGAATTTGCCCTCATTGACTGACCCCGGCAATTTTCATGAGCCTGTTGCTTTAAGTGTGCAACAGACGCCGGCCGGCAACTACATTGTGAATGTTGGCGGTCTTGGCAGCGGCTCGTTGAGTTTTGATTATAAGGTTAACGCTTATGTGCCGGCAGCCGGACAGGGCGGCGCTGTGCCAACCTACTGCGTGCATACAATTATGATTGTCGATTTGCCGGAGCCATTTGTGCAGGGTGAAAACGTCTGGATTTCTGATGATGAGATTGGCGCGGTATGTATTAATGAGCCAACCGGCGCGGTAACCGAATATAAGGCGGCGGAGATTTATCAGAACGAATACGCCAGAAAATATGTCTGGTGGGCCAACGAGCGCTTTATGCTTTGGGGCGACGGCGCTTCCTTTGACCTTTACGATAAGCAGAACAAAACCCTGCTGAATATGGAAAACACGCTGGTAACGCCAGAGGTTAAGGCGGAAGCGGAGGCGTTTTTGCAGGCCAATAATGATTATGAGATTAAGGCGGAGAATTTTGAATTATACTGGCAATATTTGAGCAGCGGCATGCCGATGGGCAGTCCCACGCCGGATTTCAGCTTCAGCGGTGCGGAGGGTAATGAACTGCACTTTAAGCTGTTTTGCCGTTGCTGGCAGAATGTAGATAAGGAATTTCCGCTGGTTTATCAACTGCCGGAATGAAAAAAAGATTGACTTTAGACGCATAATCAATTAATATATAAGGATAAAGCAAAAAAAGAGAGGTATCAAACATTATGAACAAGTTGCAGTTTGTAGAGCAGTCTGACCCGGAAATTTTTGCGGCAATGCAGCAGGAATTATCCCGGCAGCGCAATAAAATTGAGTTAATCGCTTCAGAGAACTTTACCAGCCTGGCCGTAATGGAGGCGCAGGGCAGTGTGTTGACCAATAAATATGCCGAGGGTTACCCGGGCAAGCGTTATTATGGCGGTTGTGAGTATGTGGACGTGGTGGAGGATTTAGCAAGAGAGCGCGCGAAGAAGCTTTTTGGCGCGGAGCATGCCAATGTGCAGCCCCACAGCGGCGCGCAGGCCAACACGGCGGTTTATTTTGCGCTGTTGCAGCCGGGCGATAAGGTGTTGGGTATGAACCTGGCGCATGGCGGTCATCTGACGCATGGCAGCCCGGTTAACTATTCCGGTAAAACCTATAATTTTGCGGCATACGGCGTGGAGCCGGAAACCGAGGTTATTGATTATGACCATGTTCGTGAGATTGCCAAAGCAGAAAGCCCCAAACTGATTGTGGCCGGCGCTTCGGCTTATCCGCGCATTATTGATTTTGCGGCTTTGGCGGATATTGCCAAAGAGGTTGGCGCGCTTTTAATGGTAGATATGGCGCATATTGCCGGTCTGGTGGCAGCTGGTCTGCACCCAAGCCCTGTGCCGCATGCTGACGTGGTTACCACGACGACCCATAAAACTCTGCGTGGCCCACGCGGCGGCTTAATTCTCTGCGGCGAAAAGCTGGCTAAGGATATTGATAAGGCTATATTCCCCGGTTGTCAGGGCGGCCCTCTGATGCATGTAATTGCCGCCAAAGCGGTGGCGTTGGGCGAAGCTTTGCAGCCCGATTTTAAGGAATACGGCCATAAAATTCTGGCTAACGCGCAGGCGCTGGCCGAGGAATTGCTGGCGGCTGGGTTCCATCTGGTGTCCGGCGGTACGGATAATCATTTGATTTTGGTGAACCTGACCAGCAAAGGCATTACCGGCAAATATGCGGAACATCGTCTGGACTCTATCGGCATTACCTGCAATAAAAACGCGGTGCCGTTTGATACGCAAAGTCCCTTTATCACCAGCGGTATACGTCTGGGTAGCCCGGCCATGACCACGCGTGGCTTTGGCGAGGCGGAAATGCGTCAGGTGGCTAAGGCGATTGATTTGGCTTTAAGCTATGGCGAGGACGAGGCCAAACTGCAAGAGGCAGCCGGTATTGTGCGCGAACTTTGCGCGGCTTATCCGCTTTATCCGGAATTAGATTAAAGAGGGGTTATTATGCGAGAATCCTGGGACGAATATTTTATGCGTCTGGCCTATCAGGTGGCCACACGTACAACCTGCCTGCGCCGCAGCGTGGGCGCGGTGGCCGTCAGTCCGGACCACCGGATTATCGGCAGCGGTTATAACGGCGCTTTGCCCGGTTCGCCGCATTGCGACGAGAAAGGCGGCTGTCTGCGTGAGCAGTTGGGCGTACCCAGCGGCCAGCGGCAGGAAATCTGCCGCGCCCAGCATGCCGAAGCCAACATTTGCAATTCTGCGGCCAAGCATGGCATTTGTCTGGACGGCGCGACGATTTATGTTACTAATCAGCCCTGTACCACCTGCGTTAAGGCGATGGTAACCAGCGGTATCCGGCGCGTGGTTTTTGATGGCCCATATCCTGATGAATTGGCCTGTGAGCTGGCGCAGGAGGCCGGTATGGAGTTAATCAGTCTGGCGGAACTGCGTGAGAAACAAGCCGGCCAGACCACAGAGTCGGCAGAATAATTAAGCAGGCTCAAACAGAGGTGGATATAATGGAGCAGAAAAAGAAAATTTTATTGATTTTCGGCACTCGGCCGGAGGCTATCAAAATGGCGCCGCTGGTGAAAGCATTGCAGGCGGACGAGCATTTTGAGGCGCTGGTGGCGGTAACGGCGCAGCACCGGGAGATGTTGGATCAGGTGCTGGATTGTTTTGCTATTAAGCCGGATTTTGATTTGAATATGATGCAGCCCGGCCAAACGCTGGCGCAGATTACCAGCCGCGCCCTGAACGGTTTGCAGCAGATAATTGCCGAGCAGCGGCCGGATTTGGTGCTGGTGCATGGCGATACCACCACCACGCTGGCCGGAGCGCTGGCGGCCTTTTATGAGCAGGTGCCGGTTGGCCATGTGGAAGCCGGCTTGCGTACCGGGGATAAATATGCGCCTTATCCGGAGGAGATGAACCGCCGTTTAACCTCTCAGCTGACGGATTTTCATTTTGCGCCCACAGAAACGGCGCGTGATAATTTGCTGCGCGAGGGCACGGCGGCCGAGCGGATTTTTGTCACTGGTAATACGGTGATTGACGCGCTGCTGCAAACGGTGGATAAAGGCTGCGATTTGGCGCAGTATCTGGGGGCGGAAACCTGGCAGCGCATTAATTGGGAAAAGAAGCTGCTGCTTTTAACATGTCATCGGCGCGAGAACTGGGGACAGCCCATGCAGGAAATTTTTGCGGCGGTTAACAGTCTGGCCGAGGAGTTTCGTGAGTCGGTGGAGATTGTCTGCCCGGTGCATAAAAATCCGCTGGTACGCCAGGCCGCCCAACAGATTATGGGCGTAGCGCCGAATATCCATCTGATTGAGCCGCTGGATTATCGTCCGTTTGCACAGCTAATGAGTTTAAGCTCGCTGGTGGTAACGGATTCCGGCGGTATGCAGGAAGAAGCGCCGGCGCTGGGCAAACCGGTGTTGGTGCTGCGTGAGGTTACGGAGCGGCCGGAGGCCGTGGCCGCCGGCACGGTGCGGCTGATTGGCAATCGGCAGCAATCGGTTTATGACGGCATACGCCTGCTTTTAACCGACGATGCGGTTTACAGCCAGATGGCGCATGCCGCTAATCCCTATGGCGACGGCAAGGCGGCGCAGTATATCCGGGATATTTTGCAGGAACGTCTTTAGGGGCGGCTGTTATGCGCGAGGCTAAAGAGAATAATAACAGCCGGCAGGAGTTGGAGAAAAAGGTGCGCAGTGCGCAGCGCGCGGCGGCTAATGCCTCCTGGCAGTTGATGCTGGGTTTTGGCCTTAGCTTTGCCGTGCGCGTGGGTTTCCTTGGTATCTGGCTGGGCGGCTGGGTCGATAAACATTGGCTGGGCGGTACTGGTTTGGGTGCGGCGGCTATTATCGTGCTGGTGATTTTCTATTCCTTTTATATGCTGTATGCCGATTTGTGCCGGCTGGAGCGGCGTGTGCAGGCGGAGAAAGCCAAAGCAGAAGCGGAATATGCTCAGAAATCAGGAAAATGATTTGCCTGGCCTTAAATCAGATTAAGGAGTGATTTTGTATAGTGATTGATTTGGAAAATAAGAATATTTGCCCGGATTTGACCGAAATCGGGGATTATGTGCGAAATCCGGTTTTTATGCAGTTTTGTGCGGAGGTTAAAAACAGGTATCAATGCAATGAAAAGATAGAATTTAGTTCATGCAGTCTGGCAAAGGGCTGGAATGTTAAATTTAAAAAAGCTGGCCGGGCATTGTGCACAATCTATCCGCATGAACTTTATTTTACTGTAATGCTGGTGGTCGGCAGAAAAGAAAAGGAGCCGGTGGAAACGATATTATCGGAATTAACGCCGGAATTGCAGGCTATATATAACCGAACCCAGGAAAATAACGGGCAAAAATGGCTTATGATTGATTTGGAAGACCAGGACGATATGTTTAACGACGTTTTTCGGCTTATGCAAATTCGTAGAAAATATTAAAGATAATAAAACAACCTCCAGCGTAAAAGCCGGAGGTTGTTTCTTTTATTGTAGTTGTTTGCCTTCAAAAGCCACGCGTTTTTTAATATCGTCCATAATAGCGGCAAACTGTGGCAAATCCAGACTCTGCGCGCCGTCGCAGAGGGCGGCTTTGGGGTTGTTATGCACTTCAATCATCAACCCGTCCGCACCGGCGGCCAGCGCCGCCCGGGCCAGCGGTTCAATCAGCCAGGTATTGCCGGCCGCATGGCTGGGATCAACGATTACCGGCAGATGCGACTGCTTTTTCAATACCGGGATAGCCGAAATATCCAGATTGTTGCGAATACAGGTTTCAAAGGTGCGAATACCGCGCTCACAGAGAATGACCTTTTCATTGCCGCCGGCCAGAATATATTCGGCGCTCATCAGCAACTCCTCAATCGTGTTGGCCAGTCCGCGTTTCAGCAGGATAGGCTTGTCGCAGTGGCCAAGTTCCTTGAGCAGACGGAAATTTTGCATGTTGCGCGCGCCCACCTGAATAACGTCCACATCGGCGAACTCGTCCAGCTGGGTTTCGCTCATGATTTCCGTCACGATAGGCAGACCGGTGGCTTTTTTGGCGGCCAGCAGCAGACGAATACCTTCGTCTTCCAGCCCCTGAAAAGAATAGGGACTGGTTCTGGGTTTGAAAGCGCCGCCGCGCAGAAAAGCGGCTCCGCTGGCTTTAACTGAAGCCGCCACGGTTTCCATTTGCTGTTGACTTTCCACCGAACAGGGGCCGGCGATTACTGTAAAGGTGCCCTCGCCGATTTTAACGCCGCTCACCTCCACAATCGTATCCTGGGGGTGAAAGCTGCGGCTGGCGGCTTTATAAGGCTCTGAAATGCGGCGCACATCGCGCACAATATCATTGGTAAGAATTTTTTCCATGTCCAGGTGGGCGGTATCGCCAACCAGACCCAAAATGGTGGTGTTGGCGCCCTGACTGAAATGGATAGTTAAATCCTGAGCCTCAAAATCCTTAATCAGCTGCTGTACCTGTGTTTGTCCGGCGTTTTGTTTTAAAATTACAATCATTTCTACCATACTTCCTTTCTACATTTCGCTTAGGCTTTAATAAATATAAAGAGTATTAAGCGTGTTATTAGTTTAATAAAAAAATTCGGAAATGTCAAGTGCCAGAAAAATTTTCCCAAAAAACACTTTCTGTTCATATAAACTTCACATAGATATATTATTATATACTCGTAGCTTGTGAGTGTATAGAGCGCCGGCAACAAACTATAATCCGCCGGCCGATTTAAGGAGGTGGCGCGTAGCGAATAAAAAAGAAAACCAAAAATAAACATAACTGAAAATTAAAAACCAACTAAAAAACAAAAGAAACTTAAAAAGAACTGAAACTAAAGAAACTTGATTAAAAGAACCAACTTATTCTTCATTTTTTTGTAAACTTTTCTGATTAAAAATAACTTTTTCATCATTATAACCAAGTCCTATACAACTATAACAGAAGACCAGTAAAATCTGGTCTTTTGTTATGCCCGGGCTTATGTTATAATTAATAATGAATATAAATAAATTTAGGGGTGAGATGCCATGACCAAGCTGCTGATTGTGGACGATGAAGCTGGTATTCGTCAGATTATTAAAAAATATGCTCAGTTTGAGGGTTATGAAGTGGCTGAGGCCGCCAACGGCATGGAGGCAATCGACTATTGTCGGGCCAATGCTGATGTTGATTTGATTGTGATGGATATTATGATGCCGGAATTAGACGGTTTTTCCGCCTGCCGGGAAATCCGGAAAATGCGTGACGTGCCGATGTTGATGCTGTCTGCGCGCGGCGAGGAATATGACCGCATACATGGCTTTGAAGCCGGCGGTGATGATTATGTGGTGAAGCCGTTTTCACCGCGCGAGTTGATGTTGCGGATTGACGCTATCCTGCGCCGCGCCGGCAGCCAGAAAGCGGCTGCGCAGCAGGAGAGCACTGTGGAGCATGAGGTTTTGCAGATGGGCGGTTTGTGTATTGATTTTTCGGCGCGATTGGTTTATGTTGACGGTGAGCGGCGCAATATGTCGCCCAAGGAGTATGATTTGCTTTTTTATCTGGTGCAGAACCGCGGCCGGGCTTTAACCCGGGAAAAGATTATCACAGAAATCTGGGGTTATGATTATTATGGCGACGACCGCACGCTGGATACGCATATCAAGCTGCTGCGCAAAAGCCTGGGAGCGTATGCCAAGTGCATTGTAACACTGCGCGGCGTGGGTTATCGCTTTGAGAGCAAAACGGAATAAAAAAGATAGAATACCATGGAAAAATTTAAGCTGAAAAGAAAACGTAAAACATTTAAGTACAAAGTAAATTCCGTTGAGGAAAGCAGCAGAATGCGCGGCGGCATAAAATGGCGGATTTTTGCCTATTTTATGCTTTTTTCCCTGATTATGCTGGTGCTGCTTTGGCTGGTGCAAACGGTTTTTCTGGATACAATTTATAAAAAGGTTAAAACCAACGCCATTCATCGGGTTTCCGCGGAATTATGTCAGAGCCTGCAAACCAACGGTTTTGGCAGTGATGATTTGGGCGGCCTGATGTTTTCTGCGGCGCGCAACAATTATCTTTGCGTGCTGGTGGCCAAGCTGGACTCTTATGACGGTCTTAATCTGCGCGCACAAAGTGTGGACGTGGCCGGCATGTGCATTATTCATGAGTTGACGGCTGATGAAGTGATGATTTTGGCGCTGGCGGCGGAGCATAATGAGGGCAATGTCTTTTATGAATTGGATTTTGGGCCGGAGCAAACGTCGGATAATGAACTGGCGCTGCTTTTAGGCAAGCGTTTCCGGAGTATTATCGGCGCGCTGAAGCATAATTATGATACGCCTACGATGCTGGTTTCTGTGCAGCTGGTGGATACGCCGGAGGACGGCGGCCGTTATGCTGTTATGATTAACGGCAATATTGCGCCGCTGGATTCCACCGTCAGCACGTTGCGTTTGCAGCTTATTCTGCTGACCGGCGTTATGATGCTGCTGGGCTTTTTCATGGCTTTGGTGCTGGCCGGGCATATCTCGCGGCCGATTATTCATATCAACAAACTTTCCCGGCGGTTGGCGCAGGGTGATTTTGAGCTGGATTTCAGCGTGCCGCATGCTGATAAGGAGATTAAACAGCTGGCCGACTCATTGAACTATGCGGCGGTGGAGTTGGCCAAAACCGAGCAGCTGCAAAAGGATTTGATTGCCAACATTTCACACGATTTGCGCACGCCGCTGACGCTGATTACGGCATATAGCGAGGCTATGCGTGATTTGCCGGGGGAGAACACGCCGGAAAATGTGCAGGTAATCATTGATGAAACGGAGCGCCTTTCCGTACTGGTTAGTGATTTGCTGGATATGTCCAAATTACAGGCCGGGGCAATTAAGCTGGAGCCGCATGAGTTTGAGTTAACGGAGTTAATTCAGAGCATTATCGTGCGTTTTAACAAGCTGATGGCGACGGAGGGCTATACGATTGATTTTCAGCCAACGGCGCGTCTGTGGGTGGAGGCTGACGAAATAAAGCTGACGCAGGTTATTTATAATCTGATTAACAATGCCGTAACCTATACCGGCGCGGATAAGCTGGTGACGATACGCCAGCTGCTGCTGCACCACGGCAGCCGGGTACGCATTGAGGTTATTGATACCGGCGAGGGCATTGCGCCGGAACAGATTAAGGATATTTGGCGGCGTTATTACAAGGGCAGCGCCAATCATCAGCGCACGCATGCCGGCAATGGTTTGGGGCTGGCGATTGTGAAGAATATTCTGGATTTGCATGGCGGCGCGTATGGTGTGGAAAGCACAGAGGGTCTGGGCAGCTGTTTCTGGTTTGAGTTGGAGGTTAAACGGCTGGAGCGCAAAAATGTTGCGGCTCATACGGACGCCAAAGGTAATTCTAAAAACAGTGGGCAAAAATAATGTCTGAAAAGAAAAAAAGTTGGGGAAAATTCGGGGTTGAGTGTTGTATTTTTTTTAATTAAAGTGTAAAATAATTAGTACGAGCCTTTTTAGGCCTAAACCTGGCCTGGCCTTATGGTCTGGCTGTGTATTGAGAGGATTTTTGCCGTGCTGTTTTCAAGTGTAGAATTTTTATGCGCTTTTTTGCCATTTACCTTGCTGGTATATTATCTGCTGCCGGGGCGCCGGTTGCGTAATCATTTTTTGCTGTTGATGAGCCTGTTCTTTTATGCCTGGGGCGAGCCGCTTTATGTGCTGCTGATGTTGACCTGTATTGTGGGCAACTATGCCTTTGGCCTGCTGGCGGCGGCCTTTCGGGATAGTGCCGGCCGTTGGCCGGCGCGCCTGAATTTAGCGGCGATGCTGGTCTTTAACCTGGGGCTGCTGGCGGTTTATAAATATTCCGGTTTTGTAATCAGTAATTTGAATTCCGTCTTTGGCCTTAATTTGGAGGACCCCGGTTTTGTTCTGCCTATCGGTATTTCATTTTTTACCTTTCAGGGTATGAGTTATGTGCTGGACGTTTTCCGCGGTCAGGCGCAGGCGCGTTTAAACGTGTTGGACGTTGGCCTTTATGTGGCCTTTTTCCCACAGCTGATTGCCGGGCCGATTGTGCGTTATAACACGATTGCGGCGGAGATTGACGGCCGGCGCGAGAAATGGCAGGATTTTGCGGCCGGTGTGGAGTTGTTCATTATTGGTCTGGGCAAAAAGGTTTTGTTGGCTAATAACTTTGCGCTGGTTGTGGATAAAATTCTGGACAGCGGCACCTATGTTTATGCGCAGGAGATGTCGGTGGCGGCGGCCTGGGCGGCGGCTATCGGCTATACGCTGCAAATTTATTTTGACTTCAGCGGTTATTCAGATATGGCGCTGGGTCTGGGGCGTATGTTCGGTTTCCATTTCCTGCCCAACTTTAACTATCCCTACATTGCGCGCTCTGTGACCGATTTCTGGCGGCGCTGGCATATCTCGCTTTCCAGCTGGTTCCGCGATTATGTCTATATTCCTTTGGGCGGCAACCGGGTCAGCAAACAGCGGCTGGTGCTGAATTTGCTGCTGGTTTGGTTGCTGACCGGCCTCTGGCATGGCGCTAACTGGACGTTTATCGTCTGGGGGCTGTATTATTTCTGTTTCCTGACGCTGGAGAAGCTGACCGGGCTGAATAAGCTGCTGGCTAAAATTCCGCTGGTGGGCAATGTATTTACGCTTTTTGTGGTGATTATCGGCTGGGTTATCTTCCGCTCGCCGGACTTGCCTTATGCTTTACAGCATATCGGCCTGATGTTCGGTTTGTATAATAATCCGCTGACTGATGAGATATTTATTTACCAGCTGCTGGAGAACCGTGTGCATTTGGCGGTGGCTCTGCTGGCCTGCCTGCCGTTGGTGCCGGCGCTTAAATCGCTGTGTCAGCGTTTTAAGGTGCAGGTTGGCCGGGGCTGGCTGGGGGCGCCGCTGGGCATAGTGCGAGATAGCGTTTTGCTGGTGGTTTTGGTGCTGGCGCTGGCCGCGCTGGCCAAGGGCAGCTATAACCCGTTTATTTACTTCAATTTTTAATATTTGAATTGTAAAGCAGATTTTTGTTTAAGGGGGATAAAACCGGTGGCAGATGATATGCAAAAATTGCCGGGAAATGACGAGCCGGTGGCGGCAGAAGAAGCAATAACGCCGGAAAATAATGAGCCGGTGGTGGAAAACGAAGCAATCACGCCGGAAATTGACAGTCCGGTGGTGGATAACGGGGCTTTTGCAACCTCGCTGCCGGATATTTTGGCTAAAATTTTCCAACCAAAAAAGACGGAAGCGGCGCCGCAGCAGCGCTGGTTTTTGCCGGCGGCTTTTCTGCTGGTTATTTTTGGCATGTTCTTCAGCACCTATATCCTGAATATTGACGTTTTTTATAAAGAGATTGAAAAAGTTTCTGATGGGGCGGCGGAAAAGGATTTGGTCTGGCATGAAGCCGGGGCGGCGCTGGTTGAGCACTGGGAGGAGCGAACAACCGAGTATATGGCGCTTAAAGACCGCCTTGTAGAACTGCATGGCTGGGAAATGAACCTGCTTGATAAGCATTTTGTGCGCGACGCAGATTATTCTTATTCGGTGGTTAAGGATAATCATGACTGGCTGCAATTTATTACTTTTACCGCCCAGCCGCGTCAGATTGTGCAGGAGATTGAAACGATTAAGGAGTTGGATATTCCGATTTTATATGTGCAGCCGCCCACCAAGTTTATTGACGGCTATACTAAATTTCCGGATACGCTGAATGACCATTCGGCGGAAAATGTGGCGGCGAATTTTGCCCTGTTGGACGCGGCCGAGGTGCCGTATCTGGATTTGCGGCAGGCCGCCGAGGAGGACAATTTGGATAAGGAGCGCATGTTTTATCGCACAGACCACCATTGGCGTGTGGAAACGGCGCTTTGGGCGGTTGGGCGCACTGTGCAGGAACTGGAGGAACTTTTTGGCTGGGAGCTGGACCCGGACGGCGCTTATACTGACCCGGCCAACTGGCGCGTGACCGATTATGGCGAAAACTTTTTGGGCAGTCAGGGGCGGCGCGTGGGGCCGTATTATGCCGGATTGGACAATTTTTGCCTGCTGACGCCCAAGTTTGATACCAAATATCATTTGGAGTTGAAGCAACATACCGGTGAGTTGACAATTTATTATGGCGATTTTATCACCACGATTATTAACAAGGAATTGCTGACGGAGCCTTCCGTATATACCAACCGTTACGGTGCTTATTGGGGCGCGGATTATCCCACGGTAGTGGCTGATAATCTGAACATTGAGGACGGCCTGACGGTGCTGCTGATTAAGGATTCCTATGGTCTGCCGTATGGCGCGTTTCTTTCTACAATGGTGGATAAGCTTTATATGGTGGATTTGCGTTATTATAATATTGATAATCTGCCGCAATATATTGAAGCGGCCGATCCCGATGTTATTTTGATAATGTACTGTTAAACTGCCGATAGACACTATGTTTTAGTTAAACTGGGAGGTGTATATATGGTCAGGATAGATAATAACCAGTGGCGCACCGTTTCCTTGAATGCCGAGGGAACCAAGCTGCGCCTGATTGACCAGACCCGTCTGCCGAACGAGTTGGTCTGGTTGGAGTTAAGTGAGTTGGAGGATATCTGGCAGGCGATTAAAACGCTGGCGGTGCGCGGCGCGCCGGCGATTGGCGTGGCGGCGGCCGGAGGGCTGGCTTTGGCGGCGCGGCGGATTTTGGCGCTGGATTTTCCCGAGTTTTATCAGAAGTTTTGCCGCTGTAAGGCCTATTTGGCTTCTGCCCGGCCAACGGCGGTTAATCTGGGCTGGGCTTTGGAGCGTCTGAAGCGCACGGCATTGGAAAATAAGGAGCGCAGTCTGACAGAGGTTAAAGCGGCATTGATTGCCGAGGCCAACGCCATACGTGATGAAGATATTAACTGTTGCCGTTCGATTGGCGAGAACGGTCAGCCGCTGTTGGCTGATTTCCAGGCGGTTCTGACGCATTGTAACGCCGGGCAGCTGGCGGCGGTGCAGTATGGTACAGCTTTGGCGCCGCTGTATCTGGCAAAGGAGCGAGGGCAGAACCTGCGCGTTTTTGTTGATGAAACCCGTCCGCTGTTGCAGGGCGCGCGGCTGACGGCCTGGGAGTTGCAGCAGGCTGGTCTTGATGTTACGCTGATTTGTGATAATATGGCGGCCACGGTTTTGGCGCGCGGCTGGGTTGATGCAGTTATTGTTGGGGCAGACCGGATTGCCGCTAATGGTGATGTGGCGAATAAGATTGGCACCAGCGGTCTGGCTATTCTGGCGCGCCATTTCAAGCGCCCCTTTTATGTGGCGGCGCCCGGCTCAACCATTGATTTGGATTGCCGCAACGGCAAGAGTATCGTGATTGAGGAGAGAGAGCCGGAGGAGGTCTGTGAACTCTGGTACAGCCAGCGCATGGCGCCGGAGGGTATTAATGTATTTAATCCGGCCTTTGACGTTACGCCGGCCGAGTTGATTTCCGGCATTATTACGGAGCGCGGCGTGGTTTATTCGCCGTATCCGGAAAATTTGTCGGCTATGTTTAAGGTTATTGGTGGTTCTAAAAAGCTGTAAACGGACATATAATATTTAGTCGGCTTAAACCGAAAATAAAATGATACAGAAAGCGATGTGTAGATATGAAGCAATTTACTCTGACGGCTGCTGCTGCGGAAATTGTTGAGGTCGGCCGCCGTTTGCTGTTGAACGGCATGATAGCCGGGCACGACGGTAATATTAGCATACGTTTGAATGAAAATGAAATTCTGGTAACACCGGCCGGGCGTTCCAAGGGCGAACTGACGGCGGCTGATTTGCTGCTGGTTGATATGCAGGGGCATATGCTGCCTAATGTGGCCGCGCCGGGTTTGAAACCAACTTCAGAATTGCCGATGCATTTGCAGATTTATCAGCATAACCCGGAGATACAGGCGGTTGTGCATGCTCATTCGCCGTTTGCCACAGCCTTTGCGGCGGCCGGGCGTACCTTGCAGGGCAGTTGTTTGCCGGAGGTTACGGAATGTTTGGGGGAAATTCCGCTGCTGCCGTTTGCCAAACCGGGCACGGAACAGCTTGGCGCGGCTGTGGGCGAAGCCGCCCGGCAGTATCGCGGCGCTTTGCTGGAGGCGCATGGTTCGGTGGCCTGGGGCGTTAATCTGCGGCAGGCGTTTTATCGTCTGGAGGAGTTGGAGTTGGCCTGCAAGATTGAATTTTTGGCCAGCTTTTTGGTGAAAAATACGCAATAGCATATTTTTAGTTTGGTGAAAGTGCAATTTTTTGTTTTGGTTGTCAATATTATAAAAAATCTGCGGCGCTCTTGCACATTTTTAGTTTGCTGGATATGCAATTTGTTGTCTTGGTTGTCAATATTATAAAAAATTGTCAAGATTTAAAAAAGGTTGCTTAAATTGACCTTATCACTTTCCACGGCCAGTTTCAGGTAATAATCCAGCAGGGAAAGCTGATTAAAAACCTCGTCGGTGCGCTGCTCCTGCGCAAAAGCGGCCAGACTGTGCAGTGCCAAATCAATATTGATAACGTCCTGATGATTTAACAGCCCCAGCCAGAAAGGGCGCGCCTGCTGCCAGCCTGTAAGTCCCTGTTGCAGGGAGCGGTCGGCGGCCGGCCAGTCCTCGGCCTGCACCGCGCCGCGCACTTCAGTCAAATAAACCGCCAGATTATCGGCGGTTTTTTCAATATAAACGGAAGTTTGCCAGCAGAAAGCCAGCGTCAGCACTGTTATCACTATCAGCCCCAGACTAAGCCGGGCGTTATAACCCAAACGCATTTATAATGCCTCCTTTTTAATAGTTGTTTATCAGGAATGATTGGCCTGCGCCGGCGTGCAGCCATGGCCGGAGCCGGCCGGTGCGGTTTGCGCGCCCTCGCGTATCGGCGCCGGACTGCCGTTGCCCCGGCTTTTCAGCTGGCAGAAAATATGCCCCAGATTATCAATACTCATAAAAAACACATCGGCTGGCGAGCTTATACTATAAGCGGCCAGTTTTTTTTGTAGCCAGTGCTGGTCATGCCCCAGATTTTGCAGGTGTTTTTCCTGTACCTTGCCGTCGATAATCAGGGTCAGCGCCGGCGTTTCATGCTGAATTTGCAGCGCCAAATCCGCCGGCTGCACCGGTCTTTTATCGGCGCGCGGCATCACGGAAAGCTGGCCGTTGGTTTCCATCAGGGCAAATTCAACCTCAGCTACGTTAAAATAGCCTTTGGCGCGCAGCTGCTCCAGCAAATCATTGGTGTTTAAGCGCAGCCGGCGCATTTGTTCCTCCAGAATTTCACCATTGCGGATAACAAAGCTTGGTTTGCCGCAGACCAGCAGCCGAAAACTCTCGCTTTTCAGGTTGATAAGGGCGATGGCAATTTGTAGCACGGTAATGGTAATAATCGGCAGCAGGCTGTTTAAAAGCGGCGTGCCGTTACTCTGCACGCCCATGGTGGCCATTTCCGAGATAATCAGGATAACCACAAGTTCAAACGGTTGCAGCTGGCCAATCTGCCGTTTGCCCATGACACGCATGGAAACCATGGTTACGGCGTATAAAATGGCTGTGCGAATTATTAAAAGCAATGTAAGCGCCTCCATTATCCAAAATTATGCTTTTATTTTGCCTGTCTGGCGCTTGATTTATGCAGGTATAAAATTGCTTTGTTTCTGGCAGAATATTTTTTGATACTTTTGGCGAAAAAGTTGGTTTTGGAGTTGAAAGGAGTGTTTTTTATGAGCAAAAAAGCGCAAAAGGCCAACCCCAGCAGCGCTGCTCTGCGGCAGCAGGCGGCGGAGCAGGTCTATCAAAATATGCAGCAAAGCCAGAAGCCGCCCTCACATTTGCTGCGCAACTGTTTTAATGCGTTTTGGACAGGCGGTTTAATCTGCCTGTTGGCACAGGGTGTGCAGGAAATTCTGCTGCGGCAGGGGTTTAATCTGGAAAATGTTGGTGCGCCAACATCGGCGGTTATGATTTTGCTGGCTGTTATTCTGACGATGTTGGGCGTTTATGACCATATCTCTCAGCTGGCCGGGGCCGGCAGCGCCGTGCCGATAACCGGCTTTGCCAACAGCGTTTCCTCGGCGGCGCTGGAATACCGCAGCGAGGGTCTGGTGTTGGGCGTGGGCGGCAATATGTTCAAGGTGGCCGGGCCGGTAATCGTCTTTGGCGCGGCGGCGGCCTTTGTCGTCAGCATTGTGACGGCGCTTTATTATAGCCTGGGAGGTGGCGCTTTATGAGTGTTATGCAGGCTGGCCGCCAGACCTGGCTTTTTGCGCCGGCGCCGCTGCTTTTGGGCAGCGCGGCCGTGGTGGGCAAGCGCGAGGGAGCCGGGCCTTTGGCGGAGGATTTTGATGTAATACACAAGGATAATTATTTAGGCCAGAAAAGTTTTGAGGCGGCCGAGCAGAAAATGTTGGAGGAAGCCTGCAATTTGGCGGTGCGTCATGCCGGGCTGGGGCGAGATGAGGTTGATTTGCATTTTTCCGGCGACTTGCTGAACCAGATTACCAGCAGCAGTTTTACGGCGCGCAGTCTGGGTTTGCCTTATCTGGGCATTTTCGGCGCTTGTTCCACCTTTGCCGAGGGCCAGGCTTTGGCGGCGCTGGCGGTGGCCAGCGGTGCGGCGCAGCAGGCTTTGTCCAGCACCAGCAGCCATACCAACGCGGCGGAGAAGCAGTTCCGTTATCCCAATGAATATGGCGCGCAGAAAAACGAAACCACCCAAATTACGGTAACCGGCGCCGGGGCGGCGGTAATCGGCCAGATGGCGCGTAAGACGGAACTGCGGCCGGTAAAGATAACCTCGGCCACGATTGGCAAGGTGGTAGATTTAAACGTAACAGATCCCTTTAATATGGGCGCGGCCATGGCACCGGCGGCCTGTGCCTGCCTGTTGGCGCATTTTAAGGAGCGGCAGGTGCCGCCGGATTATTATGATTTAATTCTGACCGGCGATTTGGGGCGCGTGGGCAGTCCGCTTTTGCAGGAATTGCTGCTGAAAGAGGGGCTTTTTCTGCCGGACAAGCAGCTTAATGACAGCGGCAAAATGATTTTCAGTGATGAGCCGAAGAATTTGGCTGGCGGCTCTGGCTGCGGCTGTATTGCGGCCACGGCCTGTGGGCATATTCGGCGGCAGATGGCGGCCGGCAATTTGCGGCGCGTTCTGCTGATAGCCACCGGCGCGCTGCTCTCGCCGCTTTCCGTACAGCAAAAGGAAAGTATCCCCGGCATTGCGCATGCCGTCAGCTGGGAGGTGGAGTAAATGTGGCAAAATTTCTTCTGGGCGTTTGTGGTTGGCGGTCTGTTCTGCGTGGCCGGGCAGCTGTTGATGCAGGGCTGCAAGCTTACCCCGGCGCATACAATGGTAAGCTTTGTGGTTCTGGGCTGCATTTTGGGCGGTCTGGGCTGGTATCAGCCGCTGATTGAACTGGCCGGTGCCGGCGCCACCACGCCGATTATCAGCTTTGGCAATTCTCTGGTGAAAGGCGCAATGCAGGAATTTTCACAAAATGGCTGGTTGGGGCTGCTTACCGGTATTTTTGAAGTAATCGGGGCTGGTGTTTCCGCCGCAATTATTTTCTCATTTCTGGCGGCCTTGTTCAGCCGGGCCAAATCATAAATTTTTGGACTGAATTTAAAATTATTTTAGGGCTGTTGGCGTATCAATCAGCCCGATTACATAATCGGCGGAAAGGTTATAAAACTGGCAGAGGATAATTAAATCGTCAATTTTTAATTCGGCGCGGCCGGCTTCAATGTGGTTATAGCCCTGCTGCGATTTATGCAAAATCTGGCCGATTTGCGCCTGGGTATAATCACGGTCTTCTCTGATGTCACGAATACGTGTACGGTAATCCACTTTTTTGTCCTCCGGGTTTTTTACAATATCATATAATACTCATAAATTGAGTATTGACAAATACTCAAAGATTGAGTATAATTATAACAGCAAAAAACTGACTGGATTTATAATAATATTACAAAAAACAGGAGTGGGGAGTGTTATGCTGATGATGGCACTATGCTGTGGTACATAGATTATGAATATGGAGAGAATGGCCAAATCAGCAAAGCCTGGGTTTATGATGCAGAAAATAATCTGGTAAACCCGGAACCGGAGGAGGAGCAAAAATAATTGCTGCTTACTGGTTGGCAATTAAAAGCAACGATACGCTTTCAGGCTACATCGTTGCTTTTTTTGCGTGTGTCTGTTATGATAGATGAACAAGGAGGGTGCTAGTGATGAAAAAAATTATAATTATGGGCGTAATTTGTGTTTTGCTGGCAGTTTTGGCTGGCTGTACGTCTGAACAGGCAGATACTGATAATCTGCTGAATGATGTTAAGCCCAGACAGGTGGATACTGACAACCTGTTAAATGATGTTGAGCCGGTGCAGTTGGCGGAGGGCGTTCAGCCAGACGGTACGGAGCCAGCGGCGGTATATGATTTTACGATGCAGTTGTTGCGGCAAAGCTGGCAGGAGCAGCCGGAGAAGCAGAAAAACATGCTGATTTCGCCGGTTTCTGTGCTGCTGGCGCTGACCATGACCGCTAATGGCGCGACAGGCGATACTTTGGCCCAAATGGAAAATACTTTCGGTCTGCCATTACCCCAGTTGAACGCCTATTTGCAGGCCTATGTGGCGGCTTTGCCGCAGACGGAGCAAAGTCATTTGCATGTGGCTAATTCAATCTGGCTGAAAGACGGCGTGGGTATGACCGTGCAGCCGGAGTTTTTGCAGCTTAACGCCGCTTATCACGGGGCGGCGGTTTATCAGGAGCCTTTTGACGCAGAAACGCTGACGAAGATTAATGACTGGGTGAAGCTGCATACGGAGGGTATGATTGACAGTATTTTGCAGCAAATTTCACCGGCAGCGGTTAGTTATCTGATTAATGCGCTGGCTTTTGAGGCGGATTGGGAGGAGCCTTATATTGACAGGCAGGTGCGTTTAGATATTTTCACCAAAGAGGGCGGCGGCCAGCGTAAGGTTAATTTTATGTATAGTACGGAGCAAGTTTATTTGCAGGACGAGAACACCACCGGCTTTATCAAATACTATGCCGGTCGGGATTATGCCTTTGTGGGGCTGTTGCCGGCGGTAGGCGTGCGGCTGGACGATTATGTGGCCGCCTTGAGCGGTGATAAGCTGTATCAGCTGCTGCAAAACGCGGAGGAGCAGGAAGTTTCCGTTGCAATTCCCAGGTTTACGGGCGATTATGAGTTGAAAATGCGTGATGTGTTGCAGCGTATGGGCATGGTGGACGCTTTTGACGCCGAACTGGCAGACTTCAGCGCTATGGCAACCTTGCTGGACGGGCAAAATCTGTTTATTAGCGAGGTTCTGCATAAAACGCATATTGAGGTTGACGAGCAGGGTACCAAAGCCGCCGCGGTTACGGCTGTGGAAATAGAATGCGGCGCTATGCCCTCGGAAGAAAATCTCAAGATTGTCGAATTAAACCGGCCGTTTGTTTATCTGCTGATTGACTGCCGGGAGCAGCTGCCGCTGTTTATCGGCGCGGTGCGGAGTGTGGAATAAGCGGCAAAAATTGCAGGAGTAGATAAAAAGTTGAAAAAACTGCTTTATAATTAAGCCTGGGGGTGGGCTTTTTGGCGGCGAAGATATTAATTGCTGATGATGAAGCGGATATTGTAACGATGCTGGCCGGCTTTTTCAGCGCACAGGGTTATACGGTCTGGCGCGCCAGCAATGGAGAGGAAGCCTTGCGGCTGGCCGAGCGGCGGCCAGATATTATCCTGCTGGATATTAATATGCCGGATATGAACGGCTTTAAGGTGTGTGAGCGAATACGAAATTATGTGACTTGTCCAATTTTGTTTCTGACGGCGCGGATTGAGGAGGCCGATAAGCTGCGCGGATTTGCGGCCGGCGGTGATGATTATATTGTCAAGCCGTTTTCTCTGGCGGAGCTGGCGGCCAGAGTGCGCGCGCATCTGCGCCGGGAGGCGCGCCGGGGCGCGGCGGCGCAGGTTAAATTTGCTGGCGATTTGACGATTGATTATGCCCAGCGTTGTCTGTTTTTTTGCGAGCAGCGGCTCAATTTGCCGAAAAAGGAATTTGCCATAGTGGAATTACTTTCCCAAAATCCGGGTCAGGTTTTTGCCCGGGAGCATATTTATGAGCGCGTTTGGGGCTGGGACAGCGATGGCGAAAGCAGCGTGGTGGCGGAGCATATCCGCAGGATACGGAGCAAAATTGCCGCGCTGCGGCCGGAGCAGACGTATATTGAAACGGTTTGGGGGTGCGGCTACAAATGGCGCAAATAAAATTATCATTGCGCCAGAGTTTGCTGGCATATGTGCTGGTTTGCGCTTTGCTGGCGCTGCTGTTCTCACTGTTGACGGCGGCGGCCTGCGACCGGGCGGAGGAAAATATCCGGGCGGCTTATCCGCCTGTCGGGGAGAAATATTACCTGACTAACGCGCAGGGCGAGCAGTTGGGCGAGGGCGCTTATATCGGCGCCGAGCCGGAGGCATTCTCCGCGTCTGATGAGCGGCTGCTGGAGGCGCTGGTCTGGCTGGGTATGGCGGCTGCGCCGCGTGAGGCCGGTATGGCTATCGGCGCGGCGGTCTGGCTGTTTTATCGCAACCGGCTGAAAAAGCCGCTGCGGGAGTTGTTGTTGGCGGCGGAAAAAATTGCTGATGATGATTTGGATTTTGCCGTAAATTATGCCAGCCCTGATGAACTGGGTCAGCTTTGCCAGTCCTTTGAGCGTATGCGCGCCCGGCTGGCGGCTAATCTGGCCGAGATGTGGCGGTTGGCGGAGGAGCGCCGGCGGCTGAACGCCGCTTTTGCGCATGACCTGCGCACGCCGCTGACCGTGTTAAAGGGCTATAATGAAATATTGCAATTAAGCCCGGATAAGACGACCAGTGCCACGGCTGCAACCATGAGCCGGCATATTGCCCGGCTGGAAAATTATACGGCCGGCATGAGCCATTTGCAGCGGCTGGAGGAATTACAGCCCAGTCGTCGTCGGTTATCGCTGGAGGTTTTGCATGAGCAGCTGGCGGAAAGCGCCCAGATTATTTGCGCGCGGCAGGGTAAAGAATTGCGTCTGGATTGGCAGCCGGCAACGGAAGTCTGCGTTGATATGGAATTTGTCAGCCGGGCGGCTAATAATTTGCTGGAGAATGCGGCGCGCTATGCCGGGCGGCAGGTGAGTTTAAACTTGCAGGCACAGGCGGGCGGCCTGTTGCTGACCGTTGACGACGACGGCCCCGGTTTTGCGCCGGATAGTCTGCGCCAGGCCGCCGAGCCTTATTTTTCCGGCGAGGCAGACCGAGCGGCACATTTCGGGCTGGGTCTTTATATTTGCCGGCTGCTTTGTCAGAAGCATGGCGGTTATTTGCAGCTGGACAATCGCGGCGAGGGCGGCGGCGCAAAGGTTTTGGCTTATTTTGCCGGTTCGCAATAAAATTCAAAATATAGATAAAAAGTAGAAAAATACAAGCTATACTTTGCTTAACAGGCATGAGGGTATAGCTTGTATTTTGTTTTAGAGAGGGGTTTGGATATGGAACTGCAAACGATTGATTTATACAAGGAGTATGCCGGCGGCCGCAAAATGGCGGTAAACGGGGTAAATCTCCGGCTGCATAAGGGCGTTTATGGGCTGTTGGGGGCGAACGGAGCCGGCAAAAGTACATTAATGCGCCTGCTTACCAATTTGCTGCGTCCCAGCCGTGGCCAAATTCTGTTGGACGGTCAGAATATTAAGGGGTTGGGCGCGGATTATCGGCGGCTGTTGGGTTATCTGCCGCAGAATTTTGCTTATTATCCGGATTTTACGGCCAGAGAGTTTTTGCTTTATGTTGCGGCGCTCAAGGGGCTAAATGCGGCGGCGGCACAAAAGCAGGCCGGGCAGCTTTTGGCGGCGGTGGGTTTAAGCGAGCAGGCGCGCCGCCGGCAGCGAATTAAAAGCTTTTCCGGCGGTATGAAGCAGCGTTTGGGGATTGCGCAGGCGTTATTGGGCAATCCCCAAATTCTGCTTTTTGATGAGCCGACGGCCGGGCTGGACCCTACGGAGCGAGTGCGTTTTCGGCAGCTGTTGAAAGTGCTGGCGGCGGATTGTATCGTGCTGCTTTCCACTCATATCATTTCCGATGTAGCTTTGAGCGCGCCGGAGATTATTTTGCTGGAAAATGGTCGGGTAGTGCGCAGCGGCCGGCAGGCGGAACTGATGACAGAAATTGGCGCGGCCAATCTGGAGCAGGTTTATCTTTATTATTGTCAGGGAGGGGCGAGCGATAATGTTAAAATTGGTTGAGTTTGAGTTGAAAAAGATTTTTGCCCGGCGTTCGGCGCAGCTGGCGCTGGCGGCGGTGCTGCTACTTTCCGTGCTGTTGGGCGTTTCCGGTTATTTGAATATGTATGCTTTTGACGGCAAAAGTCAGGAGGGCCGCGGCGGAGAAGCGGTGCGCATTGATAAGGAAGTGGCGGCGCACTATGCTGGTTGGCTGACTGATGAGAAGGTGCAGCAGATGCTGGCTGATATGCAGCTGCAAGGGGATTTGCACGGTCTTAATCCGGTGTATCTTTATCATAACGCCATACAGTCGGCGCTGTTTGTGCGTTTTGTAGATTTGGACGCTGGCTGGAACGGCCAGACGGTTGCCGGAGTTTTTGGGGCGGAGCCAATCAAAATCGGTTATATTCTGGGTTGGCTGACCAGCAGCCAAAATCTGGTTAAAGCGCTGGTGGCGTTGGCGCTGGCAATTATTATTATGCTGGTGCCGGTTTTTGCCGGTGAATATGAGGGGGTTAATAATCTTATTTTAACCAGCCGCCGGGGGCCGCAGGCCGGTTGTTTGGCCAAAATAATAGCCGCACTGCTGGCGGCGGTTGGGGTTACATTGTTAACGCTGGCGGTAAATTTGGGGCTGGCGCTGGCCTTATACGGCACCGAGGGGCTGGATTGCAGTATTCTGTTTGCGCCGGCGGAGTTCAGTGAAAATTATATTCCCTGCAATATCAGTTGTGCGCAGCTTTTGGCTTATCAAATTTTGCTGGCGCTGGGCAGTGCCGGCAGTGTGGGCGGGCTCGGCCTGTTATTTTCGGCGCTTTGTCGCAGTCAGCTGGCGGCGTTTGGCGCGGCTGTGGCGGTTTATCTGCTGCCGGTGGTTTTGCCGGTGGCGGAGAGCAGCGCGCTGTTTCGTCTGGTGGTGCTGTTGCCGTTGTATCAGGCGCAGTTTGTGGCGCTGATGTCGGTGGGTCAGTTGAGCGGCGGCCTGCTTTATGCGGCGCTGGCTATGCCGGTGGCTTTGGCCAGTTTTGTGGCCGGGGCAATGCTGGCCTGGCGGATTTTTGTTAATCAGCAGGTCTGTTGAATTGTTATTTGCGGCTGCCAGCGCTGGTTTTAAAAACAACCTTGGGCTGGCTGGCGGTGGTTTGCGCATAGCGGCCGTTATGTATATCGCCGACCAGCTGGCCGTCTACCAGTGTGATAACACGCTTGCGCATAATGTTGACGTAACGGCTGGCGTGGGTTATCATAACAATCGTAATGCCTTTATTGTTTAGTTCCATGAGCAGGTGGAAGATATCCCAGATGCTGTCGTCGTCTAAATTGGCGGTCAGTTCGTCCAGCAACAGAATGGGTGGGCTGCAAACCAGCGCGCGCGCCAACTCCACATGGCGGATATCGCTTAAGGTTAACTCCGCCGGAAAACATTGCTCAACATGTTGCATGCCAACCAGCGCCAGGGCTTTGGCCACGGCGCGCGGTGATTTGCTGCGCAGGCCGCCAGCGCGTGCCGTTTGCAGCAGGTTATTATAAATGTTCATCTTTCTAATCAGGCGAGGTTCCTGCCAGACAACGCCGAAAGTGCGGCGCAGGCGTATCTGCCAGGGGCCGAAAAGATGATTCATATTGGTGTTATCTAAATAAGCTGTGCCTCTATCCGGCGATATTTCACCACTCAAAAGACGCAAAACCGTGCTTTTGCCGGCGCCGCTGCTGCCGTTTAAAAAAACAAATTCTCCCTGTTCGATAGTCAGGTTGATATCTTGTACGGCCATATGTTTTTTGCGCTCAAACTTGAAAAATTTGGTGACATTCTCCAGACGAACAGTTGGCATATAAACGCCACTTCCTTAAAATGTATTATAAAATTCCATTACCTTATATTATATCATGTTTCGCCAAAAAAAACAGTCTATAATTATTGTTTTTAAGAAATTTTTTGCAGATTTTCTATAATTACGGACGGAATAAATTTTTTGGCGGAATTTTTTTGTCGATTTGCGAAAAAAAACGCTTTTCCCTCTATTTTTTTTTAATAAGAAGTAGTATAATAAAAACGATACTTTGCTTAATAGTCGGATGGTTACATTCCATATATTATATTTATTGCTGAAATTTATAATTATTGTTAATGGAGGGGTTTATTTGTCTACAATAATTGCTATTACCAACCAAAAGGGCGGCGTGGGAAAAACCACCACCTCCTCCTCTTTGCTGGTGGCTTTGCACCAGCGCGGTTTCCGTGTTTTGGGGGTTGACCTTGACCCACAGGGCAGTTTGGGCTTTTGCTTGGGGTTGGATATTGAAAACTGCGCCACCGTTTATGATGTAATGAAAGGCAGCAAAAACATTGCAGAGGTTATTGTTGAAACTGAATGTGGTGATATTTTGCCTTCTAATATTCTGCTTTCCGGTGCTGAACTGGAGTTTAATCGGCCAGGCCGGGAGTTTTTATTGAAAAACCAGTTGAAAGAAGTTCAAAATGAATATGATTTTGTGATTATTGATACGCCGCCGGCGCTGAACATATTAACCGTGAACGCTTATGTGGCGGCGGACAGCCTGATTATCCCCATGGCGCCGGAGATTTTGAGCCTGCTTGGTATTTCGCAAATTCGGGAAACGATTGATACTGTGCGCCGTTGTTATAATCCTGACCTGCGCGTTTTGGGTATTTTGCTTAATAAGTTTAATCCGCGGCTTAATTTGAACCGAGAGGTTCTGGATTTATCTGAGCAGATTGCCGCGCAGCTGGATAGTCGGGTTTTTAATGCCAAGATACGCGCCAGTGTGGCCGTGGCTGAAGCGCCGGCGCATGGTGAAAGCGTGTTGACTTATGCGCCGACCTCTAAACCCTCTTTAGACTTCCAGGCTTTGCTGAATGAACTTTTGCAGCAGCGTTTAATTAGCGCTAAGCCAATGGTTAGGAGTGAAGAGTAATTATGGCTAAAAAACAGGATAAGAGCAGCAAGACGGCTCATGTTCTAAATTTGTTGACCTCACCGGCAGAAAAGCAGGCGGCGGCGCAAAGAGCAGCGGCCGCTAATGCGGAGGAGCCGGCGGAGGCCGCGGCTGCCGCGCCAGGCCCCAGCAGTGATGCCGTTGAAGCGGCTGAAATTAATCAGCAGGCTGCCCAGGTGCATCAGCCGCTTATTCCGCCCATTTTGCAGGTGGCGCATCATCATGATGAAACGCTGGCGGAACAAATCAGGGGGGCGTTGGAGCAGGAGTTAGGTGCGGAGGCGCCCCCGGCAACAACACCGGCGGCTGTTCAACCGGCAGTTGAATCCGAGCCGGTTGTTGCGCCAGAGCCAGCTGCTCCTGAACCAGAGCCGATTGTTGAGCCTGAACCGGAAGTTAAATTAGCGGAGGAGCCAGCGATGCCAGCAGTTGCACCCGAGCCGGTTGTGGCGCCGGAACCAACTGCTCCTGAACCGGAGCCGGTACTTGCGCCGGAGCCGGAAACTGCGATGCCGGCAGTCGAACCTGAGCCGGCTGTTCTGCCGCAACCAGCTGTTCCTGAACCGGAGCCAGTGGTTGAGCCGGAACCCGTGCCTGCGCCGCAGCCTATTATACCGCCGCAGCCGGAGCCTCATTTTAATTTGTCATCTTCTGCAATTATGTCTTCTTTCACCATTCCCGAGCCGCCGCCATTGCCGCCTATGCAGGAAGAATTAACCTTTGTAAATATAATGCAGATGCTGGTGGAAAATATGGCGCCGCGTTATGTCGAGAAATTGGGACTTTGCTCATGTACACGTTGTTTGGAAGATGTTAAGGCGCTTGCGCTGACCAATTTGCGCCCCCGATATACGGTTTTTCCTGTTTCAGAGCGAGTGCCGATGATGACGCTTTATGAACGGCGTTATAGCAGTTTGGTGGCGACGGAGTTAACCAAAGCGTGCTATATTGTCAAAGCTAATCCGCGTCATAGATAATTTTATGTCGATAAATTGTCGTTGTTTTATGTTGCGAAATTTGTTATAATACACTAAAAAAGTAGTTTTATTTAAGATAATTGAGCAGGGGGGCGTTTACATAATGGAGCTGACAAATTGCAACAAAGCAGAAATATATGCCGTAGATGGGACACCGCTTTGCGAAGCCCATGTTTATTGGGATTCGGCCGGTATGTATCAGCTGCTGGAGGTTCCTTGCAGCTTTGAACTTTCTGATACTGGCGAACATATGGCTATTTTTTATGATTCAACGGCCGGGCTGGTGCATTGCCGCTGCCAGCTGCGTCCGCATGGCAATGAGGGGGAGGTTAAGTCTTGCTCCTTTACGATTACAGAGGTTTTGGAAACCATTCAACGTCGGCAGGATTTAAAAGTACCAACTAACGCTGAGATTGAAATTTCAGCTGTACAGATGGCTTCGGCTTCTGCTGCGCCACCGCCGAAAGGCGCGTTTACGGCTGTTACGGAAAATTTGAGTGCCGGCGGTGTTTATTTTGTTTGCCAATATGCTTTGCCGGTGGATTCAGAAGTACATTTTGAGTTGAAAGAGGGGCCGAAGCCGATTGAGTTAACGGCGGTGGTACTGCGTCAGGAGGAGTTACCGCCTAAGAAGCGTTTGCCGCGTTTTGGTCATGGTTGCCGGTTTATTAATTTGAAACCGGCGGCAGAGTCTGGTTTGCGCAGTTATATTTTCCGTTGTCAGAGAGATATGCGTCAGCGTCGTCAGCGCTGAATATTAATATGAAAAAACCCACTGATTAAATTGCAGTGGGTTTTTGTTTAATTTGTTAATTTTAATGTGGGGTAAGCTGAATTGCAAATACGCTTTTGCGAATAAGCGCGTCTTCATTATAGGTTAAATCATAGAATTGAGCGGCATAAAGTTTCTGCTGGTCTGGGAATTTGCCGGGCAGCGGACGCAAAACGGTGGCTTTAACCAGAAGCGGCGGCTCCATAACCGGAATAATAAGTTCCAGCTTTTCGCCACATTCCAGCGGCGCGTCAGTACGCAGAGCAATACCGCCGCTGCTCAAATCGTGGCTGATAAACGTATGCTGTCCCTGCCAGCTGCCGGTTATCGGAAAAATCAGACTTTCAAAGCTGGTACGAACACGCAGGTTTTTGCGTGCCTCTGGCCCCAGTTGTTGGCCGGGCTGTACCAGCAGGCGGTCGCCGCCGCGATTAACGATTACTGCTTCCATAGCGACGTCATGGTCGATATCAATTAAACAGATTTTTTGCTGAATTGATAAAGCGTTAGATGTTACGCCTGGCTCATAATTGTAGATTTCTAAGAGCAGTGGTTTTTCTTTTGGCGGACTGGTTAACGTGGCCAGTGCCAGCGGTTTATGCTCATTGCTGGAAATTAAAAAGCGACTTTCCATAATTAAACCTCCCTATTTTATTCAACCGCAGCCGGAGCCTGGTTTTCAGCGGCGGTTTCTGTCAAGGCTGCTTTGCTGGCGGCCATGGCAGCTTCTCGCTCGCGGCGTGCCTTGTCCGGGTCGTTGGGGTCAAAATTCAAAAAATAAACATAAATTTCTACAATGGCTTGAAAAAGTGAATCCGGAATTTGCTGGCCAAGCTGCAACTGTGACAGCATGGTGGCCAGAGAGTTATCCTCATAAACCAGCACGCCGTTATCAGCGGCGACTTCAACAATTTTTTCGGCCAGATAGCCCATGCCGGAGGCCACAACAATCGGCGCGGTGTTGGCGCCGCCGTCATAGCGCAAGGCCACGGCGCGGCCGGTGGGGGTTGGTGTGTTATATCTGGACATTCAAACTATTCTCTCCTTCGGCAATTTTGGGGAAAACGGCGGATATGGTTAAAGGTTGCTGCATTTTCAGTACCTGTACGCCGGTTGGGCGCAGTCCGTTTTCAGTCAAAATGCGGTTCATTTCGCCCTGAACGACATTAGCGGCTTTGGCCACTTCTTCCGGACAGGAAATTAACATTTCCACTTCCTCGCCGCGGCTGGCCATTACGATATCAAAAAAGCCCAGTCCCTGAATATCTATTTTAAACAGCAGGCGGAAAGTGTTATCACGCGCATCGCCGCCATGGTGCATATTATCCTCGGCGTCCGGGTCAATCCAGAGTTCTGAGAACATCATTTTATCCTGCCAGTCAACCGGAATAAGCATGTGTTTGAGCGGCATATAAACGCTTTCATTGATTAACAGCGCCTGCAAAATATCGCGGAATGATTCCTGCGCTTCTACGCCGCCATCACCGCGCAATGCATGGTGAATAGTTTGCGTAAGTTGGTTGGCAAAATCATTTTCCTGGGGAGCCTTGACAAAATCGCTGTTTTTGATAAAATTCAGCAGTGTTTCCGGCGTTAAATTACCCAGACGGCTGCGCAGTGAGTTATGGCCGATAAGCTGGTTAAATGCTTGCAGCAAACCCTCTGTGGAGCCGTTTTCAAAACGGGAAATATCCAGCGCCAACTGGGAAATTAACGTGCGCGACATGCCCATGTCATGTGTTTTTTCCGTATAATTGCTTAAAAACGGCAAAATAGTGCCTTGCAGCATTTTCAGCGCCGCGGCACGGTCGCCGCCGGCAAAGGTTTCGCCCAGCTGTTGCGCCAGCGCCAAAAGCTGACTGCCAAAGCTGGCTGGTATATAACGGCTGATATTGGTTAAGGTGCGAATAAGATTGCCCTGAATATGGCTGGAAGATGTATAATCCGCATAGCGTTTCAAAAATTGCAGAATATCCCCTTTAATCGTTTCTGATTGACTTTGGGAATAGGCTTCTCGCAACAGATTGAACAGGGGGCCGTTAAAACGTTCGCCGTCCTGTAATTGCTGCTTAAAAAATTGTCCCAGTTCTTTTTCATTCATGGGCAGCATTTTCAACAGCTGCGCCATTTCCTGGGCGATACCCTGCTGCATGCCAGAGGATACAATGGACTTGTACTCAAGCATTAATTGCGCCAACACGCGCCCCAATTCTGGCATATCGCGCAGTTTTTGCATAAACGCCTGGAAGTTGCTGTCATAGCGCAGTGCTTTGCCGGGGCCGGTGGAATCACCGGCCAGCTGTTGCTCTGTGCGGTTATCCATGCGATTAACGCGGTCTAAATTAGGCGCGTTTTGAATATTGGTATTCGTATTGGGGTTATTGGGCAACTGCCGGTTAATATTGGTATTATCCTGACCGGGCACCGGGTTGGTTACACCCATTAAGTTTGGCATGGCCAACACTCTCTTTCAGTAACAAAATAGCTAAAACAGGGGTTATCATTATAAAAATAACTTAAAGAAATATCCCTAATATATAATTATATAATGCCGGGCGACAATATGCAAGGGTTATAATTAAATTTGCCGAAATATTAATGCCAACCTGGGAAAAGGCTGGCATTATTTGGTTTAATTTTTTACAGTCATAACCGTGCCGATAAACAGGGGCAGGTGGTTTTTGCTGTCAATCAGCATATATACAAACGGACGGTCCAGATAAACCGTTTTGAACTCTACCGGGCGAACGGCGGTGGTCTTGTTCATGGCCACGGCGGTTACCGCGCCGGCTCTGGTGCCGCGTTCATCTACGGAAATGTAGGTTTTATGCAGAACCTTGTCAATATAAAGATTGGTGTCAGCCGGCCAGCTGGCCATGCCGCTGAAATCGGCGCGGTCCGGGGCAAAAGCGTCAACCATGCCCATTTTTTGCAGCAGCTGGCTCATTTCCAGCGAATATTCACTTTCAAACTTGGGAATAGCTGTGCGCACCTCCACCTGCTGGGGCTGACTTAACAGGCTGTTAAGCTTTTCACCGTTCAACTCCGCCACATATTCGGCCACGCTAACGTCCTCATCAGGCAGCAGCGCCACAAAGGCATAATCACGGTTGTTATAATATTTAATAAAGCCCTGTGCTTTTTCGTCCTGCAAATATTGATATTCACTGCCATACATAAAATCTACTTTTTGCTCTCGGCCGTCGGTGGTGGTAAAAACGTCCTCGCGCACCTGAATATCAGTATACGGCTCCTCCCATTCAGCGTCAAAGGCCAGCGCATTGATTAAATACATTATCGCGTCGCGCGAAATTTCATCTAAAATTTTATCAATCATGCCGTCGGTGTTGGTTTCAACCCATTCGTTAATCTGCTTCAGGGTTTTGGCGTTAAAAGGCGCCTGATAAACGCTGGCATTGTAATAATCAGCGTTGGTTTGCAGAAAATCCTGCTTAACTTTGATATCTGGGTCGGTTTTCAGCCAAATAGAGTTGGCGATGCTAAGTTTGCATTTTTCTGTTTGGGGCAGCTGGGCGGCATAAGTTTGCAAATACAGGTTCAAACTGTCTAACGGCGCGCCGAAAACAGCCTCCATTTGCGTCAGGGTATTTTCCTCGGCGCCATTGGCGGTCATGGCCAGCGCCAGCAAAACCGATAAGGGCGAAACTAAAGTATTTTGCTTCTCGTCCAGGCTTTGCTGAAACAGTTTTACGGAAAAATCGCTGATAGTCGGCTGGACGGTGGCGCTTAACAGAATTGTGTCCAGCGGTATCTTATTTGTGGGTATTTCCTGGGTCTGGTTTGCCTGAATGTCCTTCATCAGATTGGTCTGGCCGGTTTGGCTCGGCGTGCAACCCAGCAATAATGTTGTCAGTATTACTGTACATAACAGCATAATCAATTTCTTGTTCATAACTATCACCTCTATGTTTTTTCTTTCATTATAATACATTGCTTTTACGCTGTCAATAATCAGGCCGCTTTGTTATGTATGCTTGACAAATTATGTTGCATAATGTAGAATATTTAATGAAAAGAGAATATTTGTTTGATGCGGCTGCTCCCTCGAGGATTCACAATGTTTTATTACGGAGTGAAGAGAGGGTGTTGTTATCCCCTCTCTCGCTTACATAAGAGAAAAGGGGGTGTTAGTATGTTTTTTATAAACATTGCTGCCCTCGTTATGCAGGCTTTTCAACTTGGCTTGCAGGTAGCAGAGTTTTTGAAGAATAGAAATGCACAATCGACCAGCCGCTACCCTAAAGGGCGTGGCTGGTCGAAATGGTTCACACTAAACTCTGTCTGCGTCCACTAAAGTGGCCTTGCCAGTCGCTAAGTGTTCACACAAAAATAGCCGCGCCTCTCTGCCAAAGACCGCGGCTATTTTTTTAGCTAAACATTAGAGGAGTAGTTGTCGAGGACAAATACTCTCTTTTCATTTATTATTATACAAAAGTTGTTGTTGTTTGTCAAGCATTTAAGAAGATTAAAAGCCCCGGATTTCAGGCTCCGGGGCTTTTGCTGTTTGGCTTTAACGGTTGGTGCGTGCGTCCCACTGCGGTGGAATGCTCACTTCAATATCATATAATGTTGTTTGACCAACTGTTCTTGGCACAATTTTTATTGATACGTTAAATGAGGTCTGGTTTACATTGCTGGCTGCATCACAAATATTATTGTAACAGGTGATGTTGGTGCCGGTTGGCGCGTTGTTCAGCCTGAGCTGTAAAACCTGTGCCGGCTGGTTAACCTGGCCGGGATACTCTACGTATTTTATGATAGAGTCCGGTGAAGCCGGGTTTTTAGAACTAACCAGATTTTGAATGCTGACGAAGCTGTTCAGACGGTCAGGTGAACGCAAGGGGCCAGCGTCAATATTCTGCAATGTGGGCGGCGTAGTACCTTTATCAATACGATAAATCGGCTCTGTGAACTGAATGGTAATTTCGCCGGAAACTCGGGTATTATTGGTGCCCTGCACAAATTCCAGAGTGTGATTGATAGATTGCACCATTGGCGGCGTATTATCTTTCAGTTCCACCGGCCAGATAGAGCGGAAAGCGTCGCCGGAGCCCAAAGTGCTGCGTCCAACCGCCAGGAATGCGTATTGCGCACCGCCGGAAAGGTTCCATTGGCGGCTGCAATCTATGGAGATAGATTGGCCGGCGTTAATCGCGGTTGAACCTTTGCCGATAATGCTTGTGCCGTTGGGAGTGGTGGCGCGGATATAGTTGGCCATATCCTCCTGGGCTTTTTGCGTGGCGTATAAGTCGAAAACGCTGCCGGTGGAGCGGTTATTATTGGTAACGTCGGTGTTCATGGCCTCAAGTACCGTAAAGTCGGTCAGATATTCCTGCGGCGGATTTTTGTCATAATCGGCCACATCTTTGAACTGTTTGGTTAAACGAGAGTCCATATTAGCGTCATAGTTAATCAACAGATAGTCAACATTGCTCTGTCGGTCAGAGGTAATGGTAACCGTCGGGTTGCTCAAATCCAGAGTGATAACCGGGCGCACTACTGCTTCAGTGCGGAAAGTATAAAGGTAAACGTCAGAATATACCTGACCTGCGCCTTTAGTAACCAGATATGCATAATACTGGGTTTCTGGTTCCAACTCTGTTACCAGAATGGGGTTAACACTGGTGCCAACCGTTACATTGCCCTTTTTAATTCGGGGATTGGTATAGCTGGTTGGCGTAACAATTTCACGGTAAGTTGGTTCTTTAACAAGATAATCACCGCTGCCGCCGCTGGTTGGCACATCAGCCAGATTGGGCTCCTGATTATCCTGGTCCCTGGTGGTTATTACGCCTACCGGGGCAATAACATAATAAACGGTGCCGGTGCGGTCAAGCATCAGGTTCATATAAGTGGAAGTATCGCCCGGTTCAAATTCCGGGTGGCCGTTTTCAAAATGCGGCGCACGCTGATCATCAAACTGCTTATAGGGGCGGAACTGCGCCGGGGTGCCGATGTCGCTGACTTCTTCATTCGCCACCATATCCTCATAGCTGGCGGATACATTAGAGGCCAGATTGCCTAGGCTGACGGAACTGCCGGCCATTACCGATACCCAGAGGTTAACGCGCTGGCTCCAGGTTTTGCGGTCAGACAGGTTACCGATATTAACGAAGTGTACGGCATATTCGTAAACATGGCCGTCCTCCAGACTTTCATTCAGCTGAGGGAAATCGTCCTGTTCATTGATAGTGCGGTTAAGGCTTAAGCCCTCAAACTGGCCGCTGGGCGAAGTAATCGAGAACGGATTATCGGTTACTTTCTGCCATTCCGAGTCTGGGTCGGCGTTAGCCAGATGACTGCGAGTGTATAACTCAAAATCGGCGGAGCAATCCAGCCAGAGCAGCATATCCCAGTCCACAGTGTCTTCCACGGTGGAGGTGGAAAGCGGCGTGATTGAGAAAACAATATCCGCGTCCAGCGTTTCGCCCTGACATTCCAGCTTGGTAATGTTCAGCTGCTCCAACCAGGCCTGCGCGGCAATGGTTGTAAAGCGCGGCAGTTCCGTAACGCCCATACGGTTATGGTTGGTGGACGCGTCGGTAATATCATGCAGTTCAAAATAATAGCTGTTGCCGGCCGCCAGATTTAATGCGCTGTTCAGTGGGTCGGAAACGTCTGGTTCAGAGGGGAAAGTCAGAATAAGCTTGCCCTCGTCCAATTCCATGGTGACGTTACGATAATCAATTACCCAATCTTCATTCAGCCGGTCATCGTCTGTGCGCTCATTAACGCGAACGGGTAGGCGGTTGCCGGTGGAGGCGCTGTATAACCAGATAGTTTCACGCAGCGCGGCAGCCATTTCATTCTTGGCCTTTTCAATTTCCGCGGCGGTTTGCGCGTCCTTAACATTCTGATAAAGCGCATGGAAAGTGGTGTTGGTATCCGCATACATTACATTCTCGCTGAAAATAAGCTTGATTGCGGTATTGGCATAGGGACGGCTGGTATCGTCACTGGAGAAACGGGTAAACTCCTGGGTTACGGTGGGAGCAATGTTGTCCAGCGTGTTGGCCGTAATCATATGCGCCGTTTCTTCGTAGTTGCCGGCGGAGTCCACAGCTACGTAATAAATGTCATAGGTTGTCTGCACGGTCAGTCCGCTGACATTCATATTAAAATCAGTGTTTCCACGCGCGGCAACCTGACCGTTGCGTAAAGCGTTCAGACCATAGGTAATCTGCATTTTGGCGTATTCGCTGGCCAAATCCACCACGATTACCTCATCTTCATTATCGTTGTTTTCATTATCATTATTATCATCATTATCGGTTATCTGCGGTTTGGGATAAATGGCGCCATGCGGCACGGCCACCCAGTAAACGGTACAATTTTCATTCAGCGCACCGATAAAACCGATGTTGGTGGGTTGTTCCTGTTTAACGCGCAAATCGTTAACCCATACCGGCGGTGTTTTATCCACAGTGGTAAAAGTCAGCTTGCGCACGTTGGATTGCAGACCGGCGTCAGCGTCAGTCAGCCATAAATACAAATCGTAGGTTTTCAATTCCTCCAGCAGCTCGTCGTTTACATACAAGGTGTCTGGTTCGTTTTTGGTCATGAAAACACTGCCGAAGCCCAGATTGCCAGTGATGGCGTTAGCCAGAAAATCATTGGCGGTGGGTGCAGCGCTGCCCTGTGGCAGAACCGCCCAGTACAGGTAACAATCCTTGGTGGTCATGGCTGTAACCTGAGCGTCTGTATTGGTGATTTTGCTCATGTAAGGATAGCCTGCGGTAAAGTTGGGTACGGTGTTGTCCGGCGTGGTGAACAGGATATGTTTCAGCGGACTGGTCTGTTCCCGTTCATCGCGCAGTACGGCGGTCAGATAATAAGAACCGTCAGAAACCAGGCCGGAAATTCTGGTGCTGACCTCCGTATCAGAAGCCGTCAGGCGCAGATTGCCGGTACGGGTAATTGTCGGCCCCCAGGAGGGCGGTTTAATCAGGGTGTCCGCGTCGGTAACCGGGCCGTTAATCTCCGGGGTGATAGCCCAATAAACCGTACCCTGCTTGTTGCCCGAGAATATAGCGTTAATGTTGGTGGGAGCAATATCGTCGCCTTTGGGATAGCCGGAAAGCAGGCGCGGCTGGCTGGAAGACTCCTCGCCCAGAACGCTGTCCATAACCTGTCCATGAATATTGGCGGTGATGCCGGGGCGGATAACGATATTATCCGGCAGCATGGTAACTCTGGCGCCGGGAGCGCTGACATTCAGCGTACCGATATCGCCGTCGCCGTTTACGGTAATGCCGGCGTCCAGATTAAGTTCGTCAACCACAGCGTCGCGGTCAATGGTCAGCGTGGAGGCGGTTGCCATTTCATCAATAGTCAGCTTGTCAACACTGCCGCGGCCAACTGTCAGCTTGGAGCGCGGAGTTTTGTTAACAACATTTTTCATGTTGCCGGCTACGGTGAAAATTGCGCCTTCCTCGCCCTCCAGATATACATTAGCCAGACCGCTCCGGTTGCGTGTATTATCCTCCAGATAGGCGTTGGTATACACCTTGGTGTTTTCAATTTCACTGTCGTTTTCCACTCTTACGGATATGTATTGGCCGGAGAGGGTGTTGATAACCATTTCCGGCGCGTCTACATTGCGCATTAAGATGCTGGCGTCGCCGCCCTCACTCTCGCCGCCGCCGGCCACAATAATGCGCCCCAGTACCTTAACATTTTCCAACTCCACGCCGCCCAGACCAACGCCGCTGGCCAGGTAAAGGTCGCCGCCAATGGTGGTGTTGCGCAGTTTGGTGTTGGGCGTGGTAATGGTGACGTTGCCCCAAACGCTGCCCAGCGTATGAGTGCCCTGCGTATCAACCAGCGTGCCGATAGCGTCAGCCAGCAGCTTGCTCATTTCGCCGCGCGTAATGTTGCTGCCCGGGCGGAAAGTGCCGTCTTCATAGCCGTTGACTAACCCCCGGTTAACGGCGGTTTTTATGTAGCCGCGGCTCCAGTTGGAGAAATTGCGGCCGTCGCGGAATTTGGTTACCTCGCCGGCGGCCTCCTCCAGACGCAGATTGCGCGCCAGAACCGTTATGGCCTGTTCTCTGGTTAAGGAAGATTCCGGCTCGGCCAGCGTGGGCGATGTGCCGTTAAAATAGCCTGTGCCGTAGCCGATAGCAATGTCTTCGGCGTACCAGGCGCGCTCTGCCACGTCTGTAAACGGCGTGGGCGCAGTTTCATCATAACCATAGGCACGGTTGACCATGGCGGTAAACTCGGCGCGGCTGATGGGGTCGTTAATATGCAGGTCGCCGTTTGCGTCGCCGTTCAAAACGCCCCAGGACAGCATTTTGTCCAGCGATGGCTGCAACCAGGCGTCCACAGCAAGTGCCGTGCCGGTTGGCGTCAGAGCCAGCATTATCGCCAGCGAAAGCACCAGCAAGCCGGCTTTGAGTTTACTGAACTTCTTCAGCATAATATCATTCCTTTCATTTTAAATAGTAGAAAAAACTTAAAAAACCGGTAATTGTATATACACCCATTTATTATATCATTTAATTAAAGAATTTTCTACTATTATTTTTTGCCAATCTGAAAAAAATAATAAAATATTACTAACTTTTTTCTTCAACTTGTCGATAAATATTATGAAAGGAAAATTCAACAAATAAGAGGGTGGACTGAAGCATGGATAATGATATGCTGGAAGCGTATTTGTTTGAGATGAAT
>CANSKT010000001.1 GCA_947647555.1 uncultured Peptococcaceae bacterium | reverse complement strand
GGGCGAAAATTTTAATTGGATTTTGTTAAAATTTTAATTAGAAACCCCGAAGGGAAAAAAACTGGGGCGAAAATTTTAATTGGATTTTGTTAAAATTTTAATTAGAAACCCCGAAGGGATTTAAAAATAATGATAATTGCGGTTGCTAATCAAAAGGGCGGTGTGGCAAAGACCACAACGGTAATAAATTTGGCTGATGCGTTGGCTGGTTTGGGCTGGAAAACGCTGGTGGTTGATTTGGACCCACAGGGCAATGCTACTAGTGGTTTGGGTATTAATCGGCGCGAACTGACGGCCAGTGTTTATCAGGTTTTAACAGAAGAATGTATGGCGGCAGAAGCAATTATACCGACGGCTTTTGAGAATTTGGCGCTGCTGCCGGCTGATATCAATTTAGCCGGGGCCGAGTTGGAGCTGGTTTTGCTGGAGGAAAGGGAAAACCGGTTGCTGCGCGGTTTGCAGTCAGTGGCTGCTGATTATGATTATGTGTTGGTGGATTGTCCGCCCTCGTTGGGTTTGTTGACGCTTAATGCGCTAACGGCGGCGGATAGTCTGATTATACCGGTGCAGGCGGAATATTATGCTTTGGAGGGCTTGCAGCAGCTGGTTAACACTTATTTAAAAGTGCGCCAGACATTCAATCCGAATTTGAATATTTTAGGTGTCTTGCTGACAATGTATGACGGCCGGGTCAATTTGGCGGCACAGGTGGTTGAGCAGGTTAAAGAGCATTTTGCATCTCTGGTTTTTGAGGTGGTTATTCCGCGCAATGTTCGCCTGTCAGAGGCGCCCAGTCATGGTCTGCCCATTAGTCGTTATGAGCCAAAGAGCCGAGGCGCCGAGGCTTATGCTGATTTGGCGGAGTTGGTTTTGGCGCGCACTGGTGTTAAACATAAAAAGAAGAAAAAACCTAATCGCGGCAAGGGGGAATGAGCAGCATGGTAAAAAAAGGTTTGGGCAGCGGCGTAAACGCGCTTTTTGGCGATCAGCCGATTTTGGCGCCGAAAGCAGAGGGCGAGCAGGTTTTGCAGCTGTCGCTTGATTCGGTGGCGCCCAATGCGGAACAGCCGCGCCGGGTTTTTGATGAGGGTAAGCTGCGCGAATTGGCGGCCAGTGTTAAGGAACAGGGCGTTTTACAGCCAATATTGGTGCGCCCGGTTGCTGGCAGTCACAATAAATATGAGATTATTGCCGGTGAGCGCCGCTGGCGTGCGGCTAAAATGGCCGGCTTAAAAGAAATCCCGGCTATTGTTAAGTCCCTAAATGATGATGTGACGCTGGAAGTGGCATTGATTGAGAATATTCAGCGTCAGGATTTGAACTCTCTGGAAGAGGCTGCTACTTATCGCCGTCTATTGGACGAACATGGTTATACCCAGGCTTCGTTGGCAACCCGTTTGGGCAAATCCCGGGTTTATGTGGCTAATACATTGCGTTTGCTGGCTTTGCCGGAGTCAATCCGCAGTATGATAACAGCTGGACGGCTTTCTGCCGGACATGGTAAGGCTTTGCTGATGGTGGAGAGTGAGGCTGACCGGCTGGCGTTGGCCGAGAAAATTCAAGCGGAGGGTTTGTCAGTGCGTCAGGCTGAGGAAATGGCGAAAAATCCAGACCTTATTTACGCGGTTGCACCGGAACCAGCTGCTTCTGATAAGGGTGATAAAGCGGAGAAGCCGGCCACGGCTGCTAAGGAAGCGCCGTCGCAGACTCGTCCGAGTACCGAGGAATTACTTTTGCAGGATATTTCCGACAAACTTTGCACTCGTTTGCAAACAAAGGTTAAATTGCAAAAAACGGCTAAAGGCGGCCGGATTATGCTGGAATATTATAGTAATGATGAACTTTCCCGTTTGTTGGAGATACTTTTACCGGATACTAGCTTTTAAATATGTAGAGAAAAGGGGTAAGGCTGAATGAGCAAATTTGCTGCTTTGATTTTTGATTTAGATGGTACTCTTTCAGATAGTGTGCCGATGATTTTGCGCAGTTCTCTGGCTACGCATGAAAAAATGGGCTTGCCCTGGGACGAAAAACAGGCCAAAAGCTTTATTGGCCGGCCGATGTATGAAACTGCTGCTGCATTTGCGCCAGGTCGGGAACAGGAATATATGGATAATTTTCGGGAGTATAATTTTTTGTATATACCCAAGATGATTAGGCCTTTTGCCGGTATTCCGACGCTGATTGCCAAATTGCAGGAGGCAGCGGTGCCGATGTGTATTGTTACCAGCCGCTTGCAGTGGGGCGCGGATTGGTCAGCGGAGATTTTGGGTATACAGAGTTGTTTTGTGAAGATATTTGGCGTGGAGGCCAGCCAGAAGCATAAACCAGACCCGGAACCGGCGTTGCTGGCTCTGGCGGAGATGGGTATTTCTGCCGAGCAGGCTCAAAATACGGCTTTTATTGGCGACGCGGCGGTGGATATGGCCTGCGGCAAGGCGGCCGGTATGCAGACTATTGGCGTTGGCTGGGGTGTTGGCAGTAAGGAGTCATTGCTGGAAGCCGGCGCGGATTATTATGTGAATGACGTTAATGAACTGGCGCGTTTGTTGTTATTATAATTGCTTAAAATAATGAAAATTAACTTATTATAATCTGATTTAGGAGGAGAGAAAATGTTAGATGCAAAATTTGTAGCTGCCAATCCGGAATTGGTGGTTGAAAAATTAAAAAAACGTAATATGGAGGTTGATTTGCAACCGTTTTTGCAGGCCGAGGCCAGCCGCAAGGAACTTTTGGCCAAGGTTGAACAGATGAAAGCGGAGCGCAATGCGGTTTCCAAGGAAATTGGCGTACTGAAGAAGAATGGTCAGGACGCTACGCCGATTATGGAAAAAATGCGTGAGTTGGGCGATGAGATTGACGCTTTGGACGCGCAGGTGAAAACCGCCGAGGAAACTATTCGCAATACCTTGCTGGCTATTCCGAATATTCCTAATGAAAGCGTGCCTTTTGGCAATTCTGACGCGGATAATCCGGTGCAGCGCCAATGGGGTGAATTGCCGCAGATTGCCGAGCCGAAAAATCATTGGGAAGTGGCCGACAATCTGGGTATCCTCGATTTTGAACGGGCGGCCAAAATCTCCGGCGCGCGTTTTGTGGTTTATCGTGGTTTGGGGGCGCGTCTGGAGCGTGCGGTTTATAATTTCTTCCTGGACGTGCATACCTCTAAAAGCTATGTGGAAATTTTTCCGCCGTATATGGTTAACAGCAAGTCTATGACTGGTACCGGTCAGTTGCCGAAATTTGCCGAGGATATGTTCCATGTGGAGGGTACAGACTATTATTTAATTCCGACTGCCGAGGTGCCGGTGACTAATCTTTATAGTGATGAAATTTTGGACGGCGCACAGCTGCCTATTCATCATTGTGCCTATTCGGCCTGTTTCCGGGCGGAGGCTGGCTCGGCCGGGCGTGATACCAGAGGCATTATTCGACAACATCAGTTCAATAAGGTTGAGTTGGTTAAATTCTGTATGCCGGAAAACAGCTACGACGAGTTGGAAGCACTGACGCATGATGCTGAAGTGCTGTTGCAGATGCTGGGTCTGCCTTATCAGGTGGTTACCCTCTGCGGCGGTGATTTGGGCTTTAGCTCTGCCAAAACCTATGATATTGAGGTTTATATGGCTGGCGCAGGCGTATACCGCGAGATTTCTTCTTGCAGCAATTTTGAGGATTATCAGGCGCGGCGCGCTAATATTCGTTTCCGCCGTGACGCTAAGAGTAAGCCGGAATATGTGCACACTCTGAACGGTTCCGGTTTGGCGGTGGGCCGGACAGTGGCCGCAATTTTGGAGAATTATTTGCAGCCGGACGGTAGCGTTAAGGTGCCCGATGTTTTGGTTAAATATATGGGCGTTGAATATATTAAATAGGAAATTTGATAGCGGCGCAATTTTTTCTTCATTATATAAAGAACTATTGTCAATGTGACGTGAATATTGAGCATCTTAAATTTACTAATATAATATGATAAAATGGGGGTTTTTGAAAATGCAACAAATTCAAAGCGTTTTATGCCGGGATTTGGGTTTGCAATATCCGATTTTCCAGGGCGGCATGGCTTATATTTCTACGGCAGAGTTGGCCGCGGCGGTGAGCAATGCCGGCGGCTTGGGTCTGATTTGCAGCAGCGGCCTTACCGCTGCGCAGGTGGCCGAGGAAATTCGGCGTTGTCAGCAGCTGGTGCAGCCGGGCAAGCCTTTCGGTGTAAATTTAATGCTGCAAAGCCCGGAAATTACCCAGATTATTGATTTTGTGGTGACGGCCAAGGTGCCGGTGGTTACAACGGGCGCGGGTGACCCCACGCCGCATATGCCGAAACTTTTGGCGGCTGGTGTTAAGGTTATTCCGGTTATTCCCAGTGTGCGTGCGGCGAAAAAGGCCGAGGCGGCCGGCGCTTATGCCGTGGTGGCTGAGGGTACGGAGTCCGGCGGCCATATTGGCGATATGACAACGCTGGCTTTGGTGCCGCAGGTGCGTCAGGCCGTGAATATCCCGGTTTTAGCGGCTGGTGGTATTGCTGACGGGCGCTCCATGGCCGCCATGCTGCTGTTGGGTGCGGTTGGCGTGCAGCTGGGGACGGTATTTTTGCCGGCTGACGAGTGTCCTGTTTCTGACCTCTATAAGCAAAAGGTGATTGAAGCGATTGATACGGATACGATTGTTACCGGCCGCGGCACTTCGCATGTGGTACGCGCATTGAAAACTCCAATGCCGTTGCGTTATGCGGAGTTAGAAAAACAGCCGGGAACCTCGCCGGAAGAACTGGAAGCTTTGGCTGCGCGCGGTTTGCTCAAAGCTAAAGAGGGCGATTTGGAGGGCGGCTGTTTTATGGCTGGTCAGATTTCTGGTTTGGTTAAACAGCGCGCCAGCTGCGCTCATATTATGGAAGAAATTATGCAGGAGGCTGTGGCGACGCTGCAAAATGCGCCTAGTTTGCTGGGATAAAAAATTAACCTCTCACTGAAATGTTAGTGAGAGGTTTTTTCATTTTGCAAATTCGTGCTGGAAGTCTGATTTTTTGTCAAACATCTGCAAGATTTTTTTCATTTTTAAAAATAGAAGTACATTTATAGAAAAAGGGTTGATTTTTTTAGCGATTTGTAGTAGTATATATATGATATTGGTGGAAGTTTCACTATTGACCACGTCATAGGGACAAGCTTTGTTGGCCTGTGCAGATTTTGCAAAACCGTCAAACTGTTTAAGGGGTTTGACCCGGCGGCAGAAAGGGCGGCTTGTTATTCGGCAAAACAGGTTGACCGGAAAGCAGCTTGGGCTGATTTTTGAGGCAGAATTGACGGCCTCGGGGAAGATGGCCTACAAAGTTGGTTTGGCATAAGGAAATGAGCAAAACATGGCGACCATTATGGACGTTGAAAAAAGTTTCAGAATTTTTAAAAAAATTTGAAACACTGTGCAAGTTTTTTATGCTGACGATTGTAATTATGGTGAAAAGTTTCTTCGGCAGATTCAAAAAGACGGCTGGAGGGGCTTGGTCAATCGGTTGAGAGTTCAGCCGATATCAATTCACACCAACTTTATAAGGAGGAAAAAGAAAAATGAAAAAGAAACTCGTAGTTCTTTTGGCAGTTGTAATGATGTTTGCATTCTCTGCCAGTGCCTACGCAGCTACATTCAGCGATGTTTCCGAGCGCTCAGTAACTGAGCAGGACGCTATTGCTAAGGCTGTTGCGTTAGGCATTATTGAAGGTTACGAAGACGGCACATTTGGTCCGGATAAAACGATTACCCGTGCTGAGTTTGCTAAAATTGCTGTAACCGCTGCGGGCGCTAAGGAGACTGCTACCATGTTGGAGGCCAACGCCAGCAGCTTCAAAGACGTTCGTGCAAACAGCTGGTACACCGGTTGGATTAATGCTGCTGAAAGCTTGGGCATCTTCAAGGGTGACCAGAACGGCAACTTCCGTCCGAATGATACCATCTCCAACCAGGAGGCTATTACCGTATTGCTGCGTCTGTTGGGCTACAATGACAACCTGACTGGCAGCTGGCCGGTAAACTATGTAACCAAAGCTAACCAGATTGGTTTGCTGGACGATGTTAACATCGTAGCTAGCGCTGCTGCTAAACGTGGCGACGTTGTTGTTATGTTGGGCGAAGCTTTGGATACTGCTATCGTTACTTACGATAAAGACACCAATGAGTTCGTTTACAAACAGACCACAAAGAGCGGTTCTTCTTACATCACTCTGTTGGAAGATAGCTTTGAGGGTTCTTATCTGGAAGTAGACAACTTTGACAAAGTTGAGCAGGTACGTGACGTTGCTGGCAAGACCCTGAATTGGTCTGTTGGTGATGTAGTTACTCAGAGAACTATTACAAGTTCTACAAATAACAACAGTGTTGTTGATGAAACTGTTCCTTATGACAGCACATTGATTATTGATGAAAACACTGCTGTTTCTTACAATTCTACTGGTTTGTTTGACCTGGAAAATCATCAGGGCAAAGTTTACTATGTAAAAGAAAACGGCAAACTGTATGCTCGTTTCATCGAAGTTGAGTCTTATACTCAGAAAGTAACTGACCGTCCTGTTGTAAAAGACAACAAGGTAACAGTTAATACAACTAACTACAATGCAGTTAGAAATCCTTATCAGAGCAATACTGATAGCAAAAACTCTGGTTATTACATGTATTTCAATGATGACGACCAGGTTTATCGTATCGTTTCTGACCGTGATTTCACAGAACGTTCTTACTATGTTAAGACAATTACTGCTGCTTCTGCTCGTCTGGTTGGTAATGACGCAGAGAACAGCCGTTCCAAGACTGTAAACATGGCTGACGCTGATACTTTGATTTATGATAATGGCAAGTTCATTTCTCCTTCCGATTTGGAAGTTGGCGATGCTCTTATGGAAATCAGAGAAGGCGAATTGTATGCTAAGGTTGCTGACGCTTCTGGCGATTTGACTCGTACCTCTGTTTCTACCATTTCTGGTACTGAACCTGGCAACACCAAACAGCACAAAGTAATGATTGGTGGTACCAACTATGTTTACAAGAACAACAACAGTGAAACTGCCGTTTTGGATTTCTATGAAGAAAATCTGGATAGCGCAGGTATCTCTACTGATGACGTATTCAACAACAATGTAAAATATTTGCTGAACAAAGATAACTCTGTATCTGCAATTATTGTTGATGAAACTTCTACTGGTACTACTTTGTATGGTATCGTTGTAGACGGCGGTGGCAGCAATGGCACTTGGGCTACTAACATGAATGCTATCACATTGTATACTCAGGAAGGCTATACCGTAACCTATGACTTTGACAAGAATTGCTCCACCAAACCTGGTGCAAAAGATGGTCAGGCTTACATGGGTCAGATGGTTGAATACAAATTGAACAGCAACGGCGAGATTAAGACTTTCTTGAAAGTTGGTACTCCTGGTGCTACTGATGATGCAAAAGAATTTACTGGCGATAACATGAATATCTCTGGTGCAAATGCTGAAATTCAGGTTAAAAACAATGCATATCTGGTAGATATGTCTGGCAAACAGTTCTCCTTGGCTGCTAATGTAATCATTTTCGAGGTTGGCCAGGACGATACTGATGTTGATCCTTCTCTGGTAACTCGTTCCTCCTTGTTGGGTGGTGGCGATTTCACTCCTGAGAACTTGACAGGTATTAGAGTAGACGGTACTGCTAGCACCTATCCGATTAGTGCTTATGCTTCTTATAAGACCAATAACAATGGTGCTATTAAAGCATTGGCTTATACCAATTCTAGCAGCAACAACTATCATTATGGTGTTGTTAATGCTTGGAAGTTCACCGATGCAGACCATACCGGCGGCAATGATGTTGCTGTTACATTGGTAGGCGATGATAAAGTATATGATTGGGATACTGATAGCAAAGCTGGCGGCGCTGATCATTTCATCGTTTACAAGCTGAGCGGCGACAAGATTGAAGTAGTATACTCTTTCAATACCAAGAAAAACCTGAGAGATTACACAAGATATGTAACAGGTTTCAATGATGGTTTGATTTCTATTGATAAAGATGCTGCAGGTTGGGCTAAGGCAACTGCTGCTGAGGTTACTGGTAATCTTACTAAAGATCAGGTAGAAGTAAGTGATAAATTCACTGGTACTGTTTATGACAACGGTGTTTACAATGTTATGACTGACGCTAACACTATTGTTTACGTTCTGGATTCTAATTCTGGTAAATACAGAGAAGGCGCATTGAGCGATGTTTCCAGAAATGCTTGGGTATATATTCCGGTAATCGACAAAGACGGCTATGCTGATGTTGTTTTGATTGACGAATATCCGAGAGATAATACTGTTGAAAACGGTAATAATGGTTCTTCTACTTCTAAAGGTAATATTACTCCTACCTACACATTAGTGTTCAATAATAATACTGAACGCGAAGTATCTAATGCTCCGGCTGGTACTAGTGCAAATGCTTCTTATACTATAAGCAATAACAAGGTAAGAGTAAAAGGTAGCTACAGCTATCCTTCTTCAGAATACGTTTCTGCAAGTCTTATTGCCACCTATGGTTCTGAAAGCAAAGTAATTACAAATCGTGAAGTTGAGTTTGATTATGTTGAAGGTAAAACATTGTCTGTAACTCTCGAATTGATTTTGAAATAATTACTAGTAAAAAATAATCTATTGTTCATAAATTAATTTGAACAATAGATGGCTACAAAGCCAAAAAACTGAATAATAAACTTGAACAATTTGAAGATTAATCTTGTTTATAAAACAGTTTAATAAAAACTCCTCCGGCATCTGCTGGGGGAGTTTTTTCTTGACAAAATGTTTTGGTGGTGATATAATAATGACAGACAATAAAACAAAGTATTTATTCTGGCACAAAAAACGTAAAACGAAGAACCCCAGTCGCCACTGGGGTTCTTCTATTCCACTTATATGTAGGTGTGGCTTAAACCTAGGTTACCTAGCGCCTTCCGCTATCTAACCATTTGCAAATATAATAGGAGATTATATTTACCATGATAGCGATAGCTATAGACAACAAAGTACTCATTATGGCACCTCCTTTCTGCCAAGAGGCGCTTAGTGTATATATTATAACATAACCCATGCGAAAAAGCCAGATTTTTGGGGAAAATTGGTATATTAGTGGTGTTTATAAAAAGTTTGGCAAAAACTCCTCCGGCATCTGCTGGGGTAGTTTTTTTATGCTTGACAAAGTTTTGGGTTGATGGTATAATGAAGTCAATGAGATAATAAAAATTCATGACAACATCAAAAGAGTAAACGAAGAACCCCAGCGGCAACTGGGGTTCTTCTATGCTTTTAACTAAGTAGGGCAGCCTAGACCCAGGTTGACTACCGCTCAAATCTGCTGTCCAACCATTTGATAGTATAATGAGAGATTATGTTACCCAAAACAACAGTGGCTAATGAGATTAAAAAAAACATGACAACACCTCCTCTCTGCCTGAGACGGTGAGTAAGTATATTATAACACTTTGTTTGCGAAAAAGCCAGATTTTTGGAGAAATATGGAAAAATAAGGTTCTTCTGTAAAAACAGGAGAACCTTATTTTATTGTTAAATGAATAAATATATTAATTTAAGCCTTAAAAGAAGATTTAAGCGATACAATGCGGTTAAATACAGGGTGATTATTTTCAGTATCAGGGTCAACGCAGAAGTAACCATGACGCAAAAACTGAAATTTTTCGGCTGGCATTGGTAAAATTGGTTCGATTTTGGCGTTTGTTAAAACCTCCAAACTGTTTGGGTTCAGGCTTGCCATAAAATCACCGTCTGTGGCGGTTGGATTATCTTCTGTAAATAGATAATCATAAAGACGAACCTCGGCAGTTTTACATTCTTTGGCGTTTACCCAATGGATAGTGCCTTTAACCTTTTTAGTGCTGGAGCCACCGCTGATAGTGTCTGGGTCATAGGTACAATGCAACTCAGTAATATTGCCAGCATCATCTTTAATAACATCTTCACATTTTATGATATAAGCAGCTTTTAAGCGAACTTCGCCGCCGGGTTTCAGGCGGAAAAACTTTTTAGGCGGTTTCTCCATAAAATCGTCCTGTTCAATATAAATTTCCCGGCCAAAGGGCAGCAGACGTTTACCGCGTTCCGGCTTTTCAGGATTGTTCTCAATAGGCAGCATTTCGCGGCCGTCCTCTGGATAATTTGTTATAACCACCTTGAGTGGACGCAATACGCACATAACCCGGTCAGCTCGCGTGTTCAAATCCTCTCGCAAACAGTGCTCAAGCAGAGCGGCGTCAACCATACTTTCCGCTTTGGCAACACCAATGCGCTCGCAAAAATCTCGGATAGCTTCCGGGGTATAACCACGGCGGCGTAGTCCGGAAATGGTAGGCATTCTGGGGTCGTCCCAGCCGCGAACCTGTCCCTCTTCAACCAGGCGGCGCAGGAAGCGCTTGCTCATTACAGTATGCGTTAGATTTAAGCGCGCAAATTCAATCTGACGGCTTTTGGTGGGACAAGTGGTATTAGCAATTACCCAATCATAAAGCGGACGGTGAATTTCAAATTCCATAGTGCAAATTGAATGTGTAATGCCCTCCAGGGAGTCGGAAATGGGGTGGGCAAAATCATACATAGGATAAATACACCAATCGTTGCCGGTGCGATTATGCTCGCCATGCTGAATACGATAAATTACCGGGTCGCGCATAACAAAATTGGGTGAGGCCAAATCAATTTTGGCACGTAAAGTATATTCACCGTCAGCAAACTCGCCGGCACGCATACGGCTAAATAAATCCAAACTTTCTTCGATTGGTCGGTCACGCCAGGGCGATGTGGCCGGGACGCCAATACTGCCGCGGTGTTCGCGCATCTCATCAGCAGAAAGCTGGCAGACGTAAGCTTTGCCGGCTTTAATCAATTCAACCGCGTATTGATAAATCTGTTCAAAATAATCAGAGGCATAAAAAAGCCGGTCCTGCCAATCAAAACCCAGCCAATGCACATCGGCTTTAATGGAGTCCATAAATTCCTGCTCCTCTTTGGCCGGGTTAGTATCGTCAAAGCGCAGGTTGCAAAGACCCCTATATTTTTGCGCGGTGCCAAAATTTAAGCAAATGCTTTTGGCATGCCCAATATGCAAATAGCCGTTGGGTTCCGGCGGAAAACGCGTATGAACGGCCGGCGCATGACCGGCGGCCAGGTCGGCGTCAATTTCGTCGTGGATAAAATTTCCGGCCATAACTTTTTCATTATCTTCCATGTTAAATAGGCTCCTTTTGAATTGATAAAATTGAAGTTTTTTGCGCTTGGCAAATTAATCGGCGGACGAATCAGCCGCTAAAACCTGTAAATAATATGCTTTGATTTTGGCAAAACTATCCTCGCTTAAATCATGTTCAAGCCGGCAAGCGTCAGCCTTGGCGTCGTTTGGGTTAACACCCAGCCGCAACAGGCAATCTGTCAGCACCTGATGGCGTTCATAAACGCGCTCCGCAATTTCTCTGCCCTGAGGGGTCAGGGTAATCAGCGCGTCCGGCGATACGTTAATATAGCCATTTTCACGCAGATTTTTCATGGCAATGCTGACGCTGGGGCGAGAAAACCCCAAATGATGCGCAATATCAATCGAACGTACATTACCATTTTCATTTTTAAGGATTAATATAGTTTCCAAATAATCCTCGGCGGACTCTCGAATTTGCATTTTTGCCACCTCGCTTGCTAAAAAAGGCTATAAAAGCCCGGGGATAGCAACTTTTTGCTATTATTTTAACACATCTTTCAGGTATTTGCAATAATTTCGGCCTGACTACCGCCAATTTTATCTTTAGTTACCACAATTTGCTTTTCAATGCGCTCTTTTAACTCGCCGACATGGGAAATTATACCAACCAGGCGCTTGCCCTCGGATAAATCGGCCAGCGTGCGCACGGCCTGTTGCAAGGATTTTTCATCTAATGAGCCAAAGCCCTCGTCAACAAACATACTGTCTAATTCTATACCGCCGGCATTGGCTTGAATAACATCGGCCAAACCCAGCGCCAGCGCCAGCGCCGCCTTAAAGGACTCGCCGCCGGACAGGGTTTTCACACTGCGCTCGGTGCCGTTATAGTGGTCGATAACGTCCAATTCCAGACCAGTGCGGCTGCGCCGGTCAGCGGCAACATCGCACCTTTTAAGTTCATATTGGCCGCCGGTCATGTTGGCAAAACGCAGATTGGCCAGCGCAATTACCTCATCAAAATAAACACGCTGAATGTAGGCCTCAAAATAAAGACGGTCTTTGCCGCTCAACTGACCGTTAGCCGTGTCGCTTAAAGCTTTGAGCCAACCCCAGCGTTTAGCGGCCTGCGCCTGTGCCTGCTGCTGTTGTTGCAGCGCTGCGGCCGCTTTCTGATTAATTGCCAAACGGCCAGCCAACTCACCGGCCTGCGCCAGAGTTTGTTCCCGTTGTTGCGTCAGGGCGGCTACGGCCTGACGCAGTTCTTCAGCCGTCTGCTGATTTTGTGCCACGGCCGTGTTGTTTTCCGCCAAAGCCTTTTCCAGTGCCGCTATCGCACTTTGTTCAGCCGCCTGTTGCTCACGCCAATGGTTTAGCTGATTTTGCGCCTGATTTAGCGCCTGCTGCAAAACTTTTTGTTTCAGTTGAAATTCCTGCAAGGCCTGCGTTAACTCGTTTTGGCTGGAATAGGGCAATTCACGTTGCTGCTTTTCTGCCTGTAATTTCAGGTTAGCCGCCTTTTCCTGCCAGGCAGCGGTTTCCGCGGCCAAAGCGGCCAGATTAATACCGTCCTGCATTGTCCGGACTTCCAACTGTTCAGCCTGCTGCTGCAATGCCCGAAGCTGTTGGGTCAGCTGCTGCTGCAAGTCGGTCAGAACAGGTTTGAGCTGTTCAGCCGGCAGGTCGGAGAGCGGCTGTGCGCTTGGAGGATAATTAAGCGCGGTTAAAAAATCCGGGGTTAGCTGTTCCTGACAAAGCAGGCGGCAATTTTCCTGTTCACGTTCCCAAAGCTTTTTGCGCTCATCGCCTTTGGTGCAGATAGCGGTAAGTTTCTCCGTGGCGGTGCGGTGCTGTTCCTGACTTTGTTTTAGCTGCTCCTGGCTGGGCGCCTGCTCCGATAGCATGGCTGGTTGTGGGTGTTCCCGGCTGCCGCAGACCGGGCAGGGGGTGTTTGGCTGCAATTTTTGCGCCAACCAACCGGCCTGCGCCGCAAAAAAAGCTTGTTCCTGTTGTTCCGCCGTTATTTTCAACTTATCATAAGCGGTTTTGCTGCGGCGATATTCGTCACGCAGGCCATTCACCTCAGAATACAAGTTCTGCACAGTCTGCATCTGATTTAACAGCTTGTTTATTGTAGCTTGCTGCTCATGTTTTTCCGCAAACTGACGCTGAATTTGTCGATAAGCCGCCTGCTTTTCAGCTTCTTGCTGTTCGCGCAGGGTTTCGGCAAATTGCTGATAAAGCGGCAGCTGCTCCTGCAATTTCTGAATTTGCGCGGCTAAACTCTGGCGCTCGTCCTCTTTGGCCTGTTCCGCCTGCCAGTTTTCCTCAGCCAGTTTAAGTTGATTTTGCACCTGAATTAGCTGTTGCTGATGTGCCGCCAAATTCTGCTGGTTGCGCTCGGTTTGCTCGGCCGTACCCAAAAGGCGGTTAACCTTGGCCAGCTCATTTTCCAGATTTTTCAGCTGGGACTGCAATAAAATGTTTTGCTGATCGTCGGCCGTATTCTGGGCTTGCAGGGCGGCCGGTAGTTCAGCGGCCGCTTTTTCGGTCTGACCTTGCAGCCAGTTTTGACGCAACTCTGTCAAAAACTCGTCTGTTGGCTGAATTAATTCCACCGTATGTTGCGCGGCCAGTTTGGCCTGATTATACTGTTGCTCGGACTGACTGGCCGCCGCCTTTAAGCGAGTTTGCAGCTGGTCATAAAGCCCGGTTTTAAATAATTCCCGAAAGATAGCGCTGCGCGTGGCCGTATCAGCCAACAGCAGCTTCATAAAATCACCCTGCGCAATCATGGCGATACGCGCAAACTGTTCGCGGTCCAGACCAAGCAGTTCGCGCACCGCAGCGTCAACCTGGCGAGTGCCGCTTATCAGTCGGTCGTCCGGGAAAAGCAGCTGCGCATTAGCGCGCTCAGTGGTCATGCCGCCGCCGCGTCGTGCCAAACGCTGATAATCAGGGTTGCGCTGCAATTCATATTCCTCGCCGCGATAGAGAAAACGCAGACGCACAAAAGTGGGCTGTGACGGCTCGGCGTATTTACTGCGCAGCCAAATGTTCTCACGATTTTCACCGCTGGCCGCGCCAAAAAGGGCGAAGCTTATCGCATCAAAAATAGTGGTTTTGCCAGCGCCAGTGTCGCCACAGATTAAATATAAACCGCTGGCGCCCAGTTCGGTCAGCGGAAGCTGAACCTCGCCGGCATAGGGGCCAAAAGCGGAGATTGTCAAATGTAATGGTCGCATGGCTACTCCTGTATACTATCCCAGATTTCTTCAATCAGCTGTTGCAGAAATTTTTCCTGTTCCGCGTCCAGTCGCTGATTGTTCTGTTGCTCATAAAAATCGCTGAACAGCTTAAACGGCCCCGACTCGATCAGACCCACCGCCGCTGCGGCGGAAAGGGTCAACCGCTGATTAGCGCGCGTGCGCTGGTTATCATAATCAAGCTTCATCAGATTGGGATAATACTGGCGCAGCCGCAGCACCGCGTCCGGTATATCATGCTCGTCGGTCAGAGTGATATGCAGATAATCTGCGCAGTCCTGAGCGGCCAGAAAATCCGGCGCTGTCAGACTGGCAAAAGTGCCTTTAATCTCGCGCAAATCATGCAGGGGCTTAAGCGGCAGCGTTTGCAGCTGTACCTGACCGTCGCCGTCAATTTCCAGCATGGTCAACGATTTTTTTTGCTGCGCCTCTGAAAAGGAATACTTGAGAGGAGAGCCGCAATATCGCATGGCCGGCTGCTTGGGGCGCACCTGTTGGGCGCTATGCAAATGGCCAAGCGCTACATAATCAAAATCAGCGAACCAGCTAACGTCGACATTGTCCATACCACCGATAGCCAGCTCGTCCGAGTCGCAGACAGTCGCGCCGGTAATCAGCTGATGCGCCAGCAAAATGTTGCGTACCGGCCGGGGGCGCAGCTGGGCATTGACCTGCTGCATAACCAGACCCACCGCTTCATTATAATCTGCCAATTCCGGCGGCGCTTCAGTTTCCGGTTGCGTAAACGCCCGGCGCACAATAGCTGGCTTCAAAAAGGGCAGTAAATAAAAATCCACCGGCCCAAATTCGTCGGCCAATTCCACGCGCTGCACCTGCCCGGCAAAGGGCTGGGCAATATAAACGCCCTGCTCCTGTAAAAGCCCGGCCGCAAATGCCAAACGCTCCGCGCTGTCATGATTGCCGGGAATGATTAAAACCGCCGGCACCAGCGCCGACAGACGGGTTAAAAACCAATCGCAAAGCTGTACGGCCTCGGCCGCCGGCATGGTCTTATCGTAAATATCCCCGGCCAGCATTGCCGCCTGTGGCTGCTCCTGCTGTACGATTGTTAAAATCTGTTGCAGGATATGGCGTTGTTCGGTCAGCATGGAAATTTCATTCACGCGTTTGCCGATATGCAAATCCGCTAAATGCAGTATTTTCATAATTTTTTTAAAACTCTCCTTGGTTTGAGAGGACTTAAACACTTAATCACCGAGTTTTCCACCGTTTTCCACACTTTTCCACAGAGTTTTCCACAGATGTGTGTATTATGACAAGCTTTTTGCGGTGCGGATTGCAGGGATATTTAATAGTTGTTCGGTTGAAAAAGCTGTTTAAAGTTTTCCCATTTGTTAACATTTATAAACATCGCCGGCTATAAATTGGGATACAAAACAGCCGGGATTGTTTTAAGCATAACAAAGCGCCCACAGTAATCTGTGGGCGCTTTATGGCGTGCTACGAGGGATTCGAACCCCCGACCTTCTGGTCCGTAGCCAGACGCTCTATCCAGCTGAGCTAGTAGCACATAAATCAGGTTTTGCGTAACGCACACCATAAAAATGGCGGAGAGCAGGGGATTCGAACCCCCGATACAGGTTTTTGCCCGTATACTCGCTTAGCAGGCGAGCGCCTTCGACCGACTCGGCCAACTCTCCATGTCAAGTGCGTAGATTTTGGCGGAGAGGGTGGGATTCGAACCCACGACACATTGCTGTGCGACGGTTTTCAAGACCGCTCCGTTATGACCACTTCGGTACCTCTCCACGGCAATGCGCCCTTCAATCACGCTTAAAATATTATACAAAAAAGAACGCTGCTTGTCAAGGGTTTTGGTAAATTTTTTATAAAAAAGCGTAATATAGTCCGCTGTTCAGTTGAAAAAAAAGCGGCATATAAAAAAGACGCTGGGCGTCAGCGTCTTTTTAGCAGTTAATGATGTTAATGCTTATAAACCGATAGCCGGGAACAGCAGAAACATAGAGATTATGCCAATCGTTAAATTGCAGATGCCGGCAATTTTGGTCAGCAGAGGATTGTTGGTGTACCAGGCTGGCACCAGAACCGCCAACAGCACGTCAATCACAATCAGGTCAATACCCAGCGGCCAAACCAGACCGTCCTGGAAAGCCTTCAGGGTGAAGCCTACACAGAGGATAAAGCCAGTGGCAAAGAAATGGGCAATAACCTTTTTGTCGCCGCCTTTGAGGAAGAACAGGCCAACCAGCACCCAGAACAGACCAAAAAAGCTGAATACGGTGCCCAGGTAGATGCTGTGGTCGCCGCCGACGGAGAACAGATACATACAGAGGCCGGTGAAAATTTGCGCGAGGCCGCCAAATAAAATGGCGATAAGCCCCAGGGAGGTGGTCAGCTTGGTATGGTCAGCGCCTTTAACGCCAACGCCGATTTGCTCCAGACCAAAACAGATTACAGTGGCAATCAGACCAAACAAGCCGATCGCTTCGGGGTTTACGGGTAACATTTTCATCTCTCCTTATTATTTGATAATTTAACTATAACCTATGCAAGTACACTTTGTCAAGCAAAAATCGTGCTTTTTCCCCTTTTTTTGGCTGGAAGTTTTTTAATGTTTTTTTTGACAGTTGAGGATATAGACATACGGCGTTTTTTGTGCTAAGATATAGGCAGATATTTCCGTGATGGGGAGGATTTTCTATATGGGAAAATATTTTGGCACAGATGGTTTCCGCGGTGAAGCCAATGTGGATTTGACGGCGCAGCATGCCTATAAAATCGGCCGTTTTCTGGCCGGCTATTATCGTCAGGTTCGGGGGCGGCGCTGTAAATTTGTTATCGGCAAGGATACGCGGCGTTCCAGCTATATGCTGGAATATGCGCTGGTTTCAGGTTTAACTTCCTGCGGTGGCGATGCGTATTTGCTGCATGTAACCACCACGCCCAGTGTTTCATATGTGGTGCGGACGGAGGATTTTGACGCCGGATTGATGATTTCGGCCAGCCATAACCCGTTTTATGATAACGGCATCAAACTGCTGAATGAGCGCGGTGAAAAAATGGACGCTGAAACTATTGCCCGGCTGGAGGAGTATCTGGACACCGGCTCGCCGGAGCCGCCGCTGGCGCAGCGTGATGAAATTGGCCGCACGGTTGATTATTCCGCCGGCCGCAACCGTTATATGGGTTATCTGATTTCTCTGGCCATACGTTCTTATCGGGGTATGCGCGTGGGTCTGGATTGTGCCAACGGCAGCGCCTGGGCGCTGGCTAAAAGCATTTTTGACGCGCTGGGCGCTAAAACTTATGCTATCAACAATGAGCCGGACGGCACGAATATTAACATGAACTGCGGTTCCACGCATATTGAGGAATTGCAAAATCTGGTTCGGGAGTTGAGTCTGGACGTTGGTTTTGCCTTTGACGGCGACGCCGACCGTTGTTTGGCGGTTGATGAGCAGGGCAACGTGGTAGACGGCGATAAAATTCTGTATATTTATGGCCGCTACATGAAAGAGCGCGGCAAGCTGATTAATAATACCGTGGTGACTACGGTTATGTCAAACCTGGGGCTTTATAAGGCTTTTGACGCGGCGGAAATTAATTATGAAAAAACGGCGGTGGGCGACCGCTTTGTTTACGAAAATATGCTGCAAAACGGTCACCGGCTGGGCGGTGAACAATCCGGGCATATTATTTTCAGCAAATACGCTTCCACGGGGGACGGAATTTTGACGGCCATTAAGCTGATGGAGGTTATTCTGGAGCGGAAACTGCCGCTTTCCAAGCTGGCCGAGCCGGTTAAGACTTATCCGCAGCTGTTGCAGAATGTGCGCGTGGCGGAGAAAGAAGCGGCTTTGCAAAATCCGGTTTTGCAGCAGCTGGCGGCAGAAATTGAACAGCAGATGGCCGGCGATGGCCGGGTGTTAATTCGACCAAGCGGCACGGAGCCAGTGGTGCGCGTGATGGTGGAGGCCGCTACTGACGAGTTGTGTCAGAAATATGTGGCGCAGCTGGCGGCTGTTATCAGTTAAAAGTACAATAAAACCGCCGTTTGCTTAAAGGCAAGCGGCGGCGTTTTTTTGCATAAACATATTTTATTTGCTTTGTTCAAGCTGCTGTAAAATATCCTGTAAGGTGATACTGTCCAGATATTCGTTGATAACCTGTTCCAGCCCCTGCCAGACGGGCAGCGTGGCGCAACAGCTGTGGCGCGAGCAGTTGGTTGGGTCCTGTTCCAGACAGGCCACGGGAGAAAGACTGCCCTCTGTTTGGCGCAGAATACTGCCCACGGTATATTGCGCCGGCTCTTTGGCCAGCTTATAGCCGCCCTGAAAGCCGCGGTTGGCTTGCAGAATATCGGTTTTATTTAAAATAGCAACAATCTGTTCCAGATATTTTTTAGAAATCTGCTGGCGGCTGGCAATATCTTTCAGCGCGATAAATCCCTCGCCCTGATGTTCGGCCAAATCCAGCAGCATACGCAATGCATAACGCCCTTTTGTGGAAATCTTCATGTTTCTGGCACTCTCCTTAACCCTATAATAACATATATTTACTGGGTTTTCAAGGGGTGGCTATTGTAATTATGCGAGGAATAGCTTATAATTATATGTAATAATTTTTTAAGGAGGCGATAAGCTTGGAACGGCAGAATTGTTTTAAGCTATATAATGAAGAAGAACGCAGTCAGCTGGAGCAGCTGGCGGCTGATTATCGTAAATTTTTGACGGATTGTAAAACGGAACGGGAAAGCGTGCGCGAGGTTGTGCGTCAGGCGGAAGCGGCCGGTTATCGTAATATGGAAGATTTAATCAAGAACGGCGGTGGGCAGTTACAGCCGGGCGACAAACTTTACACCGTTTGCATGGGCAAGGCGGTGGCGCTGTTTCGGTTAGGTGAGCAGCCACTAAGCGCCGGTTTAAACATATTAGGCGCGCATGTTGACTCGCCGCGTTTGGATATTAAACAAAATCCGCTGTTTGAGGCCGGTGAGCTGGCCTTTTTGGATACGCATTATTATGGCGGTATCAAAAAATATCAGTGGGTAACATTGCCGCTGGCTCTGCATGGCGTGGTGGTGAAAAAAGACGGCCATACGGTGGATATTGTGATTGGCGAGGACGCGGACGATCCGGTTTTCTGCGTAACCGATTTGCTGATACATCTGGCGCAGGAACAGCTGGAGAAAAAAGGCGCGCGCGTGGTGGAGGGCGAGGCGCTTAATTTGCTGGTTGGCAATGCGGCGTTGGCGGATATTGACGCGGCGGATAAGAGCGACGAGCAGAAAAAAGCGGCCAAACAGGCGGTTAAGGCCAACATTTTGCGGCTGCTGGAGGAAAAATATGATTTGCAGGAAGAAGATTTTATTTCGGCCGAATTGGAGGTTGTGCCGGCTGGCGCGGCCAGAGAATCCGGTTTGGATCGCAGTATGATTTTGGCTTATGGTCAGGACGACTCTGCCTGTGCTTATCCCTCGCTGCGCGCTATGCTGGAGGTGGAAAACAGCCAGCGCTGCGCCTGCTGTCTGCTGGTAGATAAAGAGGAAATTGGCAGTGTGGGCGCGACGGGTATGCAATCACGCTTTTTTGAAAATGCGGTGGCCGAACTGCTGAATTTAACCGGCGAATTTTCTGAATTAAACCTGCGTCGGCTTTTACAGCGCAGCCGCATGCTTTCTTCCGACGTTAGTTCCGCCTATGACCCGGCCTATGCTTCGGCCTTTGAGAAGAACAACGTGGCCTATTTGAGCCATGGTCTGGTTTTCAACAAGTTCACCGGCGCGCGCGGCAAATCCGGCTCTAATGACGCTAATGCTGAATATCTGGGCTGGCTGCGGCAGGTTATGGACGAGGCCGGCGTACATTATCAAACGGCGGAATTGGGCAAAGTCGATTTGGGCGGCGGCGGCACTATTGCCTATATTCTGGCGCTTTATGGCATGGAGGTTATTGACAGCGGCGTGCCGGTTTTGAGTATGCACGCGCCCTGGGAGGTTACCAGTAAGGCGGATATATATGAAGCTTATAAAGGTTATAAAGCGTTTTTAATGGCATAAGTTCAATGGGCACGTGTTTGAAAAGGTGAAAAAATGTCGAAAGTTTTGGTAATTGCGGAAAAACCCTCCGTTGGCCGGGATATTGCCCGGGTTTTGGGCTGTCGGGAAAAGGGCGACGGCTATATCAGCGGCGCCAGTCATATTGTTACCTGGGCGGTGGGGCATTTGGCGGCGCTTTGTGACCCGGAGGATTATAACCCGGCCTGGAAAAAATGGAGCATGGACGCTTTGCCTATCATGCCGGAAGAAATGCAGCTGCGCGCCGTACCCAGCGGCCGTAGTCAGCTGGCGGTTTTGCGTAAGCTGCTGCACAGCCCGGAGGTTGGCAGCCTAATCTGCGCCACCGATTCCGGCCGGGAGGGCGAACTGATTTTTCGTTATATTTATCAGCTTTGCGGTTGCTGCAAGCCTTTCCGCCGGCTTTGGGTTTCCAGTATGACCGACCAGGCTATTCAGGAGGGTTTTGCCAATCTGCGCCCCGGCGCGGATTATGACCGCCTGTTTGCTTCGGCGCGCTGTCGCTCAGAAGCGGATTGGCTGGTGGGGATTAACGCCAGCCGCGCCTATACGCTGAAATATAACACCCTGCTTTCCGTGGGGCGAGTGCAAACGCCCACGCTGGCAATTATTGTGGCCCGAGCCAGAGAAATTGCCGCTTTTGTGCCGGAGGAATATTATGAAATCCGGGCGGATTTTGGCGTTGACGAGTTTAATACATATTGGGGCATCTGGCAGGATAAAGACGGCAAGACCCGTATTCTGGGGGCGAAGGCGGCCGAACAGGCCAAGGCGCTGGCGGCCGGTGTGAAAAATCAGCCGGCCAGAGTGCGCAATGTTACGCGAGAGGAAAAAAGCCAGCCGCCGCCGCTGCTTTATGACTTGACAGAATTACAGCGAGATTGTAATAAACGCTATGGCTTTTCGGCGCAGAAAACGCTGGATATTGCCCAGGGGCTTTATGAACGGCGCAAGCTTTTAACTTATCCGCGTACCGACAGCCGTTATTTAAGCGACGACCTGGCGCCGCGCCTGCTGGGGCGTGTGCAGCATCTGGCGGAGCTACCGCAGTTTAAGCCGCTGGCCGCGCCGCTGCTGCAAAGTCCATTGGCTATTGGAAAGCGAATTATTGATAACAGCAAGGTAACCGACCACCATGCAATTATTCCCACCGAGGGGCGGCTGCGGCTGGATAATCTTACGCGTGAGGAAATGCTGGTCTTTCAGCTGGTGGCGCTGCGTTTTCTGGCGGTTTTCATGCCGGCCTATCGCTATGCCGTAACCAGAGTTTTAACTGAAGTAGATTTATCGGCTGGCCTGGAGCCGCAAACGGCGCTTTTTGCCTCGCGCGGTCAGGAGGTTTTGGTCTGGGGTTGGCAGCAGGTCTATCAATCTTTGCAGACGGCGGAGGACGGCGCTGAACAGAAAGCGGCCACCAAACGAAAAACCGCCGCCAAGGAGAGCGAAAATCAGCAACTGCCTAATTTGCAGCCGGGGCAGGCGGTGCGAGTTATGGCGGCTCGGCCGTTGCGCAAGAAAACCCAGCCGCCCAAGCCTTATACAGAGGCCGGCTTGCTTTCGGCGATGGAGAATGCCGGTCGTTTCGTGGAAGACGAGGCGCTGCGTGAGCAGTTGAAAGAGAACGGTCTGGGCACGCCGGCCACCCGGGCGGCTATTATTGAGCGTTTGCTCAAGGTGGGCTATATCCGGCGGCAGAGTAAAAATCTGTTGCCGACGGAAAAGGGCAAGCGCCTGATAGACGTGGCGCCGCCGGAAATGAAATCGCCGGAAACTACCGGCAAATGGGAGCGCGGTCTTTCCGCTATTGCGGCCGGCCGCATGACTGAAGATGTTTTTATGGCCAGTATTCGCCGTTATGTGCAGTTTTTGGTGCAGGACTGCCGTACCTCAAACCGTTATGTAAAATTTCCGGAGGAACCGCGGCGATTTAAGCGCTCCCGAACCAAAAAAACCTGAATTAGGCTGGCGCGGCAATATAAATTGCAGTTAAGGAGGGCGTTTATATGCAAACGATTATTGTACTGTTAAATCCGGGGAAACTGCAAAACCCCGATATGGATTTGCGCTATTGCGTTCCTGATCGCATTGAAGATGCGGCGAAGGCTTTGATAAAAGGTAGCGGCTATGATTTTTTGGACGCTGAAGTGGGGGAGCCGGGGCCGCTGCTGGCCATTTGGCTGGAAACGGCGAACGCGGCGGAAAATTGGCCGCTTATTAAAGAGTTGTTTCAGCGTGAAGAATTTAAGGGAAACGATTTGTCCCAGTCAGCGCAGATTTATATTTCCGAAAATGAAGCGGAGAATATTGAAAAATGTTCTCTGGTTTTTCCGGAAGCATGAGGTTGGGGATATGGCGGAATTAACTTCCATGCGGAATATCGGCCGGGAAATGGCCAGAAAGTTGCAGGTTTTGGGCATTAACTCGGCGGAGGAGTTACGGGATATGGGGGCAAAGGCGGCTTTTTTGCAGCTTAAGGCGACTTGGCCGCAGGTTTGTCTGGTGCATTTGTATGCCTTGGAGGGCGCGGTTCAGGATATTGAATTTAACGGCCTGGCGGAGGAGCGGAAAAGGGAATTGAAAGCATTCAATGATGCTTTGAAAAAATAAGCCGGCGTTAAAATATGCCAGATAAAAAACTATAAAAAAGCTTGCACAATGTCTGAAAATTATTTATAATATAAATATAGGCTGGAATAAATATATTATAATAGGTAGGTTTAGGTTTTTCAGACGGATAACAGGTTGTTATTTAAGGTTTTGTATTCGCCAGGGGCGTAAAAAATTATTAAATATTTATCGGGAGGTATGTCTTATGAGTAGTTTACATTTAAAAAGCAAGGTTACACCGTTGATTTTGGCTATTATGCTGCTGGCGGCTATTAGTATTGGGGCGGCTGGCGTTGTGAACATTGCGAATGCGGCGCCGGTGGCGACTAATGTTACTGCGCAGTTAAATCCGGGTTATACGATTATTGTCGACGGCGTGCAGCAGAATTTTTTCAATTCTTCCGGCAGTCCGGTTTATCCGCTAGTTTATAATGGCACTACTTATCTGCCGTTGCGTGCGATTGGCGAGTTGATGAATAAAAATGTTAACTGGGACGAGGCCAATTTGACCGTCAGTCTGGCCGGGACGCGTAACGCGGCTCCGACTTTGGGGCGGCCTGCTCCGGCTAAACAGCAGTATGTCAATGCGCAGTTGCGTCCGGATTTTACTATCATGCTGGACGGTGTGCGGCGCAGTTTTACCAACTCCGACGGCACTTATGTCTATCCGCTGCTTTATAACGGTTCCGTTTATTTGCCGCTGCGTGCGATTGGCGAGTTGATGGGCAAGAATGTAGACTGGAACGGCTACACCAGCACGATTACTCTCTCCGGTGGGGGTAACACCGGCTCCGGCGGCAGTACGGTGACCGACGCGGACAGCTTTGGCACCTCAACCCAGCCGGGAAATCCCAGTGTACCGGGAACCTCTAATCCTGATAATCAGCCGCAGGTTATGAGCAACGATGAGGCTCGCGCTGCTGCTTTGCGTCAGGTGCCGGGTGCAACAGAAAATAACATTGTCAAGCTGAAACTGGAATATGATGATGGCCGTTGGCAGTATGATGTGGAGATTTATTATAACTTCACCGAGTACGAAATGGAATTAGACGCATATACCGGCGCGCTTTTGGATATGGACGTGGAGCGTGATGAATATTTATATCAGCAGTCACATCAGCGCAGCAGCGCCGCCGTTCAGACGGTGTCCGGCAATCTGTATTGCGCCAGCAACTGCACGCTAAACCATGTGCATAACTATGAATATTGTGCTGCCAACTGTTCTTTAAATCATACGCATCATTATGAATATTGTGCGGCCAACTGCTCCATAAATCACACGCATAACTATAAATATTGCGCGGCCAACTGCACTTTGAACCATACGCATCATTATGCGGCAGGCATGGGTCATCATGTTGCCAGCCGTCATCATAGATAGTATAAAAAGTTTGGAAAAGAGGAATTTTTAATGTCAAAAGAACAAATTGCAACAACAGCGGCTCCGGCTGCTTTGGGACCATATTCTCAGGCTATTCTGGCCGGCGGTTTTCTGTTTGCTTCCGGTCAGGTGCCGATTGACCCGGCGACCGGTGAATTGGCCGGGGCTGATGTGGAAACGCAGGCCAAACAGGTTTTTAATAATTTACAGCAGGTTTTGGCCGCGGCTGGCTGCGGTTTTGCCGATGTGGTGAAAACCACGGTGTTTTTAACCGACCTGGCAAATTTTGCCGCAGTGAATGAGATTTATGCTGATTATTTTGTGCAGCCTTATCCGGCGCGTTCCTGTGTGCAGATTGCCGCGCTGCCTAAGGGCAGTCTTTTGGAAGTGGAGTTAATTGCTAAAATTCCAGAAAAATAAATGAAAAAAATAACAATGGCGGTCATGAAATTGGCCGTCATTGCTTTTTTTGTTTGCTAAAATAAAATATTTTTGAAAAATTTTGCGTAAAATGGAATTTTGCTATTGCCTTTTGCCGTCCTCTTTTGTATAATAATAATTGGAGAAGCGGCTTTATACATTTTTTATTAAAATGGACAGGCCAAAAAAATGCTGTCAGGTGGCAGAAATTGACGGGAGGTCAGGGCTTTATGGAGATTGTTTATGCGCTGCTGCTGGGAACAGCTATTGGCGGCGTTTTAGCATTGCTTGCCCTGGCTTTGCTTTTGTCTGTGCTTAAACGTCAGGATAAGAAAGCGGCGGAGGCTTTGGCTGCCGGCGCAGACGCCAAAGAGGTTAATCGCAAAACTCTGAATGCTATTTTGAAATTTTATGTCAGCAAATATTTGCTTGATGTTCTGGTTTTGCTGGCGCTGTTTCTGGCCAGAGATTGGCTGCCGTTTCGTTGGGATTTTATCCTGCTGGCCGTGGGCGTTATGCTGACTATATTCTTTCAGCTGTTGCTGGCCTGCACGGGCGTTAATAAACGGCTGGGTAAAAAATAGCTTTTTCAGCTTTTGCTTATTAAATATTTTGGTTCTTTCAAGTTTTAGTTTTATATGTGGATTTGGTAAAAACCTTAAAAATCCTGAAAAGTGGAATGTAAAAAAAGTTTTTAAATATTTTACATTAAGTTTGCAAAGAAAGGAGGCAGGTATATATGTCTAACGCTACTTTGTTTGAAATCGGCGGCTTTGAGGTAGATAGCGTAATGACCACTTCTCTGGCGATTACAGCCGTGTTGAGTGTGGTGGCGATTGCTGGTACGCGCAATCTGAAAGAACGTCAGCCTGGCCGCTTGCAAAGCGCGCTGGAATACGTGGTGGGCGGCTTGCGCGATTTTTATGGCAGTATTATTGGTAAAGAGAAAGCCACAACTTTCTTGCCGGTTTTGGGAACATTGTTTTTGTATATTATCGTTTCCAATTACAGCGGTCTTTTGCCGTTTGCCGGCGAACTGCCAGGTTTTCAGCCGCCAACGGGTACGCTTAGCTGTACGGTAGGTTTGGCTTTGGTTACGTTTTTAACCACGCAGTATGGCGGTTTCAAATATCATGGCGTGCATTATTTAGGGCATTTTGTGAAGCCAGTAGCACCGCTGCTGCCTTTGATGCTGCTGGAAGAGGTCACGCACCCGTTATCTCTTTCTTTGCGTCTTTTCGGCAATATCTATGGTGAAGAAACGGTGCTGCACCAGGTTAGTGGGTTAATTCCTCTGGGGGCGCCAATCGTCATTATGGGATTGAGTATGCTTTTTGGCTTTATTCAGGCGTTGGTGTTCACCATGCTTTCTGCCATTTATATTGACACGGCAACCAGCGCAGGGCATTAATTTGGTTATTCGATTTTGGCCCGAACTAAAAAATTGTTTTCTCGTTTAAGTATTATTCGTATAAAGTTTTAAAGTCCGTTGGGATTTTTAGGCCCCGGATTTAGAAAGGAGGAGTTCTAATATGGATATGGCAAGTGCAATTATCGCTTTGGCGGCTGCCTTGGCTATCGCTGTTTCCACTATCTTCCCGGCTTTGGGCCAGGGCAAGGTTGGTGCTGCTGCTATGGAGAGTATCGCTCGTCAGCCTGAGGCTGCTGGTGACATTCGTACAGCTATGATTTTGGCAATGGCTTTGTTGGAAGCTTTGACCATTTATGGTCTGCTGATTGCTTTCATGATTGTTGGCAACATCGGTTAATAAAAGCTATTTGTTGACCTGCCTGCCTGTGCGCTCTGCGTATGCATGGGCGCATGAGCAGTGCAGCGTCAATTCCAACAAAGAGTATCAACCGAAAGGAGGCAACCGCCTTTTATGGATATCAGTATTCAGACATTAATATTTGTCATGGCGAATTTTTTAATTCTCGTGGCTATTTTATATAAATTCATGTGGGGTCCGGTTATCCGCATGATTGATTCTCGGCAACAGACCATTGACGACAGCCTGAATAAGGCTGATGAAGCGCGCCGGGAGGCCGAGCAGATGAGCGCAAAGCTGGCGGAGGAAATTGCCGACGCCAGACGTCAGGCCAAGGCTATTTTGGACGAAGCCCAGAAGAATGCGGAAGTTACCAAGGAAGATATTTTGGCGCAGGCCAGAAATTCCGCGGATAGTATTCTGGCTCGGGCAGAGGCTGAAATTGCCAAGGAAAAAGCCGATGCTATTCTGGCTATCAAAGGCGAGGTTGCGGATATGGTGGTATCTGTGGCTGGCCGTTTGTTGGCTGAGGATATGAGCGATAAGCAGCATATGGCTTTGGTTGACAAATATATTGCAGAGGTGGCGGCAAAAAATGATTAAGGCCGGTTTGACAAAACGCTATGCCAAAGCTTTGCTGGAACTGGCGCAGGCCAAACAGCAACAGGCCGATTTTGGTCGTGCATTGCATGATTTTGTGGAGTTGTTGCAGCAAAATGATGAGCTTAGCCAGCTGATTTATGGCAAAATCATGTCAACTTCTGACAAAAAAAAGTTAATTGGCCAGCTTTTGGCCAAGGATAACGCGCCCAAGGACGTGGAGAATTTCATTTATGTAATTCTGGACAAGGGGCATGAAAGCAGTTTGCCGGAATTTTTGGCGGCTTATCAGGAACTTTGTGATGAGGCGGACGGTGTGCGTCAGGTTTTGGTGCATACGGCGGTGCCGCTGGCAGACAAAGAAGCGGCAGAGTTGGAAAAGGCTCTGGCGAATAAATTGAACGCCAAAATTCGCCTTAAGGCTCAGGTGGATAAAAATCTTATCGGGGGCATTAAGGTGCAGATTGATGATACAGTATATGACGCCAGCATTAGCCAGCAGCTGCGTTCTTTAAAAGAATCGCTGACGGTGGAATAAGCAGGACGTTGTAATAAATTTAAGTTAGAACTTGAACTTAGAGAGGTGAAAAATTTTGAGCATCAGACCAGAAGAAATCAGCTCTATTCTGAAGCAGCAGATTGAAAATTATCAAGCTGACGTTGATGTGGCTCAAGTGGGTACGGTTATCACGGTTGGTGACGGTATCTGCCGTATTTACGGCCTGAACAACGCGATGGCCGGCGAGCTGCTGGAATTTGAAAACGGCGTGATGGGTCTGGCGATGAACTTGGAGGAGGACAACATTGGTTGCGTTATTCTCGGTCACTTCACGGATATTCATGAGGGCGACCAGGTTAAACGTACCGGCCGCATTATGGAAGTTCCGGTTGGCGACGCCCTGATTGGCCGTGTTGTAGACCCCCTGGGCAATCCTCTGGACGGTAAGGGGCCGATTGAGACCACCAAATTCCGCCCGGTGGAATCCAAAGCCCCTGGTGTTATCTCCCGTAAATCCGTGTTTGAACCAATGCAGACCGGTTTGAAGTCCATCGACTCGATGGTGCCGATTGGCCGCGGTCAGCGCGAGTTGATTATTGGCGACCGTCAGACTGGCAAAACTGCCATCGCTGTTGACGCTATTCTGAACCAGAAGGGTCAGAATATGATTTGTATTTATGTGGCCATTGGCCAGAAAGCTTCCACTGTGGCTTCTGTGGTAAAACGTCTGGAAGAAGGCGGCGCCATGGATTACTCCATCGTGGTTTCTGCTGCGGCCTCTGAACCGGCTCCGTTGCTTTATATTGCGCCTTATGCCGGCGCTGCTATGGGCGAGGAGTTTATGTTCAATGGCAAGCATGTTTTGATTGTTTATGATGATTTAACCAAGCAGGCGATGGCTTATCGCGAACTCTCCCTGCTGCTGCGTCGTCCGCCGGGGCGTGAAGCTTATCCTGGTGACGTTTTCTATCTGCATTCCCGTTTGCTGGAGCGTGCGGCCAAGCTTTCCGATGACCTGGGCGGCGGTTCCATGACGGCTTTGCCGATTATCGAAACTCAGGCCGGTGACATCGGCGCATATATTCCTACCAACGTAATTTCTATTACCGACGGCCAGATTTTCCTGGAAACTGACTTGTTCTTCAGCGGTTTCCGTCCGGCTATTAACGTAGGTTTGTCAGTATCCCGTGTAGGCAGTTCGGCGCAGGTTAAGGCTATGAAACAGGTGGCCGGCACACTGCGCGGCGACTTGGCACAATATCGTGAGTTGGCTGCGTTCTCACAGTTCGGCTCCGATATGGACAAGGCCACGCGTGATACTTTGGCGCATGGCGCACGTATGATGGAGCTTTTGAAGCAAGATCAGTATTCTCCGCTGAAAGTTGAAGAACAGGTTGCCGTTTTGTATATCGGCGTAAACGGCCTGTTGAATGATATTGAGGTTAAGGACATCACCAACTTCTGCAATGGTTTTGTGGAATATCTGCGCTCCCAGCGCAGTGATGTGTTGGCCGATATTGCTACCAAGCTGAAATTGGACGATAACAACCAGGCAATGATTGAACAGGCTTTGGTTGAATATAAAAAGATTTTTGCTTAAAGCGGCGGCAGGGCAAGGCGGTTGGCTTTGCCCTGACTAAAGCCTTGATATTTGATTTCGATTACAGCGTAAAGGTGGTGAGATTGCTTTGGCTAATATGCGTGACATCAGACGCCGCATTAAGAGCGTTGCCAGCACCCAGAAAATCACGAAAGCCATGAAGATGGTTTCCGCGGCCAAGCTGCGCAAAACGCAGTCTACCCTGGTGGCGATACGCCCTTATTCGGATAAAATTCAGGAGGTTATGGACCACCTGCTTGCCGGCGGCGAGAAATATGATACTCCGTTTTTGCAGCCTCGTGATGAGGTGAAAAATATTTTGTATATTGTAATTGCCGGTGACCGTGGTCTTTGCGGCGGCTACAATATCAACCTGCTGCGGTTTGCTGAGGAGCAGCTGAAAGCTGTGCCGGAGGGCAAAAAAGGCGAGATGCTGCTGATTGGCAACAAAACCTATGAGCATTTCCGCACACGGCCGCAGTTTAATGTTATGGACGTGTTTACCAACATTGGTGATGCGCCCAATGTCAGCCAAGGTAAGGCGCTGAGTGATTATGTAATCAAAAAATACCTTGATGGTGAGGTTGACGAGGTTCATGTTGTGTACTCTCGGTTTGTTTCAGTGTTAACACAGGTGCCGGATTGTCAGCAGGTGTTGCCTATTCAGCGAATTGAAAAGGCCGAGGCTGAAGCTGACGGGAATGGCATGCAGGCTGAAACTGATTATATATTTGAGCCGGGCGGCAAGGAGATTTTGGACGTTATTTTGCCCAAATATGTAGACTCCTCTATTTACCGTCTGCTTTTGGAAGCCAAAGCCGGTGAGCATGGCGCTCGTATGACGGCGATGGATTCGGCGACCGACAACGCCTCTGAATTAATTGATAAACTGACGCTTTCACTCAACCGGGCGCGTCAGGCACAGATTACGACAGAAATTACCGAGATTGTCGGCGGTGCTGCTGCGCTTGAATAAAGCAGCACGATGATAAAAAGAACCCTGCTTTTAAGGAGGTTGAATTATGGCAGAGGGAAAAATTAGAGAAATTATCGGCGCTATCGTCGATATTGAGTTCCCCTCGGACGGCTTGCCGGCTATTTACAACGCCATCAAGATTGATGAAAACGATATTCATCTGACATTGGAGGTTATGCAGCATTTGGGCAACGATTTTGTTCGCTGCGTGGCTCTTTCATCTACTGATGGCCTGTGCCGCGGCATGACGGCTGTGGACACTGGTGCGCCGGTTAGCGTGCCCGTGGGCAAGGAAACTCTGGGCAGAATGTTTAATGTAATTGGCGACCCGATTGACGGCAAGCCGCAGTGTGATTACAAGCAGACCTCGCCTATCCATAAGGAGGCGCCGGCTTTTTCCGAGTTAAGCCCCTCCACAGAAATTTTGGAAACTGGTATTAAGGTTGTTGACTTTTTGGTTCCTTATACCAAAGGCGGCAAGGTTGGTTTGTTCGGCGGCGCCGGCGTTGGCAAAACCGTTTTAATTCAGGAATTGATTAGTAATATCGCACAGGAGCACGGCGGTTATTCCGTTTTTGCCGGCGTGGGCGAGCGCTCTCGTGAGGGTAATGACCTTTACGGTGAAATGAGCGAGTCCGGCGTTATCAGCAAAACCGCTCTGGTTTTCGGCCAGATGAATGAGCCGCCGGGGGCGCGTTTGCGCGTGGCTCTGACCGGTTTGACCATGGCGGAACATTTCCGTGATGAGGACCATCAGGACGTGCTGCTGTTTATTGATAACATTTTCCGTTTTACTCAGGCTGGTTCTGAGGTATCCGCATTGTTGGGTCGTATGCCTTCCGCTGTGGGTTATCAGCCCACCCTGGCCACTGAAATGGGTCAGTTGCAGGAGCGTATTACTTCCACCAAAAATGGTTCAATTACTTCCGTTCAGGCTATTTACGTGCCGGCCGACGACTTGACTGACCCGGCTCCGGCAACAACATTTAACCATTTGGACGCCAGAACCGTTTTGAACCGTGCCATTTCTGAGATGGGCATTTACCCGGCGGTTGACCCGCTGGATTCCAGCTCCCGTTCTCTGGACCCCAAGGTTGTGGGCCAGGAGCATTATCAGGTGGCGCGCGATGTGCAGAGTATTCTGCAAAAGTATAAGGAATTGCAGGACATCATTGCCATTCTGGGTATGGACGAATTGAGCGAGGAAGATAAGGTGCTTGTTGGCCGGGCCAGAAGAATTCAGCGTTTCCTGAGCCAGCCTTTCCACGTGGCGGAGCAGTTCACCGGCACACCTGGTGTTTATGTACCGCTGGCCAAGACTGTACAGGACTTTAAGGCTATTGTGGCCGGCGAATATGACCATCTGCCGGAGCAGGCTTTCCTGATGGTTGGCACAATCGAGGAGGCTGTGGCAAAGGCAAAAGCTATGGAAGGGCGTGCATAAGCTATGGCTGAAGATGTAATCCGCTTGGATATTGTTACACCTGCCGGTTTGTTGATGTCTGAGAATGTGGCGAAGGTAAATCTGCCGGCGAGCAAAGGCTCCATGGGCGTTTTGAAAAACCACGCTCCTTTGATGACGACATTGGATATTGGCATTGTGAAATATAATCAGGCTAATACTGACCGATATCTGACGGTAAGCGGTGGTTTTGCCGAGGTTAAGGACAATACGGTTATTGTGTTGGCTGAGGCAGCCGAGCGCGCCGAGGAGATTAATGTGGCCAGAGCACAGGCCGCTAAGGCCAGAGCGGAGGAGCGTATGCATGACCCCAGCAGCAGAAAAGATTTAGATTTGCTGCGCTGTGAGCTTTCTCTGCATCGAGCCATTAATCGTATTAAGGCCAGCAAACTGAAATAACTCAAGCATAAATAAAAAATCCCTTAATAATTATTATTAAGGGATTTTTTTATTTTTATAATCGTTTACCAGTCACGTGCGCCGATAGCGTCCTCAACGTCAATATCAATACCAAACCAGTGCAGGATATAATCGACACTTATTCCGATACTGTCACGAGCCACGGTTTCAATCTCGCTTTCGTTCTCTTCAAATTCGTCCTGCAAATCATTGATAGACTCCACAGCTTCGTCAAACTTGTTCTGAATAATCGTCAGGTCGGTTTCCCCGGTTTCCAGCAGGTCAATGACCTGTTGCAGCAGACTTTTAATTTTATCCACCAGAAAATCGGGAAAATAATCATCTTGATACATGTCCGCAAGCAGCTGGTAGTTTGCGTCAAATTTTTTCATCGGATATCCTCCCTAAAAGCTAACAATCTTGGCCGGAGTTTCATTGCCCAGAAGCATTACAAACTGTGGGATATCATAACCCTCCGCGCCTGTCTTTACATCATAAAAATGGTAGCAAAGCTGGTCATTAATAATCTGCGGTTCCACAACCACAATCGGAATACGGCGCATGTTTAAATAAACATCACGATAACGATGATAGCCATACTGTGGGAAAACGTCTAAATCCTCCATGCCCTCCAGCCAAAGCTCACGCGGTTGGCCATAACTAGCCAAATCTGGCCATTCCAATGGTTTCTCACGCAGTTTACTGATGACGATGGCTGCGATAGCCACAAAAATCAAAGCGATAACGAGCAAATTAAGTAAAATATTAACAGTTGTTGGCATAAAATGTGCCTCCCTAAAAAATTTATTGCCAATGTCAACGGGTGACGGCTTGGCTGCAAGAACGTGCTTACATTATTATACTCCAAATTATAATTTTTGACAAGTAGAAAAAAAGACTAGATTTTTTTAAAAATATATATTATAATAGGAAGAAACATGATCGAAAAACTCGACAACTTGAAGCGGAAATATTTGCCCGGAGGTGTTTGCATGTATAGATTGGGTATTGATATTGGCTCCACGACGATTAAGGTGGTGCTGATTAACGATGCCGGCGCGCTGTTATACTCAACTTATCAGCGGCATGGCTCCAGAATTGCCGAAAAATTGACGGAGATTATCGGCGGTCTGGCGCTGCTTTTGAACAATCATACGGTTAAGGTGGCGATTAGCGGCTCGGCTGGTATGTCTTTGGCTGAAGCCAGCGGCATACCTTTTGTGCAGGAGGTTTATGCGCTTTCCGGCGCGGTTGAGGAGTTGGAGCCGGACACCGATGTGGTGATTGAGTTGGGTGGCGAGGACGCTAAAATTCTGTTTTTAACCGGCGGCATGGAGGAGCGCATGAATGGCACCTGCGCCGGCGGTACGGGTGCATTTATTGACCAGATGGCCACGTTGCTGAATGTCAGCGTGGAGGAATTGGACGAGTTAAGTCAGCGTTATAAAAAGATTTACCCGATTGCTTCTCGTTGCGGTGTTTTTGCCAAGACGGATATTCAGCCGCTGATAAATCAGGGCGCCGCCAAGGAGGATATCGCAGCCAGCATTTATCAGGCAGTAGCGGAACAGACGGTGACCGGTCTGGCGCAGGGGCGGCGGATTGAAGGTCGCGTGCTCTTTTTGGGTGGGCCACTTTCCTTTAATATGGGTCTGCGGCAGCGTTTTATTGAAACTTTACAGTTAGACGAGGAAAATGCGGTTTTTCCGGAGTTGGGTCAATATTTTGTGGCTTTGGGCGCGGCTGTTTATGCGGACGGTCAGCCGGAAACTTTTAATTATAAGCAGCTGAAAAAACTTTTGTTGGACTCGCAATCGGCAATTAAGGGGAAAAGCCGCTTTTTGTCGCCGCTTTTTACGGACGAAGCAGAATATGCGCAGTTTCAGGATAGGCACCGGCGCAACGCGGTACCGGAGGCCGATATTAAAACTTACCGCGGTGCGGCCTATCTGGGGATTGACGTGGGTAGTACCACTTCCAAACTGGCGCTGATTAGTGAGAACGGCAATCTGCTTTATACCTATTACGCCAGCAATCAGGGCAACCCTCTGCCGATTATCAAAGCCCAGCTTTTGCATATCTATGAACTTTTGGGCGATGATATTGAACTGCGCGCCGGTGCGGTTACGGGATACGGCGAGGAGTTAATCCAGAACGCGTTTAATATTGATTATGGTCTGGTGGAAACGGTGGCGCATTTTACGGCCGCACATTTTTTTGAGCCGCAGGTGGATTACATCATTGACATTGGCGGTCAGGATATGAAATGCTTTACCATTCGTAACAACACGATTGACAGCATTGTTTTGAATGAGGCTTGCAGTTCGGGCTGCGGCTCGTTTATCCAGACTTTCGCCGAGGCGCTGGGATACTCGCCGGCTGATTTTGCCCGACTGGCGCTGTTTGCCCGGCGGCCGGTGGATTTGGGCTCGCGCTGTACGGTATTTATGAATTCATCGGTGAAGCAGGCGCAACGCGACGGCGCGGAGATTGGCGACGTCAGCGCCGGGCTGGCTATCAGTGTGGTGAAGAATGCGATTTATAAGGTTCTGCGCGTACATAGCGCCAGCGAGTTGGGGCGGAATATTGTGGTGCAGGGCGGTACCTTTTTGAATGACGCTGTTTTGCGCAGTTTTGAGAGGGAATTGGGTTATAATGTGGTGCGGCCGAATATTGCCGGCCTGATGGGTGCTTTTGGCGCGGCGCTTTATGCTCAGGAGCGGCATCAGGCGTTGGGCAGGGAGCAATCCAGTATTATGTCGGCGGCGGAGGTGGCGGCTTTTCAGCATCAGGCCAAGCCGGTAACCTGCCAGGGCTGTGCCAACCATTGCTCGCTGACGGTGAATTTGTTCCCCAACGGTCGGCGCTTTATCAGCGGTAATAAATGTGAGCGCGGACAGGGCGGTAAACCGCTGGACAGGCCAAATGTGTATGAATATATTAACGGCAAATTTAAGGAATTGATGCTGGAGGCCGAGGCGACGGTTGAGCCGGGGCGGCCGACGGTGGGTATTCCGCTGGTTTTGAATATGTATGAGAATTTGCCGTTCTGGTATACCTTTTTTAAGGAATTGGGTTGTAATGTGGTAATTTCCGGCGAGTCATCGCGGCAGCTTTACGCCAAGGGGCAGTTTACAATTCCCTCGGATACGGTTTGTTATCCGGCCAAGCTGGCGCATGGGCATATTGAGGCGTTGCTGGCTAAAGGGGTGGACAGGATTTTTTATCCCTGCTCCAGCTATAACATTGACGAGGGGCGCGGCGACAAGAATTATAACTGCCCGGTGGTGGCTTATTATCCGGAGCTGCTGCATGCCAATGTGCCGGCGCTGAAAGACGTTAATTTCATGTTTCCGTATTTGAGTTTGAATGACCGGGCTATTTTGGGCAGCCGTTTTCATGATTTGTATCCGGAGTTCAATTTCTCATTGGCGCATTGTATTACGGCGGCTAATCAGGCCTGGCGTTTTTATCGCAGCTGGTGGTCTGATGTGGAGGATTACGGCGTGCAGGCGCTGCGCCGGGCGGAGGAAATGGGCTGGAATGTCGTGGTGCTGGCCGGCCGACCCTATCATGTGGATAGAGAGATTAACCATAGTATTGATAAGATGTTTAATTCGCTGGGTTTTGTGGTGTTGGCGGAGCGTGTTTTGACCGATTTGGTGTATAGCCAGAAAGTGAATGTGCTTAATCAGTGGACTTTCCACACGCGCATGTATAATGCGGCGCGCTATGTCTGCCGGCATGATAACATGCAGCTGGTGCAGTTGGTTAGCTTCGGCTGTGGTCTGGACGCGATTACCAGCGACGAATTGAAAGATATTTTAGAGCGAAATGGCAAAATTTATACGCAGCTGAAGATTGACGAGGTTAATAATCTGGCGGCGGTTAAAATAAGAGCGCGCAGCCTTTTGGCGGCGATGGAAAAACAGGAAAATAATTTAAAACAAAACGCTTAAAATTAATGCAAAATAGCAATGAGCTGCTGTTTTATTATCGGAAAGACGGCGGTGATTTGCAAGGGAGGAATGAAATCATGTCGAAAAAGTCAGACAAAACCGATAATAACCAGAATTTGCAGGCACATCTAAACCGCCTGGCGGAACCGTTTACCTCGCTTTGGGAAATTATTTTCAGCCAGGCCGAGCGCGAAGAATTGGAAATGCCGCTGCATGAGCATGAAATGCCCCTGCGCCAGTTTACGGCGGATATGAAGCGCGATTATACTATTTTGGTACCGCAGATGTTGCCGGTTCATTTTAAGCTGATTGGCGGTATTTTGCGTCGTCAGGGCTACAATATTGAATTTTTGGAGAATGTTGGTTATAGTGTGACGGAGCATGGTTTGCAGAATGTGCATAACGACACCTGTTATCCGGCGCTGTTGGCAATCGGCCAGCTTTTGGACGCTATCAAAAGCGGCAAGTATGATTTGGATAAGATTGCCTTGTTGTTGCCCCAGACGGGCGGCGGCTGCCGCGCCAGCAATTATATTTATCTGCTGCGCAAGGCACTGGAGAAGAACGGCCTTTCACATATTCCCGTGATTGCTTTGCGGCTGGATAAGTTGCAGGCCGAGGGCGGTTTTTATTTAAGCAAGGGCACGTTGCTGCGTTGTCTGTTTGCCTGTTATTACGGCGACATGATTTTATGGCTGAAAAATCAGTGCAAGCCTTATGAGGAAGTGCCGGGGCATACGGATAAGGTTGTGGAGATTATCACCAATCAGCTTGATTATGCCTTTGCCACGGGGCAGTATCTGCTGCTGGGGCCGAATTATTTTAAGATTGTAAACGCCTTTAAGCAGATTAAGCGACAGAATGTGGTTAAGCCCAAGGTTGGTATTGTGGGCGAGATTTATATGAAATATGCGCCGCTGGGTAACAATGATTTGGAAAGTTACCTGATTAGTCAGGGGGCGCAGCCGGTGGTTACTGGGGTTTTGGATTTTATGCTGTATAGCTTGAATAACAATTTTGTGGACGCCAAACTTTATAGCCGTACAACTCTGAAAAGCTGCCTGCTGAAACCTTTGTTTAAGCTGCTGACGATTGGTCAGCAGGCCATGCGCAATGTTATCCGTCTGGACGGTACTTTTATGCCGCCGGCCACTTTTGGGCAGGTTCAGCGCGCGGCCAAAGGCTGCATTGGCGAGGGCGTTAAAATGGGCGAGGGCTGGCTGCTTACGGGCGAAATGCTGGATTTGATTGAAAGCGGCGTGAATAATATTGTGTCGGCGCAGCCTTTTGGCTGTCTGCCTAATCATATCGTTGCTAAGGGTATGATTAGGGCGGTTAAAGAGCGCCACCCGGAGGCCAACATTGTAGCGATTGATTATGACCCCGGCGCTTCCCGTACCAATCAGGAGAACCGGATTAAGCTGATGCTGGCCAATGCTAATGCGGCTTTACATAATGAAAGCGGTCAGGTTAAGCGGCATGTACTTAATTTACAGCCGCTGGATATTCCAGAAATGGAGGAGAAGCGCGCTTAAGGCGTTATAAAACAGCTGGCATATCAACTAAATAATTGGGTTGACAAAAACCAGACGGAGTGTTATAATAAAAATGCAAAGAGCTGACCCTCAAATCAGGTCAGCCCACAGAAGTAGAAGCTATAAAAAAATAACCGTTACTTTGTAGAGTGGGCGGTTATTTTTGTTTGCCATGATTTAATATAAACTCAACGGCTTGCAGACAAAGTTGGATTGTCTGCATAACTAATGCCGCTACGCTTAACCAAAACATTGGCATCACCTCCTCATCGAACAATTTGAGGAGGGCCCTAATCCCTCATCTTCCAACCATACACCTTACACAGATGTATTTATGTTCTTCTGAGGGCAAACCGCCAATTTAAGTTTCAACTCTTTGTTTTTTTATTATAGCATTTTTCTTGATTAAATGTCAATCCAATTTTTTTATACATGCCTTGCCAGTGTATAATAAGTAAAAAAACAACCCTGCCGTTTGGGCAGGGTTGTTTGATTTTGTTCAGTTTTAATCAGCTGAAACAGTGTTCTTTTTAACGCCGCCACCTATTGTTGGAGCAGACTGACGCTTTCTTTGCGCTTCTTTTTCAGCTTCAATTCTTTCGCGTTCCAGTTCTGCGGCGGTTTTTTTATCGTCATTGTACTTATAATCTTCTTCTTCTTCCTCCTCTTCCTCGTACTGATTGGTGGGAGGAATGTTTGTTGGCGGCACAATCTCATTTGTCGGTTTGGTGATTGTAAACGGATTAGATTTGGTTGTTTGTGAAATTATACTGCCATTTTGGAATTTTACTGTTGCAATGTAATTTACTCTTGTGCCATTCTCTAATTTGCCATTGGTAATGGTGGCTGTAACTGTGATTTCGCTGTCATCACCATCGGCAAGAGTTAGGGAACCAGTTGTTGAGTTTATAGTAGTACCAGTTTGTTGTCCCTCAATTTTCCATGTAACCGTTTTGTTTGTTGGGTTTGCTGGTGTAATATCAGCTGTGAACTTAAATTGTTTATTTGGCGTTACTTCCTCGCATTTAATAGCCACGTTAGTCACAGAGGTAAAAGGATTAACTGTTATTTTGTTTGAGTCTACTGCCTGCATTACGCCATTAACAATTTTGCCATTTGGAATAGTAGCATAAACCGGAAAAGCTGTTGTTCGTTTAGGATCAATAGTCAACTCGCCATTTTCTATTTTGGTTCCTTCTTTTGTTGAAGTGGAGTCAAGCGTACAGTTCCATCTATAATCTTGGTTTCTGCTATCTGGTTTAACCTCAGCTGTGAACTTCAATTTACCTCCAGTTGTTTCATTAACTTCAACATATACAGCGTTGTTGGTAACACCGGGTGCGGTAATGTTAATACTTTCTACCGGGGTGAAAGGAACAACTTTTATATATGCAGTTTTTGTTACACCAGAAGTTGTGGCTGTGATTTCAAGCACGGTATCTTTGTTAATAATACCCGTACCAGTTAGTTTGCCGCCATTTTCAGTAATATTAAATTTTTGAATGTCTGGGCTACTGGGATAATCGGATATAATGTCGCTTTTGTTTTTAATTTTCCAGGTGGTTACTCTGCCTGACACTGAGCCTGCTGAACCGTCTATTGAAAATTGAATATCTTGACCCGCATAGAATTCAGGCAGAGGTTCTGCGTTCGTTGATGGCATTGGGTCTCCGTTAACATATATATCTTTAACTTCAACTAAATCAATTGAAATGGTGTGTTTATTGGAAGAAACAGATTCCAGTTTATTATTAACTAATTTACCATTAGTCATTGTGGCAACAACCTTAATTTCCTGTGCAGTTTCATCAATACCAATAGTCAATTTGCCTGTATTATCAATTTTGGTGTTGGAGCTGGTTGGTTTGCCGTCAGGCGCGAAGCCCCAGGTTATGGTTTGAAGTTCTGCATTTCTTCCCGGTGCTGTGGCAGAAAGCTGTATATCGTTTTCATTAATTGTAGCATCGTTTGGTCCAGAAATTGTAAAGGTTGTTTCATCAAAGGAAGTAAACGCTTTTGCGGTTATATCCAGTTTTTTAGTTTCGGTTTTTCCGTCATCATTGGTGTTTTCCGCTTTTACGGTTATAGTGCCGCCGTTAAAGGTAGCAGGAATGGTGAGAATTAACTTATTAGTTGTTGCGTCTTTTTTATAGTCCGCTTCAGTAATGCCAGCGCCGCTAACGCTCCAGTTAATGTTTGCACCATGTTCTTCCATTACGGTTTTATGCATCGTAAAGGTCAGAACTTGGCCGGCCAGATACTCCTCGCCAAGCTGTTCAAACGGTTCAGTTTCAAGAATAATATCACTGACCAGGGGTACGGCAATATTAATTGTAAAATCTTCGGTATAGTCCGTGCCAGGTGCTTTGCCGTTGGCAATGGTGGCGGTTACGACAACCGTGCCGGGGTTGGTAACAACCAGTGTATCCTTATCTATTCCGGCAATATCGCTGCCCTCTTTGATAGTCCATTTTACATCTTTAAGGGTAGCGTTTGCTGGCGTTATTTCAATTTGGCTTAAATCAACGGTGCAGCGCATTTCATCGCTGGGCATGGTAACGTCTGTTGCAAATTTATTGGTAATACCGTCAACTGGAATAAATTCAGCCACAGTAATGGCAACGGTTCTGTAAGCGTCGCGGTTATCAGTGTTATTAACCCGCATTTCTATATCAAGATTTGAGCCAATATCTTTCTTGGTCGGGAAAGAAGCTGGGATTGTCAGCGTGGCAATACCCTTATTTTGGGTCAATGTAGGCATTGCATTTTCGTCAGTAATGTATCTGTCCAATGTTTTCTGGTTATTAATGGACCATTCCAGTTTATCCTCATAAGCGTCCATAATTTTATCGTCCAGTTTGAACGTAATAGTCTGGCCGGGATAGTAGGTGTTTACATCTTTAAGAGGAGCCGGTGCAACTATAATTTCGCCAACCAGAGAGGGGTTAACCTTAATACGGATTTCCTGCTCATAATCGTCCTGGCCCTCGTTGGCGCCGCCCTTAATAACCGCATTCAACACAATCTCGCCGGGGTTGGTCGGTTTCAGCGTGGGGCTGGGATTATTTTTGAAATTGTCCTGGGTAATGCCGGTGTTATCGCTCTTAACCAGCGTCCATTCAATAGTTGACTTGGTTGGGGAAATGCCCTCTTTGTCAGAGGTTACAGTGGTACTGAGTGTGAACTCGGTGCCGGCATAAGCCTGATAGATTAATGTGCCGTCGTGGTCTGTGGTCGGCTTTAATTTGTCTAAGGTAATATTTTTAACTGCTCTGTAAGGCGCGTCAACCTTAATTTTAAATACCTGGGTCAAGTTACCGCTGGGCTTGCCGTTAAGAACCGTAGCTGTTAAAGTAACCTCGCCGGGCTCGGTTAAAATCAGCACATTGTCTTTATTAATGGTAGCGCCTGCGCCTTTAACGCTCCAGGTTATGTCCTTGTTGCTGGCGTTGCTGGGCGTAACTGTGGCGTCGGTAGCTTTAAGGTCAATTTCCCATTTTCTGGTGGTGCCTTCCTCTTTCAGCGTAACTGCTGTGGGAACATTGGCGGTAATTTTCTCCGCTGAAATAAATACCTCGGTAACTGTAACCTTAAAGGGTGCGGAAACAAAATCTTTGCCAATGCTGACGCCGTTTTTCACAGTGCCGGTCAGTGTAAAGCTGCCTGTTTTGGTAGCTCTCAGCAGATTGTCGGTTATTGTCACACCGGCCTTGTCGTCAGTAACTTTCCATTCAACATTACTGATAGTAGCGGTGCTGTTATCGGAATATTTAGCCTGAATATTGTTCAGTTGAATAGTGCCGTCTTTTTCAATCTTTTCCGGAATACCGCTCAGGCTGATAATGGCCTTAAAGTTAGGCAGGTCGGGCTTGGTGTTCTCGTCTGGCGGCGTGAGCATATCCACATTCAGATTGGGCACGCTGGAAACGTCGTTAATGTTGCCGCTGCCTTTGGCTGTAACCGGCGCTTTTTTGGCAACCAGATTATTAATGTTGCTGTTATCCAATTCAATCGTCAGATTGCTGGAAGTATTAACGGTTAACTTGTCAATATTAGCGTCAATTTTCAGCGGTTCAGTCAAAGTGCCGTTTACCACCACATTATTAAGGGTGTATTCCTTGGGGCTGGTGGTAATGTTGGCGTTGTTTTGCAGAATGATATCGCCCTTAAGCGTGGTGCCGTTGTTCAGCTTCAGTCCCACAGGCTGTTTTACCTTATCGGTGGGCTTTTTATCAATGTAAATATTTTTTTCCAGCGCGCAGTCAGAAAAGATGACAGAATTCTGACCGCCGCCATGAATGTAAACCTGGCCTTTAATGGTAACATGGTCCAAGGTTACATTGCCGTCGGCCACGCTTGCTTCAATCGTCAAATTCTTATCAATAATAATATTGCTGATTGTAACGCCGGCTTTGGTAACCGTAACGGTGTCATAGGTGGCGTTGCCTTTTTTAGCGTCGCTGCCGTCAATGTTGCCGGTTACAACCAGATTTTTGTCAGACGGCGTGTTGCTGCCGCCGGGTTTGTTGTTGTTATTATTATTGTTGTTGTTGGAGTTATCGTCGTCGTCATCGTCATCATTGCGGTCGGTATAATTGGGTTTGGTGCCGGAGCCGGAAGTTATCAGACGATTAGGTTCAATGCTGGAATAAATACCGGAAACGTAGGTATACATTTTGTTAATCTCGCCGGAGCCGGTGATGTCGATATGGTCATAAATGCGCATCTCATCAACATAAGCGTCGCCAGAGAAATAAACATTGGCATTGTTGGCTTTGGCGGTTACCTCCAACTCCTCAATGTTGGCGTTGCGGCCCAGACGCAAATCAGAGTCAGTGTCCAGCAGTAGGCTGTCCACGGTTGCGTTCACATTAACAGAGGAAACGCTGTTATCGGCAATGGTAACTTCACCATAGCCTTTGCCCTCAATGCGGCCGTTGCGCCAGAACTCCAGTTCATCAATGGTGGAGTGGGTATCCGTAATAAAGCTGACGCCGGATTTATCAATCACAACCTTGTTGAACTCGCAGTCATCAACATCAATCGTGCTGCCGCCGCGCACATAAACAGTGCCCTCAACGGTTAAATCGTCCAGGTTGATGGTAGAAGAACTCATACCACTGGGGATATAAAGGTTGCCGGTAATTGTTTTGTTGGCCAGCGTTTTATCCCGGGTACTCATGGTATAATCCTTAACTTTGTCGGTGTTAGTGCTGCTGCCAACGCCGGGCTTGCCCAAAACATTATTGTTAGAATTATTGTTGTTGTTATTGGAACTGCCAGAGCTGCCGGAGCTGCCGGACGAGCCCGGGGTGGTGGTATATGTTTTGCTGGATTCCGCCTTGGCCAGCACTGTGGCCGCCTCGGCCCGGGTAAGCGCTTTGGTGGGCTGGAATGTGCCGTTGCCGTCGCCCTGCATATAACCAAACTGGGTGACAGCGCCCACATACGGCGCGGCCCAGCTGGCAATACGGCTGCTGTCCGTGTAATTGCTGCTGGCGGACTGATTGGGCGCCAAACCCTTGATGCGGCAGATGATAGAAGCCGCTTCTTCACGGGTCAGCGGCGCGTCCGGATTGAATTTGCCGCTTTCATCGCCGTTCACATAGCCGGCATAAACGCCCTTGGCAATTTCATCATAGCCCCAATAGCTGGCGCTGACGTCGGGGAAACTAATGGCCGCCGGCGTGTTATAGCCGAAAACGCTGTTGACCATTTTAACAAATTCCGCGCGTGTAACAGAGGCTTCCGGGCGGAATGTGCCGTCTGGATAACCAGACATAATGCCGCGTGAAACATAGGCATTAATCGTGGAGGCCGCCCAATGGCTTGGCGCCAAATCGGTCACGGCCAGCGCCGGCTGCGCGGAGCCAACCAGCCCAAACCCCAGGCCGGAAAGCAGGGCAGCCGCCGTAAACAGATAACGGAGGATTTTGCAGTGCTTCATTTAATATCAATCCTTTCATTAGTTACCGTGGAAAAAATATGGTCTTACTTCTATACACTTTTTCCTATAATTTTACGTCTACTATTATAACATTATTTTCAGTGTTTGTGTAGTATTTGGGGAAAAATTTTTGCAAATTTTTTAAGGTATTTCATAAAATGTATTTATTATACAACAATTTTTTCCCATTTTTTAGTAGATTCATAAGCGCAGTGTTATCTAACTGAAAAACGCCGTCATTTTAAAGGTAAATGACGGCGTGGTTGGGCATTTCTGCTAATTTAATTTTTCAATGCTGGCGATGCGGCCGCTGAAACCGGCGTAACTCATATCGCCCATACGCTGGCAGGTGCTGGAAATATGCCTGCGGTCAACAATAAACTCCACAATGTTGCCGCCCCGGTGTTGGTGTAGCCTGTCGGTGTGCGCGTCGCTTTTAATATCGCCGGTAATCGCCAGAAAACTCTGCCCACCCTCCAGCGTGATGCGAAAACGCTCTCCCACGCCGTTGGTATAATAAGTGCCAAGCGCAATCATATAATAACCGTTATAACGCCGAAAACCCTGCTCATCGGTATAGGCGCTTTGTTGCAGCGCGTATTGTTTGCTGTGCCGGTTGGTCAGCGTGCGATAATCCATAAAGGATTTAAAACCGGTGTTAGCGCTGTATGCGCTGGGAACGTCCAAAAGGGTGCCGCTGGGCTTTTCCGCCGGTTTTTCGGCCGGCTGCTCGCTGGCGGCCTGCGCTGCCGGCTGTGCCGGTTCAGCTGGTTCACTGGCCTTAGCCGCTTCGGCCGGCGTTGTTTGCGCTTCCGTTTCCGGCTGGTTGGCTGGGTTGGCTTCGCTGTTGATTTTTTGCAGGGCGTTGGCCAAAGTTGTGTTATCTATGGGGGTGGGTGTTCGGTCGGCCGTGGTGTAAATCGGCTTTAAGCTGGCCTTGGCGGAAAGGCTTTCCAGCTGCTGGCCGCTGGCCGCAAACGCCTTGGGGGTGATTGAACAGCAGAAAATGGTGAAAAGCAAAACGCCCAGCAGCAAACTGAACGGCTGGCTTAAAGGGCGGACGTTTACAGAACGATTATTTATCGACGTATTATTAAAAAAGGAAGTATTAAATCTGGTGTTTGACAATATTCCGACATCTCCTTGCGTATAATATTGGTTATTATAAGGATATGCCGGAACGGATTCGGTTATAACTGGAATTTTGGGCTAAATTTGTTTATAAACTGACAAAAACGGCCAATCAACCGGCCGCTGAGTATTCATAAAAACCCTCGCTGACGTTGCGCCAGCGAGGGTTGATATAACAGATATTTTGTTAGGCCAGGGGGCAGTGCTCCTGAATGTGGGCAACAATTTCATCGCCAATGCGCGCCTGTGCCTCCTGCGTGGAACCGCCGATATGCGGTGTGAGGGAAACGCTGGGGTGGTTGCAGAGGTCGGTGTTTTTGGTCGGCTCCTCGGCATAAACGTCCAGCGCAGCGCCGGCCAGTTTGCCGCTGTTCAGCGCGTCCAGCAGGGCGGTCTCGTCAACCAGCGCCCCACGGGAAGTGTTAATAAGATAAGCGCCGTCTTTCATCTGCGCCAGCGTTTCCGCATTAATCAGCGGCGGCTCGCCCTTGGCGGCCGGCACGTGCAGGGAGATAAAATCCGCCTGCGCCAGCAACTCGTTCAGCGGCACAATCTCCTCCGCGGTAACAAAGGGGTCGGCAGCGATAACGCGCATACCGATAGCTTGCGCCATTTTGGCCAGCGCCCGGCCGATGCGGCCATAGCCGACAATGCCCAGCGTTTTGCCGCCCAGTTCAATACCCTCATATTTCTTTTTATTCCATTCACCCTGACGCATGGTGTGGTTGGCGATGTGCAGATAACGGGCCAGCGCGAACATATGCGCCAACGCCAACTCCGCCACGGACTGGCTGGAGGCCGCCGGAGTATTGCGTACTTTAATGCCCTTGCTTTCCGCATATTCAACGTCAATGTTGTCCACGCCAACGCCGCCGCGAATAATCAGTTTGAGCCGTCCAGCCGCCGCTGCCGCGTCAATAACCGGCTGGCGCACTTTGGTGGCGGAGCGCACAACCAGCACGTCATAGTTTTTCAGCTGTTCGGCCAATTCGTCCGCTTCATAAAACTGTTCGTCAACCTGATAGCCAAGTTTTTGCAGTTTTTCTCTGGCGGCGGCTTCAATGCCGTCGCTGGCCAGAATTTTTATTTCAGTCATTTTGTTTCCTCCTATTTGTGTTCCTGTTCAAATTTCTGCATGAAATCAACCAACGCCTGCACGCCCTCATAAGGCATGGCGTTATAAATGGAAGCGCGCATGCCGCCAACGGAGCGGTGGCCTTTCAGGTTGGAGAGGCCGGCCGCGGCGCTTTGTTTGGCAAATTCAGCGTCCAAATCCGGGTTGCCGGTGCGGAAAGTTACGTTCATGATAGAACGGCTGGCTTTATCGGCCACGGGCTGGAAAAGCTGGCTGTTATCCAGATAATCATAAAGCAGCGCCGCCTTTTTCTGGTTGCGCTCGGCCAGCGCGGTCAGGCCGCCCAGTTCTTCAATCCATTCCAGCACCAGCTTGCAGATATAAATGGGATAGCAGGGCGGTGTGTTATACATGGAATCGTTTTCGGCCTGGGTTTTGTAGGTCAGCATGGTGGGCGTGCCGGGCAACGGCTCTTTCAGCAGGTCGTCGCGGATAATTACAATGGTTACGCCGGCCGGAGCCACGTTTTTCTGAGCGCCGGCATAGATAAGACCAAAGCGGCTGACGTCTACCGGCTCGGAAAGTATGCAGGAGGACATATCAGCCACCAGTGGTACCTGGCCGGTTTCCGGAATGTAGGGATATTTGGTGCCGTAGATGGTGTTGTTAAAGCAGATATGCACATAATCAGCGTTCGGGGAGAGGGTAAGTTCGTCCTGACCGGGTACGCGGACAAAATTTTCTGCTTTGGTAGAAGCGGCACATTTGATGTTGGGTGAGAATTTTTGCGCTTCTTCATAAGCCTTTTTGGCAAAGCTGCCGCTTACGATGTAATCGGCCGTGCCCTCCGGCGAGGCCAGCAGGTTCAGCGGCACCATGGCAAACTGGGTGGAGGCGCCGCCTTGTAGAAACAGCACGCGGTAATTATCCGGAATGTTCATTACCTTGCGCATTAAGCTTTCTGCGGATTGAATGATTTCCTCAAAAAATTTGGAGCGGTGGCTCATTTCCATTACAGACATGCCGGAGCCGTTGTAGTTAAGCAGTTCGGCAGCGGCCTTTTCCAGCACCGGCAGGGGCAGCATGGAAGGACCGGCTGAAAAATTATAAATACGCTTCTGGGTCATAATCGTTAATCTCCTAACATAAAAAATATTTAGACAGTTTGTCTATTCGCTTATTGTAACATGTATTTGTGTGGTTGACAAGTGTTTACGCAGAAAAAATTTTATTATTTATTTTTATTATTTTCTGTGCAAATTAATATAAGGAAAAAAGCCTGCGCCATAATGTGTGGGCTTGCTTTTTTTATATAATTAATTTAAAATTAAGCAAACTTTTTGCCTGTCTGGTTCGTCTATAAAGTAGAACGACATGAAAGGAGGTTTGGGGGTGGCATTTGTTGTGACACAGCTGGAGAACTATCTGATTGAAAATCAGGCGCGGTTTTATCGGCTGGCATACAGCTATTTGCAGAACCGGGAAGAAGCGTTGGACGCTGTGCAGACGGCTGTCTGCCGGGCTTTGGAGGGGCGCGGCAGCCTGCGCAGTGCGGAAATGATGCGCAGTTGGTTTAACCGCATTTTAATCAATATCTGTCTGGATATGCTGCGGCAAAAAAAGCGTGTGATTACCGTTGCGCCAGAGGATTTAACAGCCGGCAGTTATGAGGACCCTTTGCCGGCGGACGAAACGCTGATAAACCGTATCAATGCGTTGTCCCTGGAGGAACAGACCATTATAAAGTTGCGTTTTTTTGAGGATTTGAGCCTGAAAGAAATCAGCGAGATTACCAATGTAAACTTAAACACGGTAAAAACCCGGCTATACAGCGCTTTGAAAAAGCTGCGTATTTCAATGGAAGGAGAGATTATATAATGAATGAATTAAAAAAAGCCAGAGCGGAATATGAAGCCGTTCCCATTCCGGAGGAGTTGGCAAATATTGTGCAGACCTCTATTCAGCAGGGCAAAAAGAATTATTGGCAGAAGCGTTTAAAGCAGGGTTTTGCGGCCGCGGCGGCCTGTTTGGCCTTAACCTTTGGCGTGTTAAATCTTTCACCAACGGCGGCGGCGATTGCGGCGGATATTCCGATTTTAAGCGGATTGTTCCAAATTCTGACTGTGCGTGATTTTCAAAAGCAGGAGGACGGCATTGATTATCAGGTGAGCGTGCCGGAGGTAAAGGCGGAGGGCGCTTTGGCCCAGCAGGTTAATGCGGCTATTCAGGAACAGGTAGACGCGCATCTGGCACGGGCGGTTCAGGATTGGCAGGATTATCGGGAGGCTTTTTTTGCCACTGGCGGCACCGAGGAGGAATGGGCTGACCGGGAAATGAATGTGGTAGTGGATTATGAAATTAAGAGCCAGACGGATACCAGCGTGTCCTTTGTTGTATCGCTGGCCGAAGGTTGGGTGGCGGCGCATGAGGAACGCTATTATTATAATCTGGATTTGGCGCAAAATCAGAATATCACTTTGCAGATGTTGCTGGGCGACGACTGGGTGCAGATTTGTAATGATGTAATCCAGCGTGAGATTGCGGCCAGTGTTGATGAACAGGGCTTTTCAATGTTCTTTGCGGCCGAGGAGGGCGGTTTTGTCAGCGTTGATGAGAACACTGCTTTTTATATCAGCGCCGACGGCACGCCGGTTGTAACTTTCCCCAAGTATGCAATCGCCGCCGGAGCGGCTGGTATGCCGGAATTTCCAATAGTTGTGGATTGAAACTTACGACGATATAAATAAATTTAGGAGTTTTTTAACTCAAAAAGCAAGCCGGCGCGTAAATGTGTGGGCTTGTTTTTTTGGGTATGTACACTTTAGAAAAAATGATAAGTTTTTTTCGGCTTATTTTACCAAAAAATCATTGTAGCGTCATTTGAATTGTGATATAATAAAATTAAGATAAAAGAACGATAATTAATATTATAAAAATTTAATAAATAAAGTAGGCAAGCCTAAGGTGCTGCCGGCCACGCCTTGGTTGATTGTTTGGCGTGGCTTTACTTTTAGAAAGGAGCAGGCTTATGACTAATCGCAGACTGATAGCAGAAGCGGAGGCCTTTTTGTATAATCAAGGCACCTATTATCATGCTTATAATAAACTTGGTGCGCATATTATGGAGGTAGACGGCCAAACGGGCGTGGGTTTTGTCGTTTGGGCGCCCAATGCCAGCCATGTCTGGCTGGTGGGGGATTTTAACGGCTGGCAGGGCGAGGGCTATGAGCTTACCCAGTTGCCGGGCGGCTTCTGGCAGATTTTTACCACGCAGGCCAAACCGGGCGATTTGTATAAATACCGGATTTTGACCAGGCGCGGCCGTATTATGTATAAGGCGGACCCCTTTGCCTTTATGGCGGAAAAACGCCCCGGCACGGCTTCCCGGATTGCCGGTTTGGCTTATGACTGGCATGATACGGAATGGCTGCATAAGCGCGGCCGCGGCAGCCACTTTGAAAAGCCGCTGAATATTTATGAAATGCATTTGGGCAGCTGGCGGCGCAAGGAGAGTACGCCGGATAATCCGGAGGGTTTTCTCTCTTATCGGGAGCTGGCGGCGGAATTGCCCCAGTATTTGGTGGATATGGGCTTTACGCATGTGGAATTTATGCCGGTTATGGAACACCCCTTTGACGGCTCCTGGGGCTATCAGACCACCGGTTATTTTGCGCCGACGAGCCGTTATGGCAGCCCGCAGGATTTTATGTTTCTGGTGGATAGTCTGCATCAGGCCGGTATCGGCGTGATTTTGGACTGGGTGCCGGGTCATTTCTGCCGTGACGAGCATGGTCTGGTGCAGTTTGACGGCTCAAACCTTTATGAAACAGAGGAACATATTGAATGGGGTACTTATAAATTTAATTATCGTCTTAATGAAGTGCGCAGTTTCTTAATCAGCAGCGCCATGTTCTGGCTGGATATTTATCATGCCGACGGTATCCGCTGCGACGGTATCAGCAGCATGCTTTATCTGAATTATGGCGTGGACTCGCCCAACCTGAAACGCTTTAACGAGCAGGGCGGCGAGGAAGATTTGGCGGCGGTGGCCTTTTTGCAGCAGCTTAACCAGACGCTGGCCAGCTTCTTCCCCGATGTTTTTATGATTGCGGAGGAAAGCACCGCCTGGCCGTTGGTTACTTATCCGCCGGCGGAAGGTGGTTTGGGCTTCCATTATAAATGGGATATGGGCTGGATGAATGATACGTTGAAGTATATGTCTTTGGATTTTCCCGGCCGTTTTTATAATCACCGTTTGCTGACTTTCTCCATGATGTATGCTTTTAATGAAAACTTTGTGTTGCCGCTTTCTCATGATGAGGTTGTGCATGGCAAGCGTTCTTTGATTGGCCGCATGCCGGGCGATTATTGGCGGCAGTTTGCCAATCTGCGCCTGTTGTATCTCTATCAGATGACGCACAGCGGCGCCAAACTGAATTTTATGGGCAATGAGATGGCGCAGTTTATTGAATGGCGTTTTGCGGAGCAGCTGGAATGGTTTTTGCTGGATTATGAAAAACATGCGCAATATAAACATTTTGTGGCGCAGCTGAACAAGCTTTATTTGCAGGAGAACGCGCTTTGGCGGCAGAATTATAACTGGGACGGCTTTAAATGGCTGGAGGCGGATAATGCGGAACAATCGGTTTTGCTTTTCCTGCGCAGCGCCAAAGCGCCGGAGCGCGCACAGCGCAGTGATTTTGTGCTGGTATTGCTCAATTTTCTGCCGGACAGTTATCAAGAATATCAGGTTGGCGTGCCGTTTGCCGGCGATTATCTGGAAATATTTAACAGCGATGCGGCGGAGTTTGGCGGCAGCGGCAAGCTAAACCCGGGGCGTTTAACGGCAGAAAAGCAACATATGCACGGCCAGCCTTATACGCTGACATTACGCGTGCCGCCGCTGGGGGGTCTGATTATTAAACCGGTTAAATAATAATGCCGCAAATAAAATCAGCGATAAAACGAATAATATTATAAAAATACAATGAGCACATAACTTAAAAGGTATTTTCTCAAAAAAAATAGCTGTGATTAAATTAGGAGGTAATAGAAAAGATGTTTAAGAACACCGAGGAATTTATTAAAGAGTATCGGGGCGAGTTCTTGCGTTCTGTGGGCGAGGCTTTTGAAACCTGTGACGCCTGGCAGAAGTATGCGGCTTTGGCCAAGCTGATTTGCAACAAGGCGGCGCATCAGTCTGTTCTGACGCAGCAGCGTCAGCTGGCCAGCAATTCCAAGCGCGTTTACTATTTTTCCATGGAATTTTTGATTGGCCGTTTGCTGAAAAGTTATTTGATTAATTTGGGTATTGAAGATTTGGTGCGTGACGGTCTGGAGCAGATGGGTGAGGATTTGGATTATCTGTGCGACCAGTGCGTGGCGCCGGGTCTGGGCAATGGCGGTCTGGGGCGTCTGGCGGCCTGCTTTATGGATTCTCTGGCCAGTCTGGGCTATGCCGGCTATGGCATGGGTTTGCGTTATGATTACGGTCTGTTCCGTCAGAAAATTGTTAACGGCCAGCAGGAAGAACTGCCGGACGCCTGGCTGGATAAGCCTTATCCCTGGGAGCTGCATAATGAGGACGATATGGTGGAGGTGCGTCTGGGCGGCGTGATTGAGCGCCATTATCAGGACGGCAAGCTGACCTTTACGCATCATGGTTATAAGGCCGTGGCGGCCATTCCCTATGATATTCCGATTGTGGGCTGGGAGGGCAAAACGGTTAATAAACTGCGTTTGTGGCATGCCAAGCCGCTGGTGGAAAATTTTGATTTGGCGGCTTTTAACCGTGGTGATTACAGCGCTGCCATGCGTGACCGCAATGAGATTAATGCGCTGACGGCGGTGCTTTATCCGGAGGACAGCACAGAAGCCGGCAAGGCTTTGCGCTTAAATCAGGAATATTTCCTTTCGGCGGCCGGTATTGGCAGTATTATCCGTCGCTATCGCGAGCGTTATGGCAATAACGCCTGGCAGGATTTGCCCCGGCGTGTGGCTATCCATATTAATGATACACACCCGGCGCTCTGCGTGCCGGAATTAATGCGCGTTTTGATGGACGATATCGGTCTGGGCTGGGACGAAGCCTGGGATATTACCACGCACACTATTTCATATACCAATCATACCGTTCTGCCGGAGGCGCTGGAAACCTGGTCGATTGATTTGATGCGCCGTCTGTTGCCGCGTATTTATATGATTATAGAAGAAATTGACCGTCGTTTCCGCGAGAGCCTGCAATGGCCGGGCTGGCAGGATCATCTGCGCTCCACGGCTATCCTCTGGGACGACCGTGTGCGTATGGCCAATCTTTCCGTTATCGGCAGTTATTCGGTTAATGGTGTGGCGGCGCTGCATACGGAAATTTTGAAAAACGATGTAATGAAAGATTTTTATAAGCTTTACCCGGAGCGTTTTAATAATAAAACTAACGGCGTTACGCACCGGCGTTTCTTGATGGAGGCCAATCCGCGCCTGACCAGATTGATTGACGAGGCTATTGGCGATGAATGGCGTGTTAAACCCAGCCTGCTGCAAAATCTGTTGCGTTATGAAAATGACGACGCTTTTCTGGACAAACTGGCGGCGGTTAAGCTGGCTAACAAGCAGCATCTGGCTGATTTTATCAAGCAGGAAAACGGCATTGTGATTGACCCGGAATCGGTTTATGATGTTCACGTTAAACGTATTCATGCCTATAAACGGCAGCTGTTGAATGTGTTTAAGATTATGGATTTGTATAATCAGTTGCATGACAATCCCAATATGGAAATGGTACCGTATACCTTTATTTTCTCGGGCAAGGCGGCGGCCGGCTATGTGTTTGCCAAAGAGGTTATTCGCCTGATTTGCAGCGTGGCGGAGTTGGTTAATAAAGACCCGATTTGCCAGGGCAAGATTAAAGTGGTGTTTGTGGAGAACTTTACGGTTTATAAGGCGCAGCAGATTTATCCGGCGGCCGATATCAGCGAGCAGATTTCCACGGCCGGCAAAGAGGCCAGCGGCACCGGCAACATGAAGTTTATGTTTAACGGCGCGGTAACTCTGGGCACGCTGGACGGCGCAAACATTGAAATTCTGGAGCAGGTTGGCCGGGATAATATCTGCATTTTTGGTCTGACGGCGGAGCAGGTTATGAATTATTATCTGGACGGCAGTTATCTGGCCTTTACGCATTGTAAGAATGATTTGCGTCTGCAAAGGATTACCGAGCAGCTTACCAACGGTCATTTTGCCGGCGTGGGCGGCGATTTCTGGGGCATTTATGACCCCTTGCTGCGTAATAATGATGAATATTTTGTACTGAAAGATTTTGACTCCTATGTAACGGCCTGGAACAGTCTTTCAGAACTTTATAAAGATGAGCGAGCCTGGCGGCAGGTTTCACTGCGCAACATTGCCAAGGCCGGTTATTTCAGCAGTGACCGCACGATTGCGGAATATGTTAAAGATATCTGGCATCTTTAATGGCGGCTGATTAAAATATTAGCCGCCCGAAAGGGCTGATATAAAAGTACGGTTAAAATAAAAAATAAAGTATGACAAAACAAGAGCGGAGGTTAAACATATGCGCAAAAAAGAATGTATTGCCATGCTGTTGGCTGGCGGCCAGGGCAGCCGTCTGGGTGCGCTTACCAGCAAAATTGCCAAGCCGGCCGTGGCCTTTGGCGGCAAATACCGGATTATTGATTTTAGTTTAAGCAACTGTGTTAATTCCAACATTGACACAGTCGGCGTGCTTATTCAATATCGACCGCTGATGTTGAACTCTTATCTGGGCACGGGGGCGCCCTGGGATTTAGATGAGCAGGAGGGCGGCGTTTTTGTTCTGCCGCCGTATGCCACGCAGGAGGGCGGCGCCTGGTATAGCGGCACTGCGGATTCTGTGCTGAAAAACATTGATTTTATTGACAGCTATAACCCGGAATATGTTTTGATTATCTCTGGTGACCACCTGTATACCATGGATTATAACCGTATGCTGGAATTTCACAAGCAGAACCAGGCGGAGTTGACGGTTTCTGTGATTGAGGTGCCTCTGGAGGAGGCCAGCCGTTTTGGTATCATCACGGCCGACCCGACCGGGCGCATTGTTAAATTTTCAGAAAAACCGGCTCAGCCGGATAGTACGCTGGCTTCTATGGGTATCTACATATTTGACTGGCCGGTTCTGCGTTCAGCCTTGCAGGCTGATGCGGCTAATGAGGAGTCCGAGCATGATTTTGGTAAAAATGTTATTCCCATGCTGCTGGCGCAGCGCCGGCGGCTTTTTGCCTATGCTTTCAGCGGCTATTGGCGTGACGTTGGCACGATTGACAGTTATTATGAGGCCAATATGGCGCTGCTTGATGAAAATTCTGAATTTGATATTTTTTCCAATAACGCTAATATTTACAGCAATGCTAATATTTTTCCGCCGCATTATGTGGGCGAACAGGCGGTTGTACAAAATTCTCTGGTCTGCAATGGCTGCACGGTGCTGGGCGAGGTGCGTAACTCTATTTTAAGCACAGAGGCTTATGTCGGCCCCGGCGCTAAAGTGGAGGACTCCATTCTCTTGCCGGGCGCCCGGGTGGAGAGTGGCGCCAGAGTGATGCGCGCTATTGTGGGCGAGCGGGCTGTGGTTGAGGTTAACGCCTATTTTGGCAGTCAGGATAAAGAACAGCCGATTGCCGTGGTGGGCGATAATGAACATGTTGCTGATGATTTGTGGTCTGGGAGGTATTAAGCATGGCCGGCAGAATTTTTGGAATGATTTCCTGCAATTATAATGATGATAGCTTTGGGCAGCTGACAGCGGTGCGCTCGGTGGCTTCCATGCCCTTTGGCGGCCGTTATCGGCTGTTGGATTTTGCCTTGTCTAATATGATGAATTCTGGAATTCGTACGATTGGCGTGGTTACGCCATACCAATATCGTTCTATTCTGGACCATGTCGGCGCAGGCAAGGAATGGTCATTAGACCGCAAACATGGCGGCCTGTTTCTGTTGCCCGGCTCCATTTATGGCCCCAAGGGAGCGCATTGCAGTTTTATGCTGCGTGATATTATTAAAAATATGCCCTTTTTGGAGCGCGCCAAGTCGGATACAATTTTAATCTGCGGCAGTTCCAAAGTGTTTAATATGGATTTCCGCCCGATGTTTGCGGCGCATGAAGCGGCCGGCGGCGGCATCACCATGCTTTATAAAAAGGTGAACGAAGCAACCGCCAAAGACGCTCTCTATCTGGAATTGGAGGGCGATATGGTTAAGAGTATGACCAGAGAAACGATTGGTGAAGCCAACTGCTTTATGGATTGTTTCATGATTGACCGCAAGCTGCTGCTGAATTTCATCGACTGGTATCAAAATTTCAGTCATATTGATATGACGGAGATTATGAGCGAAAATCTGGAAAGTCTGCCTATTCATGCCTATCCGTTTGAGGGCTATCTGGGGCAGGTAAACAATATTTCTGATTATATGCGCTGCTCACAGGACTTGCTGCGTTTGGAGGTTCGCCAGGAGTTGTTTGGCGGCGACGCTAAAATCCGCACCAAGATTGAGGATAATCCGCCGGCCAAATACAGCGCTCAGGCGGAGGTGCACAATTCTCTGGTGCCAACCGGCTGCGTTATAGAAGGCACGGTGGAGAACAGCATTTTGTTCCGCGGCGTGCATGTTGGCCCGGGGGCTGTGGTGCGCAACAGCGTTATAATGTCAAAATGTGTCATTCAGCCGGGGGCGCTGCTGGAAAATGTTATCTGTGATAAATTTGTTAAGATTGGCAGCGGCAACAAGCTTTCCGGCACGGAAGCCCGGCCGCTGGTTATTGCCAAAAACAGCGACATCTAATATAAATTTGGAGAGGTATAGCAAAAAATGGTAAAAAAGAAAGTTCAGGTTTTAATGGCCGCCTTTGAAGCCGCGCCGTTTTTCAAAACCGGCGGTTTGGGAGAGGTGGCCGGCAGTTTGCCTGCGGCCTGAAAGAAAGAAAATGCAGACGTGCGTCTGATTTTACCCAAGGCGGCGGCTCTGCCGGAGCGTTTTGCGGCCAAACTGCGTCATATTGCCGATTTCAAGGTGCCGGTGGGCTGGCGCTGGCAATATTGCGGCGTGGAGGAACTGAAATATAAATATGTAACCTATTATTTTCTGGATAATGAATATTATTTCAAGCGCGACGGCCTTTATGGCTATGGCGATGAGGCGGAGCGCATGGCCTTCTTTGGCAAGGCGGTTTTGGAGAGTATCCAGTATCTGCCAGATTTTCAGCCGGATATTGTACACTGCAATGACTGGCATACCGCGCTGACTCCGGTTTTCCTGCGTGAGCAGTATATGGCCTCGCCAGAATATGCCCGGATAAAGACGGTTTTCAGTGTGCATAACCTGAAATATCAGGGGCAGTTTGGCGGCTATCTGCTGGGCGATTTGCTGGGACTGACCAGCGGCCCAGCGCTTTCTCAGCTGATTTATGATAATGATTTGAATTATATGTGCGGCGCGCTTTGTTACAGCGACCGTCTGCTGACGGTTAGCCCAACCTATGCTGATGAAGTCTGCACGCCCTCTTACGGCGAGGGTCTGGACGCGGTGTTCCGCCGCCGGCGCAGTCAGCTGTGCGGCATTTTGAACGGTATTGATTATAAGGTTTACAATCCGGAGAACGATAAAAATTTGCCGGCAAACTTTACAGCTGAGGATTTGAGCGGCAAGGCGGTTTGCAAGGCAGAATTGCAAAAGCGCCTTAATCTGCCGGAGGATCCGGCGGCGCCGCTGCTGGTTCTGGTGAGCCGGCTGACGGAGCAAAAGGGTTTGGATTTGCTGCTGCATATTTTGCAGGAACTGCTGCAATCGCAACCTGATTTGCAGCTGGCGGTGCTGGGCCTGGGCGATGAACGCTATGAGCACGATTTTGGCTGGTTTGCGGAAAACTTTGCGCAGCAGGTGGCTTTCCGGCGTGAATTTGACGATAATCTGGCGCATAATCTTTATGCCGGCGGTGATTTGCTGCTGATGCCCTCGCGCTTTGAGCCGTGCGGTCTGGCGCAGATGATTGCCATGCGTTATGGCACGCTGCCGCTGGTTAGAGAAACCGGCGGTCTGAAAGACAGCGTTTTGCCGTATAACCGCTTTACCGGCGAGGGTACGGGCTTCAGCTTTGCTAATTATAACGCGCATGAACTGCTTTTCACACTGCAAAATGCGTTGGAGTTGTATCACACGGAGCCGAAAATCTGGCAGGGGCTGATGGAGCAGGCCATGCAGCAGGATTTCAGCTGGCAGCGCTCCGCCAAAGAATACGCCCGGATTTATAAGGAATTGCTGGCGGAATAGCGCCATTATATATAGAAGAAACAAGAAGTACGGCTTGTAAAAAATATCACAAAAAGGAAGTTTGATAGATGGAAGTTTTGCATAATTCTCATTTAACAATGTATCGCCAGCCTTTTGGGGCGGTGCCGGTGGGCGGCACGGTGCGCCTGGCGTTGGACGTTTGGGGTGAGGATACGGACGCCTGGCATGGCGAGTGGATAACGGAGGCCGCCGTGCGCATTTGGCGCGACGGCTTTGGTGAAACGCTGGTGCCAATGCAGCCTTTGCAGCTTCCCAATGGTGGGCGGCGTTTTGCGGCCAAGATGGAACAGACAGAAACGGCTGGCCTGATTTGGTATTATTTTTTGCTGCGCCTGAGCGACGGCAGTCTGCTTTTTTATGGCAACAATGCGGAGCAGCTGGGCGGCGAGGGCAGCCTGGGACGGGAACAGCCGCCCTCCTATCAGATAACGGTCTGGCAGCCGCTGGCGGCGGAAAACCGCCCCAGCTGGTTCAGCAACAGCATTTGCTATCAGATTTTTCCGGACCGGTTTTGCCGCGGCGAAAACTGGCAGGACTGTCAGCTGCGTGCCAAACAGCCGGACGGCTGGCAGGGGCCGGCGCGGTTTTTGCAGCATAATTGGTATGATAAGCCGTTTTATACCTATAACAGCAAGGGCGAGGTTACGCGCTGGGGCTTTTTTGGCGGCAATCTGGAGGGTATCCGTAGTAAGCTGCTTTATCTGAAAAGTCTGGGCGTAACATCGCTTTACCTGAACCCGATTTTTCAGGCTTCTTCCAATCATAAATATGATACGGCGGATTATCTGCGCATTGACCCCTCTTTCGGTGATGAGGAAGATTTCAAGCGCCTGTGTGCGGAGGCCGGTCAGCTGGGTATTCGGATAATTTTGGACGGCGTTTTCAGCCATACCGGCGCGGACAGCCGTTATTTTAACAAGTTTGGCAATTATGCTGATGTGGGCGCTTTTCAAAGTGAAAGTTCACCCTATTTTGACTGGTATAAATTTCAGGAATTCCCCGAAAAGTATACTGGCTGGTGGGGTGTGACCGATTTGCCGGAGGTGCAGGAGGGCAACCCGTCCTATCAGCAGTTTATTTATGCGGCCAAAAACAGTGTGGTGCGGCGCTGGCTGCGGCTGGGCGCCAGCGGCTGGCGGTTGGACGTGGCCGATGAACTGCCGGACAGTTTTATTGCTGGGCTGGCGGCGGCGGCCAAGGCGGAGAAGCCGGACGCGCTGGTGCTGGGCGAGGTCTGGGAGGACGCCAGCAATAAGCAGAGTTATGGCGAAAAACGCCGTTACCTCTTTGGCGAGGAATTGGACGGCGTGATGAACTATCCTTTTCGTGATGCGGCGCAGGCCTTTGTACTGGGCAAATTAGATGCGGAGGATATGGCGGCGCGCTTTATCAGTCAGCTGGAAAATTATCCGCCGGACGCGCTGGTTAACAATTTGAATTTAATCGGCACTCATGACACGGCGCGTGTGCTGACAGTTTTGGGCGCTGATTTGCCGCAGCTGGATCGCAACACGCCGGCTGGCCGGCTGGCCGCCGAGGAATATGAACTGACCCCGGAACAGCGTCAGCTGGGCAAGCAGCGCTTAAAGCTGCTTTCTTTGCTGCAATTCACCATGCTGGGCGTGCCCTGTGTGTATTATGGTGATGAAGCCGGCTGCGAGGGTCTGCCAGACCCGTTTAACCGCGGTACATATCCCTGGGGCCGGGAAGACGAAGATTTGTTTTACTGGTATCGGCGGCTGGCCAACCTGCGGCAGGAGTATCGGCTTTTGCAGGAGGGCGAATTCTGGCCGCTGGCTCTGGCCGATGATGTTTACGCCTGCCGCCGTTTCTGGTCGCCGCAGGCCATAAAATCGGGGCAGATTAAGGCGGACGCGGCGGATTTTGGGGAGATGCTGGTGGTTTGCAACCGCAACCCGGAGGAAACGGTTAGCGTGCAGCTGCCTCTGCCGATGCAGGGTGAGTGCGCCTGGGGCATGGAACTGCTTTCCGGCCGTCAGGTTGTCGATTTGGCCGGTCAGCAGAGTTTACTGCAAAGTTTACCGCCGCTTTCCGCTCAGGTCTGGCTGTTCCGTCGTCAGGCACCGGCGCAGTGGCGGCCGGAGCGCGCGGCCGGCGTACTTTGTCCGATTAGCGCTTTGCCGCTGACCGAGGGCGGTTGGCCGGCGGCGGCCAGACGGTTTGTGGATTATCTGGTGATGGCCGGTCAAAAGGTTTGGCAGCTTTTGCCGCTTAATCCGGTGGGAGAAAGCGGCTCGCCTTACACGCCGTATTCGGTTTTTGCCGGACAGGAACAGCTGGCGGCGGAGGTTTGGGAGCTGGCTGGGGGACGAGTACCGCCACAGGATATGGCTGCTTATCAGGCCTTTTGTCAGGAACAAGCGGATTGGCTGGAGGATTATGCCTTGTTTGCAGCGATTAGCGAATCGCCGCAGGGAGCCGGCTTGGATTGGCAGGATTGGCCGCAGCCGGAACGTGACCGCGAGAATTTGGCAGAGTTAAAGCAGACATACGCCGATGCAATGGAGCGTTGCCGCGGCCGTCAGTTTATGTTCTGGCGCGCCTGGCAGCAGCTGCGTGAATATGCCAATGGGCATGGCGTGCGGCTGATTGGCGACGTGCCGATTTATACCGGTCCCAGCAGTGCAGATGTTTGGGCGCACCGGGAGTTGTTTTTGCTGCGTGCAGACGGCTGGCCGCTGGCCGGGGCTGGTGTGCCACCGGATTATTTCTCGGTGGACGGCCAGAATTGGGGTCATTCGCTGTATAACTGGCCGCAGATGCAGGCGGACGGCTATCAGTGGTGGCGGCGGCGCATGGCGCTGGCTTTGCAGGCCTATGATTATATTCGGCTTGACCATTTCCGCAGTTTTTCGGCCTTTTTCGCCATTCCGGCCGAAGCCACGCCCAAAGAGGGTAGTTGGCTGAAAGGCCCCGGTCATGAATTTTTTGCGGCGCTGGAGCAAAATCTGGGGCTGGGCAAACTGCCAATTATCGCCGAGGATTTGGGTCTGCTGGATCAGGAGGTTTATAATCTGCTGCAAATCTGCGGTTATCCGGGCATGCTGGTTTATCAGTTCTCGCCGGATAGAGTTCCCCAACAGCCGGAGGAGCCGGCGGCGGATTTGGCTAATCGGGTGTTGTATAGCGGCACGCATGATAATCAGACGCTTTGCGGCTGGCTGCATACCAGCGGCGAGGAGGAGCCGGAGGCGCGCGCCAGAGAGATTATGCGTTTGCTGTATCAAAGCTCGGCGCCGCTGGTGATTATGCCTTTGCAGGATATTTTTGGTCTGGGTGATGAAGCGCGCTTGAATATTCCCGGTCAGGCGCTGGGAAACTGGCGCTGGCAAGCCGATTGGCAGCAGTTCAAAATAACGCTGGCGGCGGAGTTGGCGTCGCTGGTCAAGGCCACCAATCGTTAATAGCAGTCTTTTAATATAGATAGGGGAGGGTTTTGCCTGATGTTTAAGGATAATATATTTTTTGATGAGGCTTCCGGTTTAAGTTTGGATTTTAACGGTTTGCAGCAGAGCCTGGCGGCACAACTGCCGGCGCAGGCGGATATGCTGCAAAAGGCGCAGGCGGATATGCAGGCGTTGGAGGGCGGCGCGATTGCCAATCCGGACGAGCAGCGCATGGTGGGGCATTACTGGCTGCGTGCGCCGCAGCTTGCGCCCACGCCGGAAATCCGGCAGGAAATTGAAGAAGTGCAGGCGGCTATCACCCAATTTGTGGCGCGCGTGCATAAGGGCGAGATTTTGGCCTGCAACGGTCAGCCGTTTAAGAATGCGCTGGTGGTGGGCATTGGCGGCAGCAGTCTGGGGCCGGTTTTCGTTTCAGAGGCGCTACGCTCGGCAGAAGATAAAATGCGCCTGTATTTTATTGATAACACCGACCCGGATGGTATGGATATGGTTTTGCAGCAGCTGGAGCCGCAGTTGGCGCAGACCATGGTTATTGTTATCAGCAAAAGCGGCGGCACGGTGGAAACGCAGAACGGTCTGGTGGAGGTTAAAGCCTGTTTTGCGGAGCATGGGTTGAATTTCCATGCTAATGCGGTGCGCATTACCCAAAAGGGCAGCGCGTTTGATACGGCGCCGGACGCGGATAAATGGCTGGCCAGCTTCCCGATGTGGGACTGGGTGGGCGGCCGCACCTCGGTGCTTTCCGCGGTTGGTCTTTTGCCGCTGGCCTTGCAGGGTATCGACTGCCCGGCGCTGTTAAACGGCGCGGCGGCCTGTGATTTGCTGGGGCGGCAACAACCGGAGCAAAACCCCTCGCTGCTGCTGGCGTTGTGCTGGTATCTGCTTTCCGGCGGTCAGGGGGGAACTTCCATGGCGGTTCTGCCTTATAAAGACCGCTTGCAGCTGTTCGCCAAGTATTTGCAGCAGCTGATTATGGAGTCAATCGGCAAGGAGTATGACCTGGCCGGCCAGAAAGTGCAGCAGGGGCTGGCGGTTTTTGGCAACAAGGGTTCGTCAGACCAACATTCTTATGTGCAGCAGCTGGTGGCCGGGCCGGAGAATGTATTTGTAGCTTTTATTGAGGTTCTGCGTGACCGCGCCCTGCCGGAAAAAGCGCCGATTGTGCGTGATGACAGCACCTCCGGCGATTATTTGCAGGCTTTCATGCTGGGAACCTCCCGGGCGCTGCATGACCACGGCAAAAACAGCCTGATTATCACTGTGCCGGCAGTTACTCCGTTTACGGTTGGCATGTTGATTGCGCTGTTTGAGCGCGCGGTGGGCTATTATGCTTCATTCGTTGGCATTAACGCTTATCATCAGCCGGCGGTGGAGTTTGGCAAAAAGGCGGCCGGCGAGATTATTGCGCTGAAAAACCGTTTGCTGCAATATTTGGCCGAGCATAAAGAAACAGCCTTTACCGCCGCGGAACTGGCGGCCGGCCTTGAGGCTGATACAGTGCAGGTTTGGCATTTGCTGCGTCATTTGGGGGCTAATATGGACTCCGCTTTGCAATGCGCCGCAAATGATGAGGGCAATTTGACTTTTAAGCTGGTAAAATAAAGCTTTTGATGAGGTTGTTATGGAAAAAGTAAGTTTTGCCCGGGCGGATTGGCCGCAGAAAATGCAGTATATGAATGAATACGACAATTTCGCCCGTTTGTATGGCATGCAGTTGGTGGAATATGCCGAGGGTTACGCCTGTGTGGAAATGCAGATGAAGCCGGATTTTTTGAATTCCCAGCTGCGTCTGCATGGCAGCTGGCAGGCGGCGTTGATTTTGATTGCGGCCGGCAAGGCGGCGCGGAGTATGGGGCAGGAAATGCGCCCCTGCAAGCTGAACATGAATTATCATCATGGCGTACGGGAGGGGCTGTTGCGCGTTATTGCCAGGCAGAAATTCGCGTCGGATAACTGGCTGACGGTTGACGTGGAACTGCATTGTCTGGGCGACCATTCCGTAAACGGCGACCATGCGGCTGGCCAGCCGGCGGTGCAGGCGGAAACGCCGGCGGATATTCTGGTGGCTTCTGGCCGGGTGGATTTCCTGCCGCTGGCAGGCGAGGTGGATTTTCCGGGCAGCTTGCCGGAGTTTTTTCCGACGGCGCGGCGCACGGCGCGTCCGCGTCCGATTTATCCGGAAACCAGAGCCGGCCTGTATGATGACGTGCCGGGGTTGCGTCCCTGCTTTAAGCAAGCCGATTGGCCGATGAAGCTGGCCTATATGAATGAAAATGAAAATATGTATTATAGCGAGGGCATGCGCATGACGGAATATGGCCCCGGGCATGGCTGCGCGGAAATGGATATCTGGCCGCAGCATGTAGACGCTGATGGTCTGCTGGATTATGCCTGGTTGGCTATTCTGCTGGACCCTCTGATTGGCAAACCCTCTCTGCATACCGGTAATTTCTGCGTTACGGCGCAGACCTCGATTACCTTTTTTGAGCCGCGCGCGGCTTTGGGCGGCCAGCTGCACGGTCAGGCCGATAAGGTGAGCCAGGAGGGGCATTTTGCCGTATATACCGGCAGTGTTTATGATGAAAAGGGTCAGGAGTTGGCCTGCGGCGTTTGCACCATGTATTTGCGTGATACCGAGATTAATTTCCGTCGGGAACTGCCGCTGAATTTGGAAGTTTAATAAATGTTGCGCTATGATAAAAAACGGGCTTCTTGTTAAGAGGCCTGTTTTTCTGTGTCATTTGGGAAAAGCTGCTGCATAATCTGGCGCTGTTTGCGGTTAATCTGGCGGACGCTGTATTCCAGGCGCTCCGCCGTTTGCTCCCAGGTTAGCCCCTCAATATAATAAAGCCGTAAAATGCGCCGCTCCTCCGGCTGCAAATCAGCAATAAAATCCTCTATTTCACGCCGCAGGGCAATCAGCTGGTTTAAACGCTGCGCCAAAAGCTGACTAAGCTGCCAAAGCTGGGCGGCGCAGTTTCCCACGTTATCTTTGATTTTGCCCCGGCTGTGGCCGCCTATGCCTAAGGGCCAGCTGCCCGGCAGATTGCCGGCGGCCAGAGCCTCCTTTTCCTCCTCCAACTCCCTGATTTCCCGGCACAGCTGCCGATATTGCATAAGCGTTTGCTTGTCCATTTTGCTAACCTCCTCAATGTTTTGATTTAAGATAAATGTTAATTATAGTTTACTTTTAGCTTGCAAGCGAATGATTATGTAACAAATATAACACTAAATTTGTTACTTGTCAAGTAACTTTTGTTAAATTTTCTGTTAAAAAAGTGTTGCAAAATTGCCCGGTATGTGATAAAATACCGGGCAAGAGGTGATTTGTTATGAAGACAGGCAGTTATTTGAAAGCCAGGCGCAAGAAGCTTGGTTTGACGTTGGAAGAACTGGCCAAAAGCGTTGGCGTAACCCGGCAAACGCTTAGTCGTTATGAAAATGGGGTGATTGCCAATATCCCCATGGATAAAATTACTCGTCTGGCCGAGGCCATGCACACCACGCCCACGGAACTTTTGGGCTGGAATGACGTTGATTTTCGGGAGTATCAGCCCAATCAGCGCGTACCTATTTTGGGGCGGATTTCCGCCGGCCTGCCGCTTTATGCGGAGGAGCATGTGGAGGGCTTTGTCTGGGTGGAGGTTAACGGCGCCGGTGAATATTTTGCCCTGCGCGTTAAAGGCGACAGCATGGACGCCGCTCATATTTTTGAGGGCAATTTGCTGATTGTGCGCAAGCAGGATATTGTGGAAAACGGCGAGATTGCGGTGGTGATGATTGACGGCAACGACGCTACCGTTAAGCGTTTTTACCGGCAGGGCAGTACCATTACGCTGATGCCGCAGTCCACCAACCCCGAGCATTTACCGCAAATTTATGATACTACGCAAACGCCGGTGCATATCATTGGCAAGGTAGTAAAAAATGAAATTATTTTTGAATGAGTTACAGCCAAAATCTGCGCTGTAATATAAAAAAGACGCCCAGATTGGACGTCTTTTTTTTGTATGAACACTTAGCGATTGGTAAGGCCACTTTAGTGGACGCAGACAGCGACACGGAGTTAGTCCCGAGGCCGCAGGCCGAGTGGAAGCTTAGTGTTAAGCATTTCGACCAGCCGCGCCCTTTAGGGTAGCGACTGGTTGATTGTAAAGCAACCGCGGATAGTGCATCTTATAATGTAATTATGATGTCAATGCATTTTCAGCTGTTGATATTGTCGGCGCAGGAAAAAGAGAGAGAACGCCAGCGCCAGCAGTTCCGCGCTGGGGATAGCCAGCCAAACGCCGGGCAGTCCCCAGAGGCGCGGCAAAATGATGATGGCCGGAGCCAGAAAAACCAGTGTGCGCAGAGCAGAGAGCAGCGCGGAGGTGCGGCCGTTGGAAAGTGCGGTGAACATGGCGGAACAGAAAATATTCAGTCCGGAAAACAGGAAACTGCTGGCAAATAATTTGAAACCGGCGGCGGTTAAGTCATAGACCGTGCCCTGACTACCGGCAAAAACCTGTATCAGCAGGCGGTTGCCGAACAGGGAGAGCGCGAACAGGCCAAGCGAAGCCGCACAGATAAAGCGCAGGCAATAGCCCAAAATTCGCCGTTGGCGCGCCTGATTGCGGCTGCCATGGTTATAGCCGATAATCGGCGCAACGCCCATGCTGAAGCCGATATATAGGGTATTGAACAGAAACTGGGCGTAGTTCATGATAGTAATAGCGGCCACGCCGTCGTCGCCGGCTAGCTGCTGCATGGTTAAATTGAACAGCAGTACGCTCAGGGCCGTAGCCAGCTGGCTGACCATCTCCGATGAGCCGTTTAAGCAGCTTTCTGTAATTATAGCCGGCCGCCAGGGACTGCGACAGAAATGCAGAGTTTCCCGGCGGCGGAGGGAGAAGAAAATCAGTCCCACCAGCGTGGGCAGTAGATAGCCGCAGCCGGTTCCCCAAGCCGCGCCGGCAATGCCCAGCTGCATTTTGGCAATAAAAATGTAATCCAGAACGATATTTAATATGCCGGAGCCAACGGCCAGCAGGGAGCCTAAAACCGGGTGGCCGGCGGTGACGAACAGATTGGCGAAGATAGTTTGCAGCATATAGGCCGGGAAGAAAAGCAGCAGAATACGCAAATATGCTTGCGTATAGGGTTTCAGGCCGGCGCTGGCGCCCAGCAGCTGTAACAGCTGGTTCAAAAACAGTGAGCCGAACAGCGCCAGCAGCAGACCAAGCAGCGCGCCAACCAAAATTATAATACTGAAACTTTGCCGCGCCTGCTGTGGCTGGCCTGCGCCCAGCTGGCGTGAAATGATAGCGTTGCCGCCGGCGGCCAGCATCGTCCCCAGCCCCACAACCAGACTGATTAGAGGAGTTACAATATTGATAGCGGCCAGCGCGTCAGTGTTGACAAAATGCGCTACAAAGATGGTGTCGGTAATGGTGTATAGCCCCAGAAAAACCATCATCAGCATAGTCGGCAGGGCGAAAACTAACAGTTGCCGGGCGTTAAAATCGTTGGCCAGTACGTTTTGGCCGTTGTTTGCCGGTTCAGACATTTGACGTACCCTCCAGCGTAAAGCGTTGCGTGGGGTAGCCAAGCTCCACCAGCAAATCATCAGCGGCAAAACCCAGCTTTAAAAGGGCCGTTCTCTGGCCGCTTTCAGCCGGGTCGCCGGCGCGGAAAGTTGTGGTAAAAATGTTCTGCCGCGGCAAAATATCCCGGCGTAGCTTGTGCAGCAGAGTTTTGGCTAACCCCTTTTGGCGGTATTGCGGCTGAACAGCCAGAAAATCAATGCAGCCGCTGCCGGCAGAAAACGCCAGCGCCGCCGCCAGACCCTGCGCACCGGGGATAAGCAATGCCTGTTGCCTGGCAATGCAGGCGCGCAAATGGCGGCAATAGTCCGCTTCATGCCAGTGCGGATAACCGGCAACCGACTGGCGCACCAGCTGCAACCAGTCTGGTATATCCTCCGGGCGCGCCGGGCGGATAGTCTGCGGCAGCAGCTGCGGCGCGGTGTGCAGGTGCAGGGGAAGCTGCAAAGGATAAAACTCCTTTCGGGTGCGATATTCTGCCGGCGGCAGTTTGTACATGGCTTTGAATACCGCAGTAAAAGCCTGTTGGCTGTCATAACCGCTTTGCAGGGCAATATCTATCAGCGGCCGGTCGGAAAAAACCAGCTGTCTGGCGGCTTCTGTCAGGCGGCGGCGCAGCACATAACTATGCATGGTCTGGCCGGTGTTTGCGCGGAACAAACGGTGCAGGTGAAATTTGGAATAACCGGTTGCGCCGGCAATATTGCTCAAATCCAGTTTGGCGGCAAAATCATGGCGCGGCTCTGCGGTCAGTTGCCGTTCAATATAATTGAGCGCGTCGGCCACAATTTGCGCGGATTGATTAGGCATAAGCAAACCTCCTTTTGCGCCATTATAGCAGAAAAAAGTTATATTTGTCTTAATATTTCTTGCGGAAATAGGAAATCGCCGGAATTGAAATTAAAGATAAAAACCGCCACTAATTGAAATAGTGACGGTTTTATTGATAAATTGTTCAGGTTAACCGCTTATATTTTTTATTTCATCAGCCAGCCGGGCAAACTCTGTCATGGTAAGCGTTTCAGCACGGCGTTCCGGGGCGACGCCGGCGGCGGCCAAAGCGGCGTTAACCTGTTCTTTGGGCAGCTGCAAAACGGAACTTAAGGAGTTGGGCAGGGTTTTGCGCCGTTGATTGAAGCCAGCGCGGATAACCGCGAAAAATAAATCCTCATCAACCGGCTGCACGCTGGGCGCAGCCAGACGCTCCAGCACGATAACGGCGCTGGCTACCTTGGGGCGCGGCAAAAAGACGCTGGGCGGCACGCTGAAAGCCAGCCGTGCCTGCGCCCGATATTGCACGGCCAGTGAAAGCGCGCCGTAATCTTTGCTCCCGGGCGCGGCCTGCATGCGCTCGGCCAGTTCTTTCTGCACCATAAACACCAGCCGCCGCCATGGTAAATCTGGCTGCTGTAAAAAGCGCAGCAGCAGCGGCGTGGTGATGTAATAGGGCAGGTTGGCAACGGCCATAAAGCCGGGGCGCAGGTTGGGGCTGGTCTGATAAGCCTCCGCTAAAATCCGGGACAGGTCGGCGGTCATGGCGTCGGCGTGCAGCAGCTGCACATTGGCGCAGGCGGCCAGACTCTGCTCCAAAGCCGGTATCAGGCTCTGGTCAATTTCCAGCGCGATTACCTGACCGGCGGCATTGGAAAGCGCCTGGGTCAGACTGCCCAGCCCCGGGCCGATTTCCAGCACCAAATCCTGTTTGTCGCAGCCGGCGGCCGTTACGATATTGTCAATGACCTGCGGCTCGATGATAAAATTTTGCCCCAGACTTTTTTTGGCGCGGATTGTATGCGCCTGCATTAAATTCCGGGTGACGCTGGGCGTGGCAATTTTCTTTTCGCTCATATTATCACGCTGGCTCATACGGTCTGGGTACCGCAGTCCGGGCAGAATTTGGAGGACACCATCTTGCGGCATTGGGGGCAAAAGCGGTCGCCGGCCGGCTGCTGTTGTGGCTGTGGCTGCTGATTATTGTTAAACGCGCCGTTCATCTGCTGCGCCAGCTGGTTGCCCATGGCAAATTGGGCGGCCAGTCCGGCCACATTGCCGCCCTGACTGTTTGCCAGCCCGTCGGCCATATTTATAGCTGCATAACGGCCAACATCGCCGACAAAAGCCTGTGCCGCCACGCGTTCCGCCATGCGCTGCACACTCTCCGGATAATTGATACCGATAATGTTAAAATCGCGCACGCCAAAGCCGATATCCAGCAATTCCATGTCCAGTTCCTGTTGGATACGCCGCGCCAGCGCGCGGTTGTTCTGTTGCAGGCCGACCAGCACATTAATGCCAATCTGGTTCTGGCCGTTTAAGATAGCTTCTGTCAAAACAGGGTTCAACTCGCCCATAATGCGCTCGGAAATATCATTCAGCGAGTAGGTTTGTTTGATGCCGGCAATCCGCTCAATAAATTTCAGGTAATCCTTAAACTCGATTATCAGATTACCATTCATGCCAACCGGAACGCCGCCCGGCGCAGCGTCGGTGGGAATCATAATGCGCTGCCGGGTACCCCATTTTAACAGCATTTCCTTGGCGTTGACGAAATAGACCTCGGCGCGCAGGCCTGTATCGCTGCGCAGCTGCAAAATGCCTTTCAGGCTGGATAAAAACGGTACAATCTCGCTGTATATGTCATAAGTTCCGGGCTCCTCAAAAACGCCCTCCACCCGGCCGTTGGCGTAAAAAATGGCCTTTTGCCCGGGGCGGATAATCAGCTTGGAGCCTTTTTTGAGTTCGTCCTCTTTCCATTTATAAAACAGCAAATCCGGCCGGGTTTCCTGCCACTCAACCGTGGAGCGGCCCTGTCCAAAAAATCCCATTTGCGGTTCCTCCTGTTTGATTTATCGGTGATATTGCTGATAATGTCGAAAATTCATTGGTGGTGAAAGCAGCTAAATCTGCGGCGTATGAGTCCTCGCCGAAAAGTAAAATCAGCAGCATACAGAGTAGTACAATCAACGCTACCACTGCGCCGATTTTGACGGCGGAATAGGGACGCTGACCGCTGACCTTGCCGGTTTCACCATTAATGGCATAGTGCCAGCTTTTGCCGCCCTGGGTAAACGCGGCCAGCCAGACCGGCAGCAGCACATGCTTATATGTAACATGGGTGTAGCTGGGGTTCAGGCGTGTGATATGCGCCTGTTGAAAGCCGCGCGAGAGAATTTGGTTAGTGGCGGCAGAGTTAAGCGTCGCCTCCATTTGCCCCTGCGCCTGGATATAGCCTTCGTCCAGGTCAATGGCGTAATGCTCGGCCTGCGCGCCGGCCAGATAAGCCACATCATAGGGCAGGCAGCCATGACTGGTGCCAAAAGGCTGAATTTGAGCGGCTAATTGTCGTTGGGCGTTGGCAGAGGCGCAGATTTGAATATCATCAAAACTCTCTCGCACCGTACCGCTGACCGGATACCAGTCAATAGTGGTGTAGCTTTGTTTGCCCCGGCGAACTCGGCGCACCCGGCCGCCGCGCCCCTGATAATTGGCCTGCGCCTGCGCGTCAAACGTCCAATAAGGCAGATAAACCGGGGTCAGCCTGCCCTCCTGATAGGATTTTTTCAGGCTGTTCGGGGCGAACCAACGGCTGCGCACCCATTTACGAAAAGCCTCCTGCGCCTGATACTGGTCAACCTTAAAAGGAATAATGCCGTCCGGGGGCAGTCCTTCCGCCTGTTTGGCTGCCGCCACATGCGCTGAGCCGCACATGGGGCAGCTGGTGGCTGTTTGATGTTCGCTGAACATAACCTGCGCGCCGCAGTTCTGACAGGTTATCTCCATGGTTTCGGCCTGCGGCACATTTCGGCTGGCGCTGATAGCCTGCTCGACATAAGGGTGCTCTGTGGGCGGCGTGGTGTTCAGCTGAAAAGGCGCAGGCGTTCCGCAGCTGGAGCAGACCAGCTGCTGCTTGCTGATATCATAGCGTATGCCGCCGCCGCAGTTGGCGCAGATATAACTGCGTGGGGTTTGATTATGCTGTTCTGGCATGATTTTTTACTGGTTCATCATGGCCTTGAGTTTGGCCAGCTCATCATCAACTGAATTACCGCCAGTTGCGCCGCCGCCGGCAGCATATTTGCGCTCCAGTTCCCGACGCTCTGCTTCCGGGTCCAAATCCTGATTAAGCTGCGCCTGCGCGTCGATTTTATCAATGCGCTTCTGCACTGCGTCAAAAAGGCCGTCCATGTTGTTCAGACTGCTGCCGGCGCCGCCGATGCGCTGATTAAGCTGCTGCATTTTTTCCTGGCTTTGCGCCATGCTCATTTTGGCCTTTAATTCAGCCATTTTGCTGCCGGCCGCGTCGATTTCCTCGGTCAGTTTTTTGCTCATCAGCCGCATTTTTTCGGAGTTCTCTTTCGCTGCGGCATAGCTGGCCTGCAAATCGGCCAGTTTGGCGCTTTCCTGCTGTTTATAGGTCAAAAATTTGCGTGCGTCGTCGTCATTGCCGGCGCGTACTGCGGCCTCGGCATACTGCGTATACTTGCTGATATTCGCTTCGCAGTCGGCCAGCTTGCGTCCCTGTGCCATTTCCTCGGCGATAACAGCGGCGGTTTCGCTCTTTAACTGCTCCAGGTCACGCCGCGCGTCGGCAATATATTTTTCCAACAGCTTATCGGCATTTTTAGCCTCGGCCTTGCTTAATACAGAATTGATATTGGCCGACATAATATCGGCAAAACGAGTTAAAACATTAGCCATAATGATATCCCCCTAAAAGCGTTTTTTTGAAAATCTTCTTCATATATTATAAATTATAAATCTGCTTATTACAATATTTTTAAGAAAATATCAAAGATTTAATTTGCTAAAAAGCAAAAAATTTGCTATAATTACTATATATCAATATCGCATGATTGGAAAGGGACAAAAATGTTTCATTTTTTTGCATATATCAGCCGGCTGCATTTGATTAAGCGCTGGGGGCTGATGCGCAACACCTATGAAGAAAACACGCAGGAACACAGCTGGCAGGTGGCCGTGGTGGCACATGCGCTGGCGGTGATTAAAAACCGGCTTTTCGGCGGTAATTTGGACGAGGGACGCGTGGCTGTGCTGGCGCTTTATCATGACGTCAGTGAAACTGTTACCGGTGATTTGCCCACGCCGGTTAAATATGCCAACGGCGATATAGAAAGGGTTTTTCATGCGCTGGAGGCGGCGGCGGTGGACGAGTTGGCGCATAAGCTGCCGTTGGAGCTGCAAGCGGATTTCCAAGCCGTTTTGCAGCCGGAGCCGTCCGAGGAGGAAGAACTGGTGCATATTGCCGATAAACTTTGCGCCTATTTGAAATGCGCCGAGGAGTTAAACTGTGGCAATCAGGAGTTTGGCGTGGCTTATAAGGCGTCGGCCGAGAAAATGCAAAAATACGCCGCCCGGCCAGAGGTGGCGTATTTTATGGAGCATTTTGTGCCGTCTTTTTCTTTAACGCTGGACGAACTGAAAAAATAAAAATTCAGTCAGAGTTTAGTTCACACTAAACTCAATCGTCGCCTGTGGCTCGATTTCATTAAGTGTTTCAAAAGGTTTCCAACCGGCTGCGCCGGCTGGATTAGTTCACACTAAATTCAATCATCGCCTACGGCTCGATTTCATTAAGTGTTCACTAAGCTACTTTTTCCTGTTCCAAATCTTCCAGATATTGCAGCAGTAAATCTATATTGGTGGCATAGGGGGAACGCAGTCCCAGACTATATTTGTCCAGATAGGCCTGCGCCTGATTGATAATCTGTTTTTCATTTTTCTGGATAATTTTTTCCGCCCTTTGCATGCCCGGATTGTTGTCGATATAAAATTTTTGTATGTATTTTTTGCGAATGGGAAAAATTTTGCAGAAATGCAAACCATGCCGGTGCCGGGGGCGCGTGGTATGACGCGGCGGCAGGGCAAAATAATTTTCTTTCTGCTCGGCTGGCGGTATGTTGGAGCGGAAAGGCACGGCAAAATCCTGTTTGCGCCCATTATAGCGCAGTTTTAAAACCAGCAGACACGGCCGCCCCTGTTTGTTCAAAAGAACTTCAGGGTCCAGCTGGTGCATTGCGTCAGCCACATTTTTATCAATGGTGATAATTCGCATGGCGATACCCCCTCAATAAACAGAAAGCCCTCCATGGTAAACGCACCAGGAGGGATCCAACATACACGTGAACGATATTCTACATTTTTACTACCCCGTCGTTCGCGGAGGTAAAACATACATGCAAAGCCGTGTACGGCCTTATTGTATGCAGAAATCTTAACTTTATCCCTGCACCATAATCATTATAAGCAATAATCCGCTTTTTGTCAAGTCTTTTTAAAGAAATAGTTGCAATAAAAAAGCGGTTTTTTTAGTAAATTTTTACCGGCTGTTTTTCAGGCCTGCGGCGCACTCTGGGGCGCTTCGCCGGGGTGCAGCAGATTGGCGCGGCCGTTATCGTCCAGCTTTAAGGTCAGGTTAAATGCGGCGGCGAAAAAATCCTCTGGCAGATACAGTTCATTTTGATAAAAACGGCCCGGGGCGGAGAGTGCTAACAGCTGACCATTCAGCCAAACGCCGATATTGGCCGGCGGCTCCTCCAGATTGCCATACCAGCAGATAACCAGAGCCGGAGCGCTGGCGGCGGCTGCGTCGGCGGCCTGTGGTGTAGCCGGATTTTCATTCAGCAGCAGCAGAGAACCGCAGCTTATCGGTGTTTGCTCGCTTTTAAGTTCATTGCTTTGGCAGAGCCAGCCGTTTTGCTCGGCAATGGCGCGCACCGGCAGCAGCACCTGACCGTCCTCGCTGATTATAGCGGCCGGGTGAATTTCCTGCCCGTCCTGATAGATAGGCAGCAGAAATGACAAGTCGTTATTCTGCCGGCTGTTCAGCCAGTGCCAGCCGGCCAGCAGCAGCAACGCCAGACAAAGCAGGGTTATCAGCTGGCGGAAAAGTTTACGTTTTTGAAAGTTTGCATTAAAGTTCATTTTGGCTCCTTTCTGCGGCTTGCGTTATCAGTTTTTATATGATATAATATAAAGATAAGATAACTAATAGTATGCTGGTATTGCCGAAAAATGCCTGCAAATTTTTATTTTAGATTTTTTAAGAGGATATGCGTATGAAAATTTGTTGTAAACATAAAAGCTGGCTGGCGCTTGGGCTGTTTATCCTGATTGTTTGCTGTCTGGCCGGCTGTCAGCAACGGCGGGTGGAAAATCCCGGCCGCGGCGATTTAACGCCGGATTTAATCTCCAAACAGCCGCAAACCGCCGTAACGGCTTTTTTTAAGGCTCCGGATTGCGATTTGCTGGTGCCGCTGGTTTTTGGGATTAAGTCCAGTCGCGATACTATTTGGGTGGCTTTGGAGAAACTGCTGGCCGGGCCGCCGGACGCTTTTGTGGAGCCGGTTATTCCGCAGGGCGTTAAAATGAAAGATTTGTATTTTTCCGAGGGCGTGGTTAATATTCACCTGACGGGCGATGTGCCGCTGACTTTGGCAGATATTAATTTGCAAGCTTTTTGGAGCACGGTAAATATGGAACTGCTGGAACAGGACGGCACCACGGCTGCGCTGTATCTTTATTATAATGACCAGCCGCTGCTGGAGGAGCCGTATCAGGCGCAGGCCGTTAATGATTATGGCGGCGGAGCCTCTGGCGCGTATGTTTATTTTGTTGATGGACAGGCCATGTATCTGGTGCCGCTGGCTTTGCCAATTCAGGCCGCCGATTATTCTGCGGAGCAGCAGACCGATTTTTTTGCCGCGCTGCTGAACGCCTGGGCCGGTCAGCCGCCGGAGGGCAGCGGCGTATATTCCTCGCTGGCGCTGGTGGAGGGTTTGCAGCTGTTAAACGTCAGCTTGCAGGACGATATGCTGACGCTGAATTTCAGCGCCGGTTTGGCGCAGATTTCCAGTACGGCGCAGGAAAGGCTGCTGTTGGATAGTCTTATGGCCACGCTGGCGCCTTATCGGCAGATTAACAGCGTGCAGCTGCTGACAGACGGCCAGCTGCTGGATTATCTGCCCAGTGGTCTGGAAATTGACCAGCCTTTGGCGGTGTTACATTCTTTAGATGCGTTTAATCGGGTTAGCCAGTAAAAAAGTGTATAGTGGGGAGGAATTTGGTGCGTATGGAACAAACTGTAATGGCGCAGACTTTATCAGAGCAGGATTTGGTCGAGCCAAACAATGATAAAGCAAAAAAACTGTTATATTTTCTGGGCAGCGGTAACATGGCGGCGGCAATCGGCCGGGGGCTGGCGGCCTGTCCGCATGTTTCCCTGCGCCTGGGCTTTTACGATGTTAATGCCGAAAAAGCGCAGGAGTTGGCGGCAGAGGTTGGCGGTCAGGCGGCGCTGACGCTGGCCGAAGCGGCGCAGGCAGATGTTCTGCTGTTGGCGGTTAAGCCGCAGAACATGGCGGAATTGGCGGCGGATTTGGCGCCGCTGCTCAGGCCCGGGCAGTTGATTTTGACGATTGCGGCCGGTCTGCCGCTGGCCTGGTATGAAAAGCGCCTGCCGGCCGGATTGGCGATGGTGCGCGCGATGCCTAATACTTCCGCCGCCGTGGGGGCGGCGATTACCGGTCTGATGGCCGGGCAGTTGGCCAGCGCGGCGGATAAAAAGCTGGCCGAGCAGGTTTTTGCAGCGGTGGGCGAGTATCTTTGGCTGGAGGAAAGTGAGGTTCATGCCTTAACGGCGCTTTCCGGCAGTGGGCCGGCCTACTATTATTATTTTACCGAGGCTTTGGCGGCAGCAGGAGAAGCTTTGGGGTTATCCAGCCAGACAGCGCAGACGCTGGCGCGGCAGACGGCGATTGGCGTTGGCCGGCTGTTGGAGGCGCGTTCTGATGTGCCGCTGTCGGAACTGCGTCAGCAGGTGACTTCTAAAGGCGGCACGACGGCGGCCGCTTTGCAGGTTTTGGCAGAGGATAACGCCCTGCCCCGGTTGGTGGAGAATGCCTGCCGGGCTTGTGCGCAGCGCAGCGAGGAAATGGGGAGAGCCTAATGATAAGAATTATTGCTGATAGTGCCTGTGATTTGCCGGCGGAGTTGGTTGAGCAGTATGGTATTTTGATAATGCCTATGCATATCAGCTTTGGCGAGGAAACCTATGATGACCAGACGGAAATTTCTACGGCGGCTTTTTATGAGCGTTTGGTAGGCGGCCGGGAATTTCCCACAACCTCTTATCCGGCGATTGGCCGCTGTCAGAGCGTTGTTGATAAGGAGCTGGCCGCCGGTAATCAGGTTTTGATTATCACGATTGCGCAGCCCCTTTCTGGCTGTTATGACAGTCTGCGTCTGTTGTTTGCGGATTATCCGCCGGATAGGGTGGCGGTGTTTAACTCGCAAAGCGCCACGCTGGGCGAGGGCGCGATTGTTTTGGCGGCGGCGCGGCTGGCGGCAGAGGGCTATGATTTTGAGCAGTTAAAGGCCGCCCTGCCGGGGTTGATTGCCCGTTCGCAGGGTTATGGCGCGATTAACAATCTGACTTATCTGGCCAAAGGCGGACGTATCAGCGCTACGGCGGCCACCGTGGCCACGGCGTTGAACATCAAGCCGATTATCAATGTTTGTCAGGACGGCTCCCTGGAAGTGGCGCAGAAAGTGCGCGGCATGGCTAAAGCGTTGGCCTGGCTGGCGGCGCGCGTGCAGCAGGACGGTCTGGATTTTCGTAGCACCACGCTTTTTGTCAGCTATATTATGCAGGAGGAAAGCGCGCGTCGGCTGCTTGAGCAGCTTCAGCAGGAAATGCAGCTGGGTGAGGTTATTTTCTCGCAAATTGGTCCCACGGTGGGGACGCATCTTGGCCCCGGCTGTGTGGCGTTGTTTTATTTGAAGCCGGAATAAAGCGGTAAAAATGCTTAAAATTTTTAAAAATATAAATAAAGAAATTAGGGTTTGATTATGCAGGAAATTTATTTTGATAACGCTGCCACTACGCAGGTTTTGCCGGAGATTGCAGACATGGCGGTACGCATGATGTGTGAGGATTATGGTAATCCCTCGGCCATGTATGGGCGCGGTTTGCAGGCGGAACGCGCGGTTAAGGAAGCCAGAGAACAGGTTGCCGCTTTGATTGGCGCGCAGCCGCAGGACATTATTTTTACCTCTGGCGCCACAGAAGCCAACAACATGGCACTGCGCGGCGGTATGAAAGCCCGGGCGCGGCGCGGCAAGCATATGGTTGTTTCTGCGCTGGAGCATCAATCGGTTATTCAGACGGTGCGCGCTATGCTGGAGTTGGGCTATGATTTTGATTTGGTGCCGGTGGATACCAACGGCCGCCTGAACCCCACTGTTTTGCAGAATATGATGCGTTCTGATACCATTATGGCCAGTATTATGCTGGTGAATAATGAAGTTGGCACTATTCAGCAAATTCCAGAACTGCGCCGGGCGATTGACGCCAAGCGCAGTCAGGTGCTGCTGCATGTGGACGCCTCGCAGGCGTTGGGTAAAATGCCGATTGACGTGGGCGAGTTGGGCGCGGATTTGTTGACGGCCAGCGGCCATAAGCTGCATGCTCCCAAGGGCGTTGGTTTTATTTACGTACGCCCGGGGCTGCGTATTCCGCCTTTCATTAACGGCGGCGGTCAGGAGGCCGGCTGGCGTTCCGGTACGGAGAACACGCCGGGCATTTGCGCGCTGGGGCTGGCGGCCAAATTGGCCAGAGAGCAGATGGGAACGCGGCTTGAGCAGGTTAAACAGGTGCGCGCCACTTTTTTGCAGGGTTTAAAGGATTTACCCGGCTGGCGTGTTAACGGCGAGGGCGCAGACCTTTTGCCGCATATTCTGAGCGTGGCCTTTGACGGCGTTAAAAGTGAGGTTTTGCTGCATATGCTGGAGGAAAAGGGTCTGTTGGTTGCGGCCGGGGCGGCCTGTTCCTCTCGTAAGGACACTTTGAGCCATGTGTTGCGCGCCATGCGCATGCGCCGCAATTTGATTGAGGGCACAGTGCGTTTCAGCTTCTCGCATTTGAACACGGTAGACGAGGCCGAGCGCGCATCGCAGCTGGTTTGTCAGGCTGTGCAGGATTTGCGCGGCATAATTTGATGTGTAGCAATTTTGGAAGAAACAGAGGTTAGGAGCATGAGCAAAATGCAGCCGCTTTTAATGATAAAATATGGTGAACTGGGCTTAAAAGGCAAAAATAAAAACTTGTTTATCCGGCAGCTGGTGCAGAATATTGAGCAGGCGCTGGCCGCCGAGTCGGCACTGCCGCCGCGGCAGGTGCGCAGTACCCGGGGGCGGATTATGGTGCCGCTGCTGGCTGATACGGAACTGCCCCTGCTGCGCCGGCTTTTAAGCCGGGTTTTTGGTATTTATGCAATCTGCCCGGTGCAGACCAGTACCAAGGAATTGCCGATTATTCAGAAAACTGCTTTGCGCGTTTTGGAGCAAACTCTGCCGGAGGGCGGCGAGTTTAAAGTGGAAAGTCGCCGGGCGGATAAAAGTTTTCCGTTCATCTCGCCGGAGATTAGCCGGGAGGTGGGCAATTATATCTTTGACCAGACCGGCGATAAATTTACGGCGCAAATGCATAAGCCGGAGCATATTTTGCAGGTTGAGGTGCGCGACGAAGCGGCCTATGTTTACTGCGGCAGCTGGCCGGGCGCTAAGGGTATGCCGGTTGGCACCGGCGGCCGGGCGGTGGTGATGCTGTCCGGCGGCATTGACAGCCCCGTGGCGGCCTGGCTGGCGATGAAACGCGGCGTGACGGTGCAGGCGGTGCATTTTGAAAGTTTTCCTTTCACCAGCGAGCGCGCGCAGGAAAAGGTCTTTGATTTGGCTCGGGTGCTGGCGCCCTGGCAGAATGGCGAGTTGAAAGTGCATTGTGTGCATTTTACGGAAATTCAAAAGGCTATCCATGCCGCCTGCCCGGAAGAATACGGCATTACGATTATGCGCCGCTTTATGTTCCGGCTGGCGGAACGCATTGCGCGCAGTACGGCCGGCCTCGGCATTTATACCGGCGAGAGTGTGGGGCAGGTGGCCAGCCAGACGCTGGAAAGCATGTATGTTATCAATGAGGTTACCAAGATGCCGGTTTTGCGGCCGCTGGTGGGCTTTGACAAAGAGGAAATCATGGAGCGCGCCAAACAGATTGGCACCTATGATATTTCTATCCGCCCTTATGAGGATTGCTGCACGGTATTTTTGCCGGCGCACCCCAAGATTAAGCCGCGGTTGGCCGAGGCGCTGGCGATGGAGGAAAAGCTGCCGGTTAAAGAGTTGATGGACGAAGCGCTGGCGGCCAGCAAAACCTGGTTGGCGACGCCGGAGGGAGTGAAACAAATATGAAAAAAAGACGTTCACGCGGCAGAGCCAGCCGGGAAAGAATGCGCAAATGGGAGAAGCAGCAAAAGGAGAAAATCTTACAGAAGCAGGCGCAGCGCGCCGGCCATGTTATGCAGGGTTATTTCATGGCGGCGCAGGCCGGCTATGGTTTTGTCCGTACGCATCGTCCGGGCTGGCCGGATATTTTTATCCCTCGCGATTTGGTGGGCCCGGCGCAGGGTTCGGATTGGGTGGAAATTGCGGTCATGGGTGGGCTTGACGAAAGTAAGGTTACCAAAGAGAGCCGCATTGCCGGCCGGGTGTTGAAAGTTTTACAGCGTGTGGACGCTGAAAAGCTGGTGGACGGCTCCGGCGAGGATATGATGCTGATTATGCGGCAGTTTGGCGCGCCTGGCGATTTCCCGGAAGATGTTTTGCAGGAGGCGGCCGCCGCGCCGCAGCAGGTTGAGCCGCAGGATTGGGGCGCCGGCCGGCGTGACTGCCGGGAATTGCCGCTGGTAACGATTGACGGCGTGGACAGCCGGGATTTTGACGATGCGGTTTACTGCCGGCGGCTGGATAACGGCAATTATCTGTTGAGCGTGCATATTGCCGACGTATCGCATTATGTGCCGTTGCGCTCCGCTTTGGAGCAGGAGGCTTTTGCGCGCGCCACCAGTATTTATCTGCCGGATCGAGTACTGCCGATGTTGCCCAAGGAACTCTCCAACGGCATTTGCAGCTTAAACGCCGGTCAGGACAGGTTGGCGCTGGCTTGTGATATGGAATACACGCCGCGCGGCCGGTTGGTTAGCCATGATATTTATCAGAGCGTTATTCGGGTTAAACAGCGTTTGGACTATGATACCGTGAATGCGGCGCTGCTGGAGCAGGACGCGGCGGCGCAGGCCAAGTTGGCGGAGGTTCTGCCGATGTTGCAGGATTTGGCGGCTTTGCAGCGAGTACTGGCGGCCAAACGGCACCGGCGTGGCGCGCTGGATTTTGAGTTCCCGGAACTTAAGGTTTATCTGGACGCGCAGGGGCGTGTGGCCGATGTGGGCAAGCGCAGCAGTCGGCTGGCGGAGAAGATGATTGAGCAGGCCATGCTTTCTGCCAATGAAACGGTGGCCGAGCATTTTTGGCGTTTGCATCAGCCATTAGTTTATCGCGTGCATGAGGGGCCGACCGAGGAGCATTTGGCGCTTTTGAATGAGGCTTTGCTGGCGCTTTCTCTGGAGCCGCTGCCGGCCGCGGCAGATTTAAAGCCCAAAGAGGTGCAGAAGCTGTTAAGTCAGGTGGAGGGCTCGCCCACGGCGGATTTTGTGCAGTTGCTGGCTTTGCGCAGTATGAGCCATGCCGCTTATGCCGCCAAGCGCAGTGACCATTTTGGTCTGGCGGCCAAATATTATTGCCATTTTACCTCGCCCATTCGGCGTTATCCGGATTTGTTGGTGCATCGGGTCATCAAGCAGACGCTTAACGGCGGCGAGAATAAGAATTTGCTGCCGACTAATCCCTCTAAGGTTTTGGGTTATGTTGAGGCCGCTGCCCGGCAGTCGTCGGAGCGCGAACTGGCGGCCGAGGAAATTGAGCGCGCGGCGGTGAAAATGAAATGCTGCCTGTTCATGCAGGATAAAATCGGCCAATGTTTTGCGGCCAAAGTATCCGGGCTTACGGGCAAGGGGTTGTATGTGGCTTTGCCGAATGGTATTGAGGGGCATATTCCGCTGCTAAATCTGCCGACTGACGAATATCAATATATTGAACCGATTATGCTGTTGCGCGGCAAAAAACACAGCTATTCGCTGGGCGATGATGTGCAGGTGCGCCTGACGGCGGTGGATTTGCTGGAGCGGCGTATCACCTTTGAGGAGGTTTTGGCATGAGCGGCAAAACAATTATCGACAACCGCAAAGCACGACACGAATTTATGTTTCTGGAAAAATATGAGGTGGGCATAGAATTGCGCGGCACGGAGGTTAAATCCTTGCGTGCCGGCAAGGGCAGCTTGCAGGACGCTTATGCACGCATTGAAAACGGCCAGCTTTGGCTTTATAACCTGCATATCAGCGCCTATGCCTTTGGCAATATTAATAATCATGAGGAAAAGCGGCCGCGCCGGCTGCTGCTGCATAAATCTGAGATTGCCCGGCTTTATGCCGCCGTGCGAGAAAAGGGCCTGACGCTGGTGCCGGTGCGTTTGTATTTCAGCGGCGCGCTGGTTAAGGTGGAGTTGGCTCTGGCGCGCGGCAAAAAGCTTTATGATAAGCGCGATACGTTGGCGGAGCGCGACAGCAAGCGCCAGATTGAGCGTACTTTGAAAGAGCGCAGCCGCGATTTTTAATTATAAAAATCGAAAAAAGCAGAAAAGTTATAAGTAAAAATTTGGAGGTTTTTGCTTATAATAATTGTAATTATATATGATAGTATAAACTTTGGGGGTGTTTTCTGGATTCGACGTGGGAAGGATTGGTCAGATAAGCGAGCCGGGGACGTCATCAGCCCGTTAAACCATGGCAATCGTCATTTTTAAATGGCAACAGAAACTACGCTTTAGCAGCTTAATTGCTACCTCTGCCAAAGCCCAGCTTGCCGGCTGCGGCAAAGAGGTCACCTATGCAAGCTACTCCGGCGCGGCCTGCCCGGCGGCGCCCGGGGGAAACTTTTAGGGCTGGCGGCCTTGATACTTTGTTTGCTGTGTATCAGGAGGCGAGATTTTAACAACAAACTACGCTCGTAGAAAGTTTGATGGGTTCTCTTACGGACGCGGGTTCAAATCCCGCCACCTCCACCAGATTTTTAAGTTACCATAAAAGGGAGTCAGGGTTAAAAACCTTGGCTCTTTTTTTATCTGCTTATAAAAATAGTTTTGTTTGGCCTGAAAAACTTGCCAAGCTGTATATAAATGTGATATAATTACAATGTTTAGACAATTTTTGGGGAAAGGGACGATGATTTAATGGCCGAATTGGTTCTTTATAAGGTGCAGCATCAACAGGCGCAGGTTCCGGTGGCGGAATATCTGCAAGAATGTGTTGATGTTGACAAGTTTCTGGGTTATTGCCAGCAGTGTGAGAATTATAATCGGCGTTGGTCCTGCCCAACCTTTGACTTTGCACCAATGGATATTTGGCGGCGATTTAAAAGCCTGTGGCTGGTGAACTGCGTTTTAACGCCATTGCCGGGAACTACGCTGGAGCAGCTTTTGGCTGGTTTGCAGCAGGAAAAAAACCGGCTGCATGGGGCGCTTTTAAGTCTGGAGAAGCAAAATACTGGCGCCTGGGCTTTATCCGCCGGCAGCTGTAAGCTTTGCGCAGAGGGTTGCAGCCGGCCGCAGGGTCAGCCCTGCCGGCAGCCGGAGCGCATGCGCTATTCTTTGGAGGCGCTGGGTGGAGATGTGGGCAAAACGGCGGAACTTTATTTTAAGCAGCCGCTGGTTTGGATAAGAAATGGTGAAATGCCGGCTTACCTGACGCTGGTGGGTGGTCTGCTTTTAACAGAAGAAATTAAAGGAGTATGGTTTGATGAAGAGAGAGAGTTTTCAATCCCGACTGGGCTTTTTGCTGGTTAGCGCCGGCTGTGCTATCGGTATTGGCAATGTGTGGAAGTTCCCCTATGTGGCCGGGCAAAACGGCGGCGGCGTGTTCGTGCTGTTTTATCTGCTGTTTTTGCTGATTATGGGCGTGCCGGTGTTGACCATGGAGTTGGCCGTGGGCCGCGCCAGCCGCAAGAGCGCTGTTTTGGCTTATAAGGCGCTGGAGCCGGCCGGCAGTAAATGGCATATCCACGGCTGGTTCTGTCTGTTGGGCTGCTATTTGTTGATGATGTATTATACCACTGTTTCCGGTTGGATGCTGGGTTATTTCTTTAAGTTTGTATCCGGCAGTTTGAACGGCTTGCAGGACAGTGAGTTAGACGCTGCTTTTGGGGCGATGTTGAGCAGTCCCGGCGAGATGATTATTTTTATGGGCATTACGGTGCTGTTGGGCTTTTTGGTATGCAGTCTGGGGCTGCGCAAAGGTCTGGAGCGGATAACCAAGGTGATGATGCTGGGTCTGCTGGCGCTGATTGTGTTGCTGGCACTGCATAGCCTGGTGCTGCCTGGCGCTTTGGAGGGCGTTAAATTTTATCTGCTGCCCGATTTTCAGCGTGCGGCTGAGGTTGGTTTGGGCAGTGTAATCACGGCGGCGATGAACCAGGCGTTTTTCACATTAAGTCTTGGTATTGCGGCTATGGAGATTTTCGGTAGTTACATGTCAAAATCTAACACGCTGGCCAGTGAGGCGGTGCGTATTTGTGGTTTGGATACCTTTGTGGCTTTGATGGCCGGTCTGATTATTTTTCCGGCCTGCTTCAGCTTCAGCGTGCAGCCAGACGCCGGCCCTTCGCTTATCTTTATTACGCTGCCCAAGGTTTTTGCGCATATGGCCGGCGGTCAGTTCTGGGGCGCGCTTTTCTTCCTGTTTATGAGTTTCGCCAGCTTCTCCACGGTTATCGCCGTGTTTGAAAATCTGCTGGCCAGCTGTATGGATAATCTGGGCTGGAGCCGGCATAAATCGGTGCTGGTTAACCTGATTTTCGTTTTCGTGGCCAGTCTGCCCTGCGTGTTGGGTTATAATTTGTGGAGCAATCTGCATTTGATTGGCGGCCGCGATGTTCTGGACAGCGAGGATTTTCTGGTTAGCAATCTGCTGCTGCCGCTGGGCTCGCTGGTTTATCTGCTGTTCTGTGTCAGCAAATGGGGTTGGGGCTATGACAAATATCTGGCCGAGGCCAACACCGGCGAGGGTGTGAAAATGCCGCGTCAATTTAAATATTATTTCCAGTTTGTGCTGCCGGTATTGATTTTGGTTATTCTGGTGCAGGGTTTAATATAATAATGAAAGAAGTGCTTGCTTTTGCTGCATGTTGATATTGAGCCATTAGAAGCATTGCAGATTTATTATGGCGGTGAAAGGCTGGGCGTTTGGCGAGGGGATATAATCAGCGCGGAGAACAAACGCAAGCTGTTTTTGCCGCCGATGTTGCAGGAGTTTTTACTGGGCTATGGTCGTCTTGCCGTCAATACCGACGCTAACAGCTGCTGTTTCCAAAATCCCGGACTGATGAATATTACAGATGATGATTTGGTGATTTTTGGCCGCTGGGATTTTTATATGCTGCTGGCCTTTCGGCGTATTGATTTTGCCGAGGTCAATCCGCAGCTTTACTATGCTGAACATCAATATTATGACGACGACGAGTTTATGGACGATGACGATGAGCGGCCAGTCTGGAGCGATTTTGCCCCAGCGCAGATGCATCTGCGTGATTTTCTAATCCAGCTGCTTATTAGGAATTTGCGCAAAGTCGTTTATCTGGTCGGCAGTCGGGAAAGTGAGACCGATGTGCCGCCGGAACTTTGGCAGCTGCTGGCCGCCGATAATTTGCCGCCGTGCTTTATCTGCTGGGACGATGAAAGCGACGAACTTTGGGCGGTTAGCCGTCTGCCAGACCAGCCGCCGCAGCGTGTATATAACCTTACGCGGCGTATGCTGCATTGGGAATTAAAGGAATGTTTTAAGCAGGCGTTTTTTCAGAAGCAGGATTTTACCCATGCCCTAAAGCTGGCGCGGCCGTTGCTTGAAAATCTGGAGCATGTGCAGAGGGATACGCTGGAATTGGCGGATATGTATAAACTGGCCGGGCGTTGCTGCTGGGAACTGCACCAGTGGGACGAGGGCGAGCGCTTTTACCAAAAGGCAGAAGTGATTTTGCAGAAAAAGCTGGAAGAAATGTTGGACATAACCAAAAATTTTTACCAGTCTTTGGGCAATTTTTATGCTGCACAAAAAAATGAGCCAAAAAGTCAGCAGGCTTATGGCAAGGTGAATGAAATATGCGAGTTTGTCGGCCGGGACGGCGTGCGCTCCCGGGGTATGCGGCTGGTGCAGCAGGCCATAGGCCTGGTCGGCAAGGATAACAGTTTGTGCGATGATTTGCCGGCATTGCGTGAAGCACTGGAATTGTATAACCAGGCGTTGAGCGTTTATCAGCAGGAGCCGAAAGAATGTAAATATGATATTGCGCGCGCCCAGCAGCTGCGCGGCGATTTGCGCAAAAAAATCAAGCAGCTAACTCAATCACAAATGATTAGACATAAATAAGCCCCGGCCAACAGGCTGGGGCTTAAATTAACAAACTAATTAACGCGCTCAAAAACGTCCTCCAGTTTGATAAGCAAATCATCATAGAGGCTGCATTTAAACTCGGTGATAATTTCCGCTTTTTCTTCGTCGGTCATTTTTTCCAGCAGATAATCGGGATAGACGGCATAAACCTCATGCAGCACAAACCGGCCGTCAATCAGCAAATACTGCTCAATGGATTTTTCCTCCGTGCTGACAATCCAATATTCCTTAACCCCGGCCTGCTCATAGGCCGTTTTTTTATCGCCCTTATCGCGCTTCATGGTGCTGGGCGATAGTACTTCTACCACCAAATCCGGTGCGCCATAAACGCCGTTCTGGTGAATTTTTTCCGGGTCGCAGACCACCATCATATCCGGAATAAAGCGGTTTTTTTCGTCCAGATAAACCTCCATGCCGTCGGGGATAGGCGTGCATTTGCGCCCGAAAAGGAATTTTCTGAAGATATAGAAAATATTGGCGGCCGCTGAAATATGGCTCCAGGTTGGCCGGGGCGACATCAACACCGGCTGACCGTTAATTATTTCTTCCCAAATATCCTCTTTGTAAGCCAGATTGTTATTCATATTTAACACCTCATTTAAAGAATTAGCGCGGCAGTGAAAAATTATTTAGCCAAAAGAGCCAGAATTTCATCAATGCGCTCGGCCGCCTCCTTGCGCCCACATTCCAGTGCATAATTGGCCTTGCTCAAGTCCATGGAATAGATGTTGGTTTCCATGGGCTGCAAAACAATATCGGCCTGATCAACGCTATTATTTTTACGCCCCATAACATTTATGGAATGTTGCAGCACATCAATCAAATTGTTCCGCTTAACGGCGCTGTGATTATATTTCAGCGAGTCCAAATCCACGGCGACCACAATATCCGCGCCCATCTCACGCAACACCTGACAGGGGCAGTTATCCACCAGACAACCGTCCACATAAACCTTGCCGCGATATTTAACCGGCGTGAAAACGCCCGGCACCGCGGAAGATGCATGCACGGCGCGCCAGATTGGGCCGTCGGCAAAAACCTCCATACGGCTTTCTTCCAAATCAGTGGCCACGATGCGCAGGGGGATAGGGCAATCCTCAATATTTCGCCCTTTAGTAAGCAGACGAACAAATTCGGCGTAGTTTTTGCCGTTTACCAGACCGCCCAGCGAGGGTGAGAGCGGCAAAATCAGTTTCAGGTTAACATTTTGCATAAAGCTGGCCATAAAACTGCCTTTGTAATTGCAGGCATAAAGCGCGGCCATACAGGCGCCGATAGATGTGCCGGCAACCATATCAGCGCGGATACCATGCTTATCCAGCTGTTCAATCAGTCCGATATGCGCCATGCCGCGGATACCGCCGCCGCCCAGAGCCAGACCTAAACGGGGGCGGCTCAATTTGTCGCCTCGCCGGCCGGGGTCAGGCTAAACTCGCCCTGATAAACCTCCTGCGCCGGGCCTGTCATATAAACGGACTGACCGTTCTGCCATTCGATTTGCAGCGTGCCGCCGGGCAGTTTTATGTTAACCGGGCTTTGGGCGCGGTCAGTCAACAGCGCCGCCACCGCTGTGGCGCAGGCGCCGGTGCCGCAGGCCAGTGTTTCGCCAACGCCACGCTCCCAAACGCGTACTTCTATATTATGTTCGTCAAGAACCTGGGCGAATTCAATGTTGGCTCGGGCGGGAAAAATGGCGTTATGCTCCAGCAGAGGGCCGTATTTTTCTACGGCCAGATTTTGCGGCGCAGAGTCCAGAAAGATTATGGCATGCGGATTGCCCATGGAAACGGCGCAGAATTTAAACTCCCGACCCAGAACCTCCAACGGCTGGTCCAGCAGGGGAGCGTTATTGTTTTCAATAAGGCAGGGGATTTCTGCCGGCGTCAGGCGCGGCAGTCCCATATCCACACGCACCTGGCCGTCGACTGGGTTGATGCTTGGTTTAATCAGGCCGGCCAGCGTCTGCACAGTTAAATCATTATGGCTGACAATGCCCTGCTGCCGGGCAAAAAGCGCCGCACAGCGGATACCGTTGCCGCACATTTCCGCTTCTGAGCCGTCTGGCTGAAAAAGCCGCATTTCAAAATCAGCGGCGGCAGTGGGGTAAAGCGCCAGAATACCGTCGGCGCCAATGCCAAAATGACGGTCGCAAAGCTGGATAGCCAGCTGACCCATATCCGAGGGTAAATTTTGGCTGAAACCGTTCAGCATAATAAAATCGTTGCCGCAGCCATGCATTTTACTGAATTTTAGTGTGAGATTATTTGTCATTTTTTTCTCCTTTTTAGTGCCTATACCTGAAATATATGAATTACTGGCCGTTTTTATGCTGGGCGGCCCGGGCGGTGTTGCAGGCTGTGGTGATAAGTTCGTCCAGTTCCAGCCCCAGCCCCTGGCAGACGTTGAGCAGGGTTAAAATGCCGGAGTTGGCGCTAACGCCGTGCAGCACGCTGTTCAGTGTGCTTAAAGGCATGTTGGCTTTCTGCGCCAGCCGGCCGGGCGTAAGCCCCTGAGCGCTGCAATGTTGCAGCAACTCCTGGCTAATAGCGCGCCGGAAGTTGACGGCAAAATCAGCTTCTGGCAAATCGGTAAAAAATGGATTGGAAATTTCTGGCATGATTAAACCTCCTGTCAGGCGATTGGGCCAGCCGGCCGGGTTAAGGGATAAACGGCAAAAAAAGCGGCGCGTGTTTCGCTGTCATAAACGCCGTTGACGATAAGTTCCTGTTGCCATTCCACGGCGGTGCTGATTTGGGAAAGCGTTTCCAGATTAAACACATCGGCCGCCTGCTCGGCTGTGAAAATACAGGTGGGGAAAGAATAGCCTTTAACATTGATTTCCACAATCTCCAGATTGCGCACCAGCACAAAAAGCGCCGCCGTGTTATACATAATAATCTGTTCGGTATTATCGGCCGTCCAGAATTCGTCATAGCTTTCCTGGGTGCTGCCAGAGATTTCCGTTAAATCGTAGGTGACGGTCAGCTTGTTCAGCGTGATATCGAAGCTGCTTAAAAAAATGCCGGCCGGCAGAGAATCGCGCAGCAATGATTTGATTTTGGCCGACTCGCCCAGGTTGATATTTTTCTGGTCTAAAAGTTCGCTGATATTGCTGGTATTAACCATTCTCTGGTAAACATACATATTTTCAAATTCTTTTTGTGGATTAGACAGCAAGGTCGGCCCAACCAGAATACCGCCAAGAATGAAAATAAGGGCGGTGCAGAGCATTAAAACAATTTCCTGACGCAGACGGCGCGGCGGTTTGCGCGGAACAGTCCGGCGTGCTTGGCGCCGTTGACTTTTCTGGCGCAATATGGGCAAACGCAGGCGTTTTTTTTGGGGCATATATTTATATCTCCTGATGAAAAAACACTATCAAACATTGAGGATTAAAAGTATTCATAAAAATAAGCGTTCTCTATACTATTGTAGCACTCTTGCGCCGGTTTAGTCAAGCGTTTTAGCATGGCAAACGGCAAAACCTGCCAGCCGGTCAGCGTTTGCGGCAGCGGCGTGCAGCAGGCCGGGTTATCAGGCATGATAATTACAGCCTCCGGCGTGTCCTCCCGGTAATCGGCGGCCAGTGCTGTTAAAAGCCAGCGCGCCGGCTCCGGGCGCTTGAATGCTAACTCCCGGATAAAAAGGCCGTTGGCGGTGGCGGTATAAAGCGCATAGGCCAGCGGTTCATTCTGACGGCTTTTGACTAGCAGCAGCTGGCCGTTGTCATGCTGATGGTCGGATAAAAGCAGGGTAAAGTCTGCCGGGCGGCGCATCGCAAAGGCGCGCGGCACGCCCAGCCGGCACCATTGCTGATAAATTTCTGCCGCCGGCTCGGCCGCCGCTTCCGGGCACAGATAATGCTCCAGTCGACAGGGCTGTTTATCAGTTGGCAGGGGAGCCAGAAAATGCTCGTCCAGCCGCAGATTATAGCGGCGGATATAAGAGAAAAAACGATAGCCCTGCGGTTGATAAAAAGCTGGGTCAAATGGCTTGAGCAGGCAAAAGGGATAGCCGCGCGTGGCCAACTCGGCCTCTGCCATAGCCAGAAGCCGGTGGCAAAAGCCTTTGCTCCGCTGCTTTTCGGCGGTGGCTACGCCCTGAATGTAGGGAACGGTCAGCGTCGTTTTGCCGTCGGTCAGCTGCATTTGAACTTCCGGCGCAAAGCACATGGCGGCAATTTCACCGTCCTGTTCCAGCAGCCAGCAGTTTTCCGGCTGAAAACGGTTTTGAAAATACCAGGGAATAAATTTGCCGTCGCGGTCTTCCGGAAAGCTGGCCGCCCAAAGTTTTTGCAGGCCGGGAATATCCCCTGGCCGGGGGTGCCTGATTGACATGTCTTATTCCTCCCTTATTTAGTGTTGCGCCAGCCGCTAGGCCAGAGTATATATTTCATTTCCAGCCGCGCCGGCAGATAGGACATTTTGGTGCGGCGCAGGTTGGCCAGACCCAAATCCTCGGCGCGGTTGACATAAGTAAAATCCTGCCAGTATTCCGCCAGGAACATCTGATTAATAGCGCTGTAAAGCCCTTTGATTTGGCTGTTGGCTTTTTCGATAAGCACAGCCACGGTGTCTTCATTCAAAATCTCTGCAATCGCAAAGGCCTGCACCTGCCCTTGCAGCAATATGCAGGCGCCGTAAATATCCAGGTCGGTCCAATGGGCAAACATCTGGTTAATAGCGCGGCTTTCCTGCAAAAGCGTGGGAAAACTGGTGTTATTATTCTGCCGGGAAGCACACCAAAAATCCAGCGCCTGACGGCAGGCCGGCAACAGCGCCGCCGTCAGCGGTTTAAACTGATATTCTGGATAATTGCGTTTAAAATGATTAAGCATATTTTTTTGGGCATGATATTTTTTGCCGCTTAAATTAGTCAGGTCGTCAATTCGATAAACATAATTGGCGGCGTTGCGGTCGCTGAAAATCTGAAAATGCCCCGGCCGATGCTGCATAATCAAATCGCGCCAGGTCTGGGTAACCTCGGTAAAAATTTGCGGCAGACCAAGCCCGGCGGCATATGCGGCCAGCGCTTCCAGCGGTCTTTGATAGCCCTCGGCCGGCCCCAGCGGCGGCAGAAAGGAAGTCCGCCCCTGATAGGTGGTGCGGATAAGCAGCCAGTTTTCAAACTGCGCCCAATGATAGGCATGGGGCTGCTGCCAGGGAAAAAGCGTGTTAAAAGACTGTTCCACGATTGTGGGGTGAATTTGCGCTAGCAGCGCATTGATAGCCGGCTTATCGGCCAGCGTTATCGGCTTGAAATTTATTTGGGGCAATTTTTTCTTCCTCCGTTTATAATTCCCGAATATTTAAGCGCCATGCGGTCAATTCACCGAAAATTCCATTATAAAGGTTCTGATAATCGGCAAAGCCGGGCGGCTGCGCGTTGGCCTCGGCGCCGGGCAACCAAAGTAGTAAATATTCGCTGATATATAGTTGCACAATCAGCCCGGTATTTTGTAATCCGCATTTTTGATAAAAGGCCAGCCGGCGGCGGCAATCCGCCAGATTAGTATAAGGCGCGCCGGGGCGTTCACTTTCCAGCAGCAGCCGTTTTTGTGGATAACGCTGTAAAAGCAGCGGTATAATTTGCGCGCCAATACCCCGGCTGCGCTGTTTGGGCTCCACTGCCAAATAATCCAGCAGCACGATATCCTGCCAGAAAAGGCAGATAGCCAGACCGCAAAAATTGTGCTGGCTATCGCGCACGGCCAGCATTTCCGCCCGTCCTCGGGCGGCGGTTTGGCGGAGCAGCTGCCAGGGCTTGCGCTCATACCAGGGAAAGGCTTGCTTGTATAATCTTTTCAGGCGGCGCAGATATTGCGGTTTGGCCGTCTGAACATTTATTAATTCTAACATGTTAGCATAAACTCCTTATTAAGGCAGAGGGCAGGCGCCTTCTTTGACAATTTTCTGCCAGACGCTGGGCGCCATTGCCCCCTCCGTGTTGATACCCAGCATTACAGAATGGGCGTTGATATTCAAAATTTCCCGTGCCTGCGCCATCTCCGGCCGCTGCAAAAGCAGGGCGATAGCGCCCAGCGCCACTGCGCCGGATTCGCCGGAGATAAAAGGCGCTTGAGCGGTTGCCGCCTGCGGATTGTTTGCCAGACGCATACCGTGCGCGGCGACAAAATCCGGGCAGGCCATAAAGCAATCCGCCTGCGCTTGCAGCAGCGGCATAACCACTGAACAGGGGGTGCCGCAGTTCAGCCCGGCCATAATGGTCTGCTGTACGCCCGGTACGCTGGCGGCCGGGTTGCCGCTTTGCGCCGCCAGATAACAGCAGTTAACCTGTTTGGGCTCCAGAATTATGAATTTGGGGCGTGGCTGCGCGCTTTGAGCCATGGCCTGCGCCAGAAAAGCCAGCATGCCTCCGGCCATGGAGCCAACCCCGGCTTGCAGAAAAATGTGGGTGGGGGTTGGCAGTTTCTGTTGTTGCAGCTGCGCCATAATTTCGGTGGCCATGGTGGAATAGCCCTGAATAATCAGTTTGGGAATTTCCGTGTAGCCGGGTAGGGTGGTATCCTGCACCAGCAGCCAGCCATGAGCCTCCGCCTGTTTTCGCGCCAGCACGACCGTGTCGTCATAGGAGAGTTCGGTAGTGATAACCTCTGCGCCCAGTTGGGCGATAGCCTGTACGCGCTCCGGCTCCGCGCCGGCCGGCAGATATATATGACAGGGGCAGTCTAAAAGTTTGGCCGCCCAGGCTACGCCGCGGCCATGGTTGCCGTCGGTGGCGGTGCAGAAAGCGATTTTTTCCGCGGCCAGTCGGGAGCGGTTTTCCGGCTGGGTTAAATCGGCCAAGCGTACCGTTTCTGGATTTAAGCCCAGTCTTTCGGCCAAAAGCCGGGCAATCGCCCAGCTGCTGCCCAGCGCTTTGAAAGCGTTCAGGCCAAAGCGCTCCGCTTCATTCTTAATTAAAACGGCCTGCACGCCGCCCTCCGCGGCCAGCCGGGGCAGTGTCAAAAGCGGCGTGGGCTGATATTGCGGCAGGCTTTGGTGAAAATGCTGAACGGCTTTGGTCTGCCGGGGTTGCAGCCATTCCGGAAAGGCGGCTGTGGCGGCTGGCTGGTTAAAAAGCATTTTTATCTGATATAATTCTAACTCTTGTTGGTTAGTCATAGTTTACCTCTCTTTAGAAAAAATAATGGCTATATTTGACTTCTGATTAAAAATAAGTATAATATATAATTATACTATTATAACATAGAATGGCGGCGTAAAGCTATACAAATCTTGCAGATATATGTTATAATAATATAAAAATTTTGCAGTTAGGAGCATTTGACAATGTCAATACTTGCCTTGAATAAATTATCGCTGGCCTATCTGGAACGGCCGGTACTGGTGGATTGTTCGCTGACGCTGGCGGAAAAAAGCAAAACCGGGCTGGTGGGAGCCAATGGCGCCGGCAAAACCAGCCTTTTTCGGCTGATATCCGGTCAGCTGGAGCCTACGGGCGGAGAGATTATCCGACCCAAAGGGTTGAGAATAGGCGTTATGGAGCAGGAGTTAAAACATCACGAACATAGCATCTGGCAGGAGTTGTTGGGGCTGTTTGCGCCCCTGCAACAGCTGGAAAAGCAGCTGGATTTGGTGAACCGGCAGCTGCAAGCGCCGGGGCTGGCGGTAGACCCGGACGAGCAGAACCGGCTTTTGCAGCAGCAATTTACCATGAACGAGGCCTACAGGGAGCAGGGTGGACTAACCTATCAAAGCCGTATTAAGGGGGCGCTGCTGGGTCTGGGCTTTAAGGAGAGCGATTTCTCGCGCCGGCTGCTGGAACTTTCCGGCGGCCAGAGAGCCAAGCTGGCTTTGGCCAAGCTGCTGCTGTCCGACGCTGATTTGTTGCTGCTGGACGAGCCGACCAATCACTTGGACGTGACGGCGCTGGAATGGCTGGAGGATTTTTTGCGCACTCTGAACAAAGCCTATATTGTTATTTCGCATGACCGCTATTTTCTGGACGCTACCACTGAGCAGACTATGCATCTGTTTAATCACCATTTGAAGCTTTATAAAGGCAATTTTTCTGCTTTTAAGCGGCAAAGTCAGGCCGATAATGAAGCGGCCTTGCGTCATAACGCCAATTTGCAGCGAGAGATTGAGCGTATGAAAGGGATTATTCAGCAGCAGAAGCAGTGGAACCGGGAAAGAACGCTGATTATGGCGCACAGCAAGGAAAAAGCGCTGGCCAAGCTGGAACAGCAGCTGGTGGCAGTGGATCAGCCGTCGGTCGAGTTGAATTTTCGCTTTAAGGCGGCGCCATCCTCCGGTCAGGATTTACTGCGTGCGGAGCAGGTCAGTCTGGCCTTTGGCGAGAAGCAGATTTTGCAGCAGCTGGATTTTGCGCTGCATAAGGGCGAGCGTGTATTTCTGCTGGGACCCAACGGCGTGGGCAAAACGACGCTGTTTCGGGTGTTGCTGCAACAGCTGCCGCCGGACAGCGGCGCGGTTTTTCAGGGTATGGGGCTGAAAATAGGCTATTATGACCAGGTCCAGAAGCTGGACGACAGTTCCGACGGTTTGCTGACCTATTTGCGTAATCATTACCCACGGCTGACGGAAACCGAACTGCGCACGGCGTTGGCGGCTTTTCTGTTCTTTGCCGAGGATTTGGATAAGCCCTGCAACGTACTTTCCGGTGGTGAAAAGGCGCGGCTGGGGCTGTTGAAAATTTTGCTGGGGCGGCCGAACCTGCTGTTGCTGGACGAACCGACCAATCATTTGGATATTGCCGGGCGTGAAGCGCTGGAGCAGGCTTTGCGCAGTTATGACGGCGCTATTCTGGCTATCTCGCATGACCGTTATTTTATTAACGCGCTGGCGGAAAAGGTGGCGGTGTTGGAAAATGGCCGCCTGACGGAATATTGCGGCGGCTGGGAATATTATCTGGAAAAGCGTGGTCAAATTGGCGTTTCGGCTGCTGACGAGCCGGCCGCAGGTAAAACCGAAAAGGCTAACAGCGACGCTGCGCCGGGGCGGCAGTCTTATCAGGCGCGCAAGGAGCAGGCGGCTAATTTGCGTAAAATGCAAAACCGCTTGCAGCGTCTGGAACAGGCGATTGCTGACGGCGAGGCGCAAAAAGCGGATTTGGAGGCGCAGTTGGCCGCTCCGGAGTTGGCCAGCGATTACCAGCAGGCTGTGGCGCTGCATAATCAGCTGCAAGAGGTGCAGCAGCAGCTGGATAGCACCATGGCTGAATGGGAAGATGTGGCGCTGGCTTTGGAGGAAATGTCAGAAAATTAAAGAACAGATTTAAAACAGAAAGCCCTCGGAATATTTCCGAGGGTTTGTTGTTTATAGCACTTTAACCGGCCTGTCAACATCAGTCCTTGCGCTGGTTGAACAGGTTCGGGAATTTGTAGAAGCGCCCCATGGCGTTTTTGGCCGTTTTCAGCTGACGGGTGATTTTCAGCCGCATGCCGTTATGCGGAGATTGCTTTTGCACATCAATGGCTTCTGCATAGACGGCCAGCAGGCGTTTGGCCAGCGTTTCATAACCCTGGTCGGCCACAGACTGGCGCGTGCTGGTGCTTAAAGCCTCCTTTTCCGCCGGGGAAAGCGCCTGCCAGGCGGCCAGCTTTTGCTTCAACTCCGCCGCGTCACGGAAAACAAAGCCGTTTACACCCTCCTGAACTTGGTCGGCGTTGATGGGGTCGTCCTTTTGCAGCACTGGCAGACCGCAGGCCATGCCCTCCAGCATGGAAATAGAATTGGTATCGGAGAGAGAGGCGGTGGCATATAGACTGCCCAGCGCCAGATAGGGCGGTATATCGTCATGCTCCACCTTGCCGGGCAGAATGATGCGGTCATCAGCGCCCAAATCTGTGGTTAGCTGCTGCAATTCGGCGCGCACCGGTCCCTCGCCGATGATTAGCAGTTTAAGCTTATCCTCTGGCTGCACGGCGGCCGCCCAGCATTTTATCAAATCATCAGCGCTTTTTTCCTTGCCCAGTCGGCCGACAAACAGCACATATTGGCAGTCTTCCGGCAGATTGTTCTGGGTGCGTACGGCCTGAATGGCGGCCGGGTCAATATTGGCCGGGTCAAATTTATCCAACTCAACCGGGTTGGGGATAATATGCACATGACGCTTAAGACCCAGCGCGTCCACATAATCCTGACATTTCTGCGAGGGGCCGGTAATCGCGTCGGCCGCCTTAATATAGCGCGCAAAGAATTTGTGCGAAAGACTGCGCGCCGCTGGAATAAAGGGGTGCGGCGCCACGTAATAAACGTAATCGTCATACATGGTATGCAGGGTATAGACCAGCGGCAGGTTATGGGCAAGCGCCCAGTGCATGCCAAACATGCCGATACCAAATTCCGTGTGCAGGTGAATGATATCCGGCGCAAAATCGCTGATATATTTAGCGCGCTGCTTGCTCCAGGGGGTGGAGAGTGTGTAGCCGTAAAATTTTTCTGATACAAAGCCGGGGCAGTAGAGCACATTGTCCTTGAGCAGGTGCCGGCCATAGCTGTTATCGCCGCAGACCACCAGCACTTCATGCCCCAGGCGCTCCAGACCAACGCGCAGAGCGTGGACATGGGTCACCACGCCGCTGACGTTGGGCAGATAAGTTTCGGCAAAAAGGGCTATTCGCATTAGGCTTGCCCTGCGCAGCCCAGAACTTCGCGCATTTTGTGCGCCACAACCTCTTTAATGGCCGCACGAGCCGGGGTGAGGTATTGTCTGGGGTCAAAGTGGTCGGGGTTGGTGGCCAGATGTTCACGCACAGCGGCCGTCAGCGCCAGGCGCAAATCGGAGTCGATATTGATTTTGCAGACGGCCATGCTGGCGGCTTTGCGCAGCATATCCTCCGGCACGCCGATAGCGTCCGGCATAGCACCGCCAAACTGGTTAACTTTGGCAACATATTCCTGCATAACAGAAGAAGCGCCGTGCAGGACAATCGGGAAGCCGGGCAGGCGACGTTCCACCTCTGCCAGAATATCAAAACGCAGCTGGGGTTTGGTGCCGGGCTTGAATTTATAAGCGCCGTGGCTGGTGCCGATGGCGATAGCCAGTGAGTCTACGCCGGTGCGGCTGACAAATTCTTCCACTTGCGCCGGGTCAGTATAGGAGCTGTCGGCTTCGCTGACGTTAACGTCGTCCTCCACACCGGCCAAACGACCCAACTCGCCCTCTACGGTTACATTGAACTGATGGGCGTAATCTACCACCTGTTTGGTCAGGGCGATGTTGTCCTCAAAGCTGTGCTTGGAGCCGTCAATCATCACGGAGGAAAAACCGCCGTCAATGCAGGCTTTGCAGATAGCAAAATCCTCGCCGTGGTCCAGATGCAGCGCCAAATCCAGTCCGCAGTCCTCAATGGCGGCCTCCACCAGCTTCACCAGATAAATATGCTTGGCATATTTGCGTGCGCCGGCGCTAACCTGCAAAATCAGCGGCGATTTTGTTTCCTGGGCGGCCTCGGTGATGCCCTGAATAATCTCCATATTGTTGACGTTGAAAGCACCCACCGCATAACCGCCGGCATAGGCTTTTTTAAACATATCTCTGGTATTTACTAATGCCATGATTATCACTCCCTATTTGCGCAATAATTATTTATTTTTGTTCTCCTTTGTTTTATTCTCTGTTTAGCAAATTTATCCTGCCTTATCCCGGTAAAATGGCTTGTAAAATTTGTTGAATAATGTTAGAATATAAACTGACGAGTTTTTTGGATAGTGGTATATTTTGTAAAAAGGGAGTGGATTATTTTGAGTAGACAGACTGCAAAAAAGAAAAAACTGAAAAAGGGGCCGGCGCTGCTGCTGTGTTTGGCGTTGCTGCTGGCGGTTGGCTTTGGCCTGGCTTCTTATATTCTGCCGGGCACGGTGCGGCTGGCGGAGCCGGTTACGGTTGTGATTGACGAGGGCATGGGCAGCGGCGCAATGGCCAGACGGCTGGCGGATAACGGGCTGATTAAGAACGTCCCCTCTTTTCTGCTTTATGTGCGCGGTGAAAAGGCGGAGGGTGATTTGCGCCCCGGCACGTATGTTTTTTCCGGCGAGGTCAGCTATGCCCAGATTTTGTCAGAACTGAAAAAAGGCCGCAACGATAACAACACGGTTAATGTGACGATACCGGAGGGCAAAACGGTGCCGCAGATTGCCGATATCTGGGAAAAATCCGGCATGTGTACGGCGGAGGATTTTTTGCGCTGCTGTGCGGAAATGGAACTGCCCTATGACTATATTCCGGACGGTGAGGATTATAACCGGCTGGAGGGCTTTTTGTTCCCGGAAACCTATAATGTGCTGGTGACCTGGCAGGCCGAGGATTTGGTGAAGATGCAGCTGGCGCAGTTTGATAAAATCTGGGACGGCGAGCGTCAGCGCAAGGCAAATAAGCTGGGTATGAGCGCCAAGGAGATTGTGACGCTGGCTTCGCTGATTGAACGAGAAGCGCGCGTGGCAGACGAGCGGCCGTTGATTGCCAGCGTTATTTATAACCGGTTGGCGGTTGGTCAGAAACTGCAAATTGACGCTACGGTGCAGTATGCGCTGGGCGAGCAGAAGGAGCGTCTGTTGTATAAGGATTTGGAAATTGAAAGTCCTTATAATACCTATTTGTACGAGGGATTGCCGGTGGGCGCTATCTGTTCGCCGGGTCTGTCCTGTATTGACGCGGCGCTGGAGCCGGCGGAAACCGAGTACTATTATTACCGCACCAAGGAAGACGGCAGCGGTGGACATAATTTTGCCAAAACTTATGAGGAGCATTTAGCGAATGGACGTTAAACAGGACGTTACAAAAATTTCAATAAATAAGCCGGAGTTGCTGGCTCCGGCTGGTGATATGGAAAAACTGCGCCTGGCCGTGTTATACGGTGCGGACGCAGTTTATCTGGGCGCCAGCGATTTCAGCCTGCGCGCGCAGGCGCATAATTTTGACGCGGCCGAACTGGCGGCGGCGGTGGATTTTGCCCATGCCAGAGGGGTTAAGGTTTATCTGGCGGTTAATGTTTATGCGCATGAGCAGCACTTGCCGGCTTTGCGCCAGCTTTTGCCGCAGGCGGCGGAGTGGGGCGTGGACGCGTTTATTATTGCCGACCCCGGTATTTTCCGAATGGCTGGGGAGTTAGCGCCGGGTGTGGAGCGGCATATCAGCACGCAGGCGGCCAGCAGCAACAGCCAGACGGCGCAGTTTTGGCTGGAGCAGGGCGCCAGTCGGGTGGTGCTGGCCAGAGAGGTCAGTCTGGCGGAGTGTGGTCAGATTGCCCGGGCGGTGCCGATTGAGTTGGAAATTTTTGTGCATGGCGCGGTTTGCATGGCGTATTCCGGCCGTTGCCTGTTATCCAGCTTTTTGTGCGGCCGCGGCGCTAATCTGGGCGATTGTGCGCAGCCCTGCCGCTGGCAGTATCGGCTGGAGGAGGCCAAACGTCCCGGGCAGTATATGCCGATTGAACAGGATAAATGGGGTTCTTACATTTTTAATAGTAAGGATTTGCGTCTGCTGGAACTGTTGCCGGAAATTTTATTGTCTGGCGCGGCCAGTCTGAAAATAGAGGGGCGCATGAAAAGCGCTTATTATGTGGCTAA